>NZ_JBITGG010000012.1:0-219262 GCF_044456765.1 Micromonospora sp. NPDC050784 | reverse complement strand
TTTTGGTGCCCGGCCTTTACCCTGGCGTGGCCGGGGGGGGGGGTTCCCCGCTCGGGGGGGGGGGGCCCCGGGGGCCCCCCCCGGTTCGGTCCCCCCCGGGGGCCCCCGCAGCCCGATCCGATCCCGCTATGCCTCGTGCACGGTCATCGGCAACCCGCCGCGAACCCGCAGCGACAGCATCGGCTCGGGCACCACCCGGTATCCCGGCACCTTGGCCAGCCGCAGTTCCCGCGCGACCATGGCGACCACGAACGCCGCCTCCATCATCCCCAGGTTGTTGCCGACGCAGAACCGCGGGCCGGCGCCGAACGGGATGTAGGCGTACCGGGGTCGCGAGGCAGTGCCGTCCTTGTCGAACCGCTCCGGGCGGAACCGTTCGGGCTCCGGCCAGAACTCCGGGTTGCGGTGCAGGGTGTACGGGCAGATCAGCACGTCGACCCCGGCCGGCACGTCGTACCCGCCGATGGTGTCCGCCTTCTGCGGAATGCGGGAAAGCATCCACACCGGCGGGTACAGACGCATCGCCTCCTCGATCACCGTCGTGGTGTAACGCAGGCGGTGCAGGTCGTCGAACGTGGGCTGTCGCTCCCCGAGCACCGACAGCGCCTCGGCCCGCAGCCGCTCCCAGACGGCCGGGTTCTCGTCGAGTAGGTGGAACGTCCAGCTCAGGGTGCTGGCCGTCGTCTCGTGACCGGCCAGGCAGAGGGTGACCAACTCATCGCGCAACCGCCGCTGCCCGACCGCGGCGTCGGGCTCGGCGTTCGTCGACTGGATCAGCCGGCTCAGGGCGTCGTCGCCGTCGAGCCGGCCGCCGCGCGCATCGACCAACTCGTTGACAACCGTCTGCAGGTGACGGCGGGCGCGGCGAAACCGCACCTGGTGCGGCAGGGGCACCCACATCGGCACCGCGCTCATCGTGACCATCTCGAACATCGCCTGGTCCTGCATCGCCTCGAAGGACCCGCCGACGTCGCCGAGCCCGCCGAGATCCGCGTCGAGCAGGGTACGGCCGAGCACACCGAGGGTGAGCCCGGTGGCGGCGCCCGCGATGTCGACCGGACCTCGCCCGATGTGGCCACGCAACCGGTCCACGAACCGACCGGCCTCCTCGGCCACCACGTCGGCCTGCCGGGCGATCCGTTTGGGCTGGAACACCGGCTGGATGACCCGTCGCTGCTTGCGCCACAGGTCGCCCTCGCTGGTGAGCAGCCCGTCGCCGAGGGCCCGTTTGGCCTGGGCCAGCCCGACGCCCTTGTGGTAGTTGTCCGGGTTGTCGGCGAGCACATGCTTGGCGTGGTTGGGGTGGTTGAAGAAGAAGAGGACCTTCGGGCCGATCGCGATGCGGGCCGCGTCACCGAAGGCCTCGGCTGCCGACGACATCAGCCCGAGCCGGTCCCGGCCGAGCTTCCAGAGCAGCTTCGGCGCCGCCCAGAACGGTGGTCCGGGCGGCCGCCGCCGCGACGCGGTAAGCGTCATGTCGCCGCCTCGCTCGGCTCGGGCACCGCCGCCGGCTCGGTCATGCCACGGAACTGCCCGTTGACGAAGACCAACACGTCACCGGTGCTCTCCCAACGCAGCGACACCACGCTGCTCAGGAAGATCGTGTGATCACCGCCGTCGTACGTCCGCCAGACCCGGCACTCGAAGTGAGCCACCGCGTCGTCGATCAGCGGGGCGCCGGTGACACTGCCCGGCGTCCACTCGACCGAGCCGAACTGCGCCAACCCCAGTGGCCGCCACCGATCGGCGAAGTGGCGTGCCACCTTCTCCTGCCGGTGCCCGAGCACTGAGATGCCCAGGGTGCCGGCCTCGGTGAGGATCTGATGCATGATCGCGTCGCGGCTGACACAGACCAGCACGAGCGGCGGGTCCAGCGAGACCGACGCGAACGAGTTGGCCGTCATGCCGTGTGGTGTGGCGCCGCCGACCGTCACGACGGTGACGCCTGTCGCGAAGGTCCCGAACGCCCGCCGCAGCAGCTTTGATCCGGCAACCTCGCTCGGACTGAGCAGTTCGCCGCTCATCTCGCCTCCCCGTTCGCGTAGGGCTCGAGTGCGCGAGCCAACGCCTCTGGCACCCGCGCCGGCAGTGTCCGGGTGTTGGGGCCGCGCATGCACGCGACCCGTTGCCGACCTCGGGCGACGAGCGTCTCGCCGCCGTCCGGGTCGAGCCGCACGTAGTCGAAGCCGAACTCGATCTGGGTCTGCGCCAGTTCCACGAGCCGCATCCGGATCGAGACGTCGTCGAACGCCGTGATCTCGGCGTAGAACTCGCAGTCGACCTTCAGGGTGAAGAGCTTGAGGTCGTCCTGCAGGTCGGCCAGCACGTCCGGTGCCCGCTGCTTGAGGAACATCTCCCGGCACCGCCCCTGCCAGCGCAGGTAGTTGACGTAGTAGACGTTGCCCACGAGGTTGGTTTCCTCGAAGCCGACCGTGTGCGGGTACTCGAAGTACTTGCTCATCGCAGCGACCACCCGTCGGTGAGCACCGCGACGACGACCGGGTCGGCGTGGTCGCGCAGCCGGGTCACGAGCACGGCGATCCGCAGGGTGCCGGAGGCCAGGGTGAGCCAGCCGTGCGGCCCGACCGCGCTGAGCGTGATCGGCGTCTGCACCGGCAGTCCGACCTTGCGGAGGCACTCGATCGCCGTCCAGACCCGGGTGCTCGCGGTGTCGAGGTCCTCGTCGGTGTCCTTCGTGAGCTGGCCGACCAGGCCGTCGTGCGGGCCGAGCAACGTCGACCAGGTCTCCGCGTCGCGCTCGGAGACCGCCTCGATGTCGCAGCTCAGCACCCCCCGACCGCCGACGCAGACGGTCACGCCGGCGCCGTGTGCCGCCGAGACGACCCGGTCGTCGTCGACCTCCGGCCGGCCGTCGGGCCGGTAGCGCACCTCGACCGGGCGGCCGAACACCCGTCCGGCCGCGAGGCCGGTCATGGCGCGTCGGGGCGGGTCGTCCGAGCCGTGTGGCTCGACCGCCACCGCGACCTGGGCACCGAGCAGGTCGTCGAGCGACCGTTCGAGGTAGGGGCCGAGCAGCGGCGCCGCCCACGGGCCGCGCCCGTCGCCCTTGCGCACCGCCTGCAGGCGCAGGCCCTCCCACCGTTCCACCACCTCGCCGCCCGGCGTGCGGACCGCGATGTCGTAGAGGTAGGTGTCGCCGTCGCGGCTGCGCTCGGTCGCCGTGAACCGGGCCTCGCCCTTGTCGGCGAGGATCGGGCCAGCGGCGTGTACGCGTTCGATGCCGGCCGGCAGGAGCGTCGCGTGCGGTACGCAGACCTGCAGACCGTGCATGAGCGCGTCCCGCATTCCGGGGTCACCGAGCAGCAGGTCACCGCCGAGGAAGCTGGCGAACCAACCATCGGTCGCGACCGCTGACACGTCCACGTCGACGTGCCGTGCCGCCGCCCGGTGGTAGCCGCGGAGCCGCTGGAACCGCTGTCCCTGGAAGAGGATGCCCCCGTACAGGTCCGTGGCCGGGTCGAGGGGCACCAGCGGCAGGCCGGCGCCGGTCTCGTCCGGTGGGCCGTCGAGCTCTCCGCGGTCGCCGAAGCGCAGCCGCGCCCGGAAGTGGTCGACCGCGAAGCCGGTGTCGGCGGCGCGGATGGCGACGTCGACGTCTCCGTCGCCGGTTACCACGGCCGCGATGCGGATCGTGGCGCTGCCGTCGACAGGTACCACGATCGGTCGGAGGAACTCGACGTCCTCCATCGCCGGCACCTCAGCTCGCCCGGTGAGCGCCGTGGCGGTCTGCGCCATGGCCTCCATGCCGAACACCGCCGGAAACAGCAGGTTGCCGTCGAGTAGGTGGTCGGCGAGATACAGGTCGGTGCCGGTGTTGAGTTCGACCTCGGTCACCAGTTCCACACCGTGGTAGTGCACCAGCGGCGTGCCGACGAACCGCAGCAGCGGCAGCGTCGGCGTCTCCCGACGCACGGTGTCGATGCCCTCGGTGCGGCCACTGATCACCACCACCGGCGGGGCGTCGGGGTCGGCGACCAGGCGACGCATCAGGCGTACGCCCTCGTCGGGCGAGATCGGAACGATCCCGTCCCGCTGCAGACCCTCCACGACCGAGAGCCGCTCGCCCATGCCGACGCCGGACCAGACCGACCACTCCAGGCAGAGCGTCCGGCATTCGGGGTACGCCGCCGCGAAGTCCGCGGTGATTTCGGCCAGCCAGTCGTTGGCGGTCGCGTAGTGCGCCTCACCGCGCAGGCCCGCCCGGCCGATGATGCTGCCGAAGGTGACGAGCATCCGCAGGGCGCCCGGCTCGATGGCGTCGAGGACGGCGCGCAGCCCGTCGATCTTCGGGGCGAACGTCGCCCGGAAGGCCGCCGCGTCCAGGTTGGCAAGCGTCGCAGGCTCGTTGCGGCCGGCACCGTGCAGGACCGCCGTCACCGGGCCCAGCTTCTGGCGTACGCCGTCGACCGCGGTCCTGACCTGCGCCGGGTCGGTGACGTCGGCGCGGGCGTAGTGCAGGCGCACCCCGGCGGCCGTCATCCGGTCGAGGTTGGCGGCCAACTCCGCGTCGGTCGCCGGGTCGCTGCGACCCAGCACGGCCAACGCCGCGCCGGTGTCCTGTGCGACGGCGAGCGCGCACTCGGCGGTGATGCCCTTGCCACCGCCGGTCACGAGCATCACGTCCGACGCGTCGAGCGGCATGATCTCGCGGGCCGGTCGCACCGGCATCGCCCGCAGGGTGGGCACCCGCCGAACGCCGTCGGCGTCGTAGGACACCTCGTGGAACCGCCCGGTGGCGGCCACCTCCGCGACGACCAACGCCGGGTCGTCGAAGTCGGCGGGTACCCGAACGATCGTGGTCCGGATCCGGGGCACCTCCAACCGCAGCGACTTGGCCAGCCCGGCGGCACCTCGACCACGCTGCACGACCACGAACCGGTCGCGCTGCTTGTCGGCGATCGCCGCCTTGGCCCCGTCCAGTGCGAGCGTCAGGTCGGCCTCGGTGCAGTCAGCCGGCAGGCAGACCAGTACCCCGCCACCGACGCCGCCGTGCTCCAACGCCTGCCGCAGAGACTCGGCGAGCCGGTCGCCGTCACGCGACCAGCGCCGCCAGGGGCCGTTGGCCTCCACCTCGACGCGCGGCGGCAGCGGCAGGGCGTCGAGGTCGACGGAGAACGCCCGGGACCAGGCGGCCGCACCGGCCACCGTGGCCGCCGTCGCCGCGCCACCCTCCCCGGCGGAGCCGGCCAGGTCCTCCAACGCCTGGGCCAACTCCCCGACCGTGGCGACGGCGAAGTTCGTCGGCGTCTGGGCGCTCGGCACCGACAGCAGTTGGGCGGCCTGGTTGACCACCTGTCCCACCGTGATCGAGCTGAGGTGCAGATCGTCGAGGAGGTGACTCTCGCCGCGTACCATCTCGATCGGAAGCTCGGCGCGGTCGGCCACCAACCGACGCAGCAGGTGCAGCGGCGGCTCGGAGGCGTCGGTGTCGGTCTCGATCTTCTTCGCCTCGACGGCCCGCCGCAGGGGCTGCACGGTCAGCGGCGGCGCGGCCTCGCAGGGGCTTGCGAAGAAGCTGAACTTGGCCCCGAGCTGCAGCGGCCGGGTCAGGCGACCCTGGAACAGCGCGTCGTCGACCCGGAAAGCGCCGACGACGTACGCGGCGCCGACGGCGTTGAGCAGACCGGCGACCGACTCGTCATCGGTGTCGAGGGACACCGACGGCACGTCTGTCGCCGCGGTCGCCAACGCTCCCAGCACCCGCCCGGGGCCGACCTCGATGAACAGGTCAAGGTCCTTCGCCGCGAAGGCCACCGCCTGGGTGAAGAGCACCGGGTCGGTGATCTGGCGGCGCAGCAGGGCCGGCACGTCGGTGTCGGCCGGGAGGACGTCGCCGGTCACCGTCGACACCACCCGGCGCGACAGCGGGTCGAACTGCTCGTCGGTCAACCGGTCGCCGAACGCGTCGGCGGCCGGTGCCACCAGCGGTGAGTGGAACGCGTGCGAGACGCGCAGCCGGGTGGTGGTGAAGCCCGCTTCGCCGGCGCGGCGACAGGCTTCCTCGATCCCCTCTGCCGTGCCGGCAACCACCGTCTGTTGTGGACCGTTGAAGCCACCGATGACCACCGGGAGGTCGGCCAGCAGGGGCCGGACCGCCTCGGGTGCCGCCGCGATGCTCGCCATCGTCCCCGACGAGCTGTGCTCGGCCATCGTCTGACCGCGGACCATCGCGGTACGCAGCAGGGCGTCCTCGTCGAACGCGCCCGCCCAGTGCAGGGCGGTGATCTCGCCGAGGCTGTGCCCCACCGCGGCGGTCGCCTCGATGCCGAGCGCCGACAGCACGCGCAGGCCCGCCAGCGAGCCGGTGACGATCCGGGGCTGGGCGACCGTCGTGGCGACCATGTCGCCCGAGGTGGGCAGCGCCGCCTTGGTGTAGACCTCGTCGACCTCGGTGAACCGGCGGCGCAGGGCACCGCCGCTCGTCCCCCGCCCCGAGCCCTGCCCGGGGAAGAGATAGCCGATCCGGCCCGGACCGCCGACGTGGCCCAGGAAGCTGCGCTCGTCGGCGCTGACCAGGCTCGTCTCGCCGGCGTCCAGTAGGGCGCAGAGTCGTTGCAGCCGGGCGACCGCGTCGGACGGTGACGAGACCACGACTGCCGCCCGGTAGGGCAGGTCGCGCAACTCCCCGTGCAGCGTCGCGGCCAGGTCTCCCAGCTGGGCGTACGCGACGCTGTCGACGAACTCGACGAGCTTGTCCAGCCGCTCCCGCAACTTTTCCCGGGAGGCGCCGTCGACCAGCAGCAGCTCGACATCCTGGCCGGAGGAGGCCAGCCGGCTGGTCCGGCTGTCGAACCCGCGCCGACGCCGGGAGGGGCCGCCCTCGAGCACGATGTGCGTGTTGATCCCGCCGAAGCCCATCGCCGTGACCCCGGCCCGGACGTTCGGCAGCTCGGGCCACGGCTCCGCCTTGCGCAGCGCGCGCAGCGCCGGGTGGTCGTCGTCGGCCAGGATCTCGTGCGGCATGACGCAGCCGATGGCCGGGGGCAGCACCTGATGGTGCACGGCCAGCGCCGCCTTGATCAGGCCGGCGACACCGGCGGCGGCCTTGGTGTGCCCGATCATGCCCTTGATCGACCCGATCGCGGCCGGAGCGGCGCTCGGGTCGGCGGAACGGCGGGCGAGGGACAGCGCGGTCAACTCGGTGGCGTCACCGACCCGCGTACCCGTGCCGTGTCCCTCGAAGAGGCCGACCGTCTCGATTCCGAAGCCGGCGCGCTCGTACGCCCGGTCGAGCGCGAGTCGGTAGCCGCTGACCTCGGGTCGGGTCATCCCGCCCTTGCCGTCGGAGGAGATCCCCCACCCGGCGATGGTGGCGTAGATGCGGTGGCCGGCGGCGCGAGCGTCGTCCTCGCGCATCAGGACGACCATCCCGCAGCCCTCGCCCGGCCAGAAGCCGTTCGACCCACGGTCGTAGACGCGCATCTCACCGGTCGCCAGCGCGCCGGTCTTCGCGAACCCGATGATCTCGAAGGGGTCGATCGACAGGTCGACACCACCGGCGATGGCCACGTCGACGTCACCGTCGATGAGGGTCTTGCTGGCGGTCGCGACCGACAGCAGCGACGAGGAACAGGCGCCGTCGACGGTGTAGCCACCACCCTTGAGGTCGAAGTGGTTACAGATCCTCCCCGCGATGGTGTTGGAGAGCCCGCCGGCCAGAGTGTCCTCGTCGACCTCGGGGAAGGGACTCTTGAAGGTCGCCTCGAACGAGTCGAGGAAGGTCATCAGGTGGTCGTCGTCCCAGTCCTGGTCCTTGAGCGCCGCGGCGACCATGCGCCGGACGAAGGGCCAGCGCAGCCGCAGCTGATTCGCGCGGGTGAACTCACCGGTCAGGGTGTTGCCGACCACCACGCCGGTACGGTCCCGGGGCAGTCCCTCGGCCATCGGGAAGCCGGCGTCGGCCAGGGCCATCGCGGCCATGTCGAGGGCGAGCCAGTGGGTCAGGTCCGTCGAACGGTAGGTGCTCCCGGCGACCTTGTAGGCGATCCGGTCGAACTCGTACCCCTCGATGACGGCGGCGTTGCGGGCGTAGAACTTGTCGGGCGTGTTCGGGTCCGGGTCCCAGTAGTCCTCGAGCCGCATCCGCTCGTCGGGTAGACGGCGGAACGCGCGCCGCCCGGCGAGGGCGTTCTCCCACAGCTCCCTGGGTGACGTGGCGTCCGGATAGCGGCACGCCATGCCGACTATCGCTACACGAGTCATGCGGGGACGACCTCCTTGCCTGTGTGTTCCTTGCCGTTGCCGTTGCCGGTGCTCGCTGGCACCGGCATCGCGGCCGTGCCGATGCTGGGTGCGCGGTCGGCCTTGGACTTCTCGATGAAGTGCAGGGTCCAGTGGAAGCCGCCGCGGATGAGGCAGACGGCGGCGGTGGCGAAGAAGATGCCGTACGCGATGCCGAAGCCGGTGAGCAGGCCGTAGACCACGGCCACGCTGGCACCGAACGCCACCTGCGCGGCCGGCGCCGACGGTGAGGTGCCCGGGTCGGTGACCATGTAGTTGGTGAACAGCACGAACGCGACGCCGGTCATCATGCCCAGGGCCGCCGGGATCGACGTGTCGAGCAGCACCCCGCGCACGATCGCCTGCAGGGCGAACGCGGACAGCCAGCCCAGGATCAGCCACATCCGACCGGTCAGCTTGCCGTTGATCATCGTGCCACCGACGATGATGATCGCCGGGATCAGCCAGTCCCAGAAGCCCGAGATGTACTCGGTGAAGTGGTAGGGCGGCGCGACGCTGGCCCAGGGGAACACCAACAGGATCACCGCGATGCCGAAGTTCGACGGGTTCATGTAGTGCCGCATCCGGCCCCGGATAGGGGCCTGCAGGACCCACTTGGCGCCGATGGCGACCGCGATACCGAAGAGCATCGTCCAGAGCTGGTCGTTGACGTAGATCAGCATGTTGAGCGCGAGGCTCGTAATGTGCGCCGGATAGAGGAACTCGATCAGCCCGCGCAGCCCTCGGCCGCTGAATCGCGGGGCTCGGCCCTCGACGCGGGCACCGATGGCCTCCAGGGCGATCTCGATCGTGTAGCCGGCGAAGACCGCGATGAAGGGCCAGGTCCAGGGCTGTTCGAAGCCGAAGACCGTGAAGCCGAGGATGTTGAAGACCGTGATCGAGATAGCGAAGTTGCGAAGTGCGATGTTGACTTTCGGGTCGTGACGTGGCGGGGTGACGGTACTGGTTGCCATGTCGCTCACCTCTCCTGGGCCTGGGCGCCGAGCTCGAGCGAGTGCCAGCCCGGGGTCATCGAAAGCTCCTGTTGATGCGGCTGACCGGTGCGGTCACGCCAGTTCAGCTCGACCCGTACCGGGCCGGTGACGTTCTTGCCGAGTCCGATGTGGACCTCGTTGCTGCGCTTGCCGGAGTGGCCGCTGCCGCCGTCGACACGGCCGAGCAGCACCCGACCGTCTGCCGTCGTGACCTTGACCTGGGCGCCGACGACTGGCGAACCAGCGGTGCCGGTCGCGGCCGTCGCGCCGGCTGGGGCGGGGTGGGTCAGTCGGAGGCCGAGGAAGGCGCCGGGGTTCGGGCTCTGGTTGTGGTAGAAGACCGGTTCGTCCCACTGCCGAGCGACCGCGAAGTCGAGGCGTCCGTCGCCGTCGGCGTCGCCGGTCGCGATGCCGCGGGTCGGCACCGGTGCGTCGAGGCCCAGCCGCGGCGCGATGTCCAGGTAGCGGCCACTGTCGGACTTGACGAAGAAGTGCAACCGCTGGCTACCGCCGATGTCGTCGCCGGGGCGCAGGTGCGGCCACCAGGTGGTGTTGCTGAGCAGGTTGTCATTGGACATCGCGAGTTCCTGCAGCTGCGGCCACCTATTGACCTCGCCCTTGACGAAGCCGGTCGTCTGCGCCACGACCAGGTCGCCGCTGTTGTTGAAGTCCGCCATCTTCACGTCCCAGCCCCAGCCGGACCAGGCGAGCCCGAGCGGCGCGCTCTCGTCCTTGAACGGGGCGGTGCCGTCGTCGAGGTGGGTGCGGAGGTCCTTCTGGTCCTTGGCGGAATTGACGAAGGCGAAGTGGCTCTCCTCCAGGCCGAAGGTGGTGGCGATGTTGCTGACGTACATGTCGTAGAGGCCGTCGCCGTCCAGGTCGCCGAAGTCGACGCCCATGCCCTTGAACGAGTCGGCCCCCACCCGCTTCGACTTGGGGACGAGCGGGTCACGAACCGCCTTGACCGGAGCGAACTCGATCTTGCCGGGGGTCGACCTGTTGTAAAGCATCCGGTCGGGGCCGAAGTCGTGGGCCACGTAGAGCTCCGGCAGGAGGTCACCGTCGACGTCGTTGGCGGCCGCAGCGAGGGCCCAGCCCTTCGACACGGCGCGCGGAAGAACGTCGCTGACCAGTTCGAAGGTCGCCGTCGGCTCGGTGCCGGCGGTGGCGCCGGTGCACCGGAAGAAGTAGTCCTCGCCGCCGTTGAACGCCTGCGACATCGAGTGGTTCATCGCGACACCGTCCTTCTTGGTGTCGTCCAGGACCGGGCCGTGCGGGAAGTAGTTGCCGACAAAGATGTCGACGTGGCCGTCACCGTCGAAGTCGTCGACCGCGACGGTGTTGGTGTTCCACTGAGGGCCGTCGTAGCGGTCACCGGGCGACTGGGGCAACACCTCGACCGGTCGGAAGGTGTTCATCGTCAGGCCGACCGCGCCGGCCTTGGCGAGGTAGAGGATCGGCGTACGTCCCCAGAGGTAGACCAGCACGTCGGTGCGGCCGTCCTCGTTGAAGTCGCCGGGGACGCACCCCATCGGCGCCATCGTGTCGCTCATCGGCAGCGGCGCCGGGTTGAGCGCGAACGGCGCGTAGCGGGGAGTGCCGGGGCCGGGCACGGGGGTGACCACCACCTGGTCGATACGGGGATCGGTGATGCACAGGTCGTTGGGCAGCCCGTCCCCGTCGAGATCGTTCATCGCGACGCCCGAGCCGACCGACGAGATCCACGCGTTGATGTCCTGGTACTTCTGGTTGACCTTGCGGACGGTCTGCTGCGGGTAGCCCCCCGGCATCGCGATCGAGGCCGGCTGGAACGCGAACCCGCTCGCTGTCTGCGCCAGCTCGGATGCAGAGGCGGAGGGCAACCGCCCCAGTTGGAAGAGCAGGGCGACCAGGGCCAGCGCCACGATTGCGGGTAGCCGCCGATGCAGCCATGAACCCTTCTGCGACATCTACTTGACCTCCGATTGTGACGGACGGGTACGGGGCCGGTAATCCCATTACCATCGGTTTGGTAATGGGATTTCACCGATGCCTGGACGGCTCCACGGAACGGGCATCAGCACCGATAGCCGTGAGCGCGAGTTTCCAGTTCCGACCCCTTCGAACAGGGAGTTTGGCGATGGCCTATCACCACACATCCCGACTCACCGATTTCGGTGAGCGCGCTGGATAGAGCGTCGCAGGGGCCTTTAACGATGTCTTCTTCGTCTGTGCTGGGGGCTTCTTCGTTCGTGCGGTGCGCTCAATACCCGGACATACGCCGGTATTCTTTGGGCACCGGCCCGGGTGATAATTGTGTTTTCCGGCCGACTACCGAAGGTGTCGGCTGCCGACCGTCAGCGCGGTGGCGAAGCTGGCCCAGGCGACCGTCTCGACCAGCACGGCGTCGCCCTCGTGCCAGGCTCGGAACTCCGCGATGGTCTCCTCGTCGACCTGATACGACGCGAAGGCCGCCAGCAGGGCGAGCCGACCCGCTGACCGGTCGGGCTCCGGCAGGTCGGCAATTGCCCGCTCGCACCACTCGCGACTCAGGCCGGTGTCGGCGCCCTGCCAGGCGTCGAGGTGCGCGGCGACGAGCGCGCGCACCCGCGGCGGGACCGACCGTTCCCCGGCAGCGGTGAAGGCCGCGTTGGCGCGAGCTACCGCATCCGCCACCGCCGGGCTGCCCAGGGCCCAGCCCGCCTCCGGCGGCAGGTCGGCCGCGGGTAGCAGGGACAGTGAGCGACCGGCCGGGTGCTCCTCGAGCAGGATGTCGTGCAGCAACCGGCTGACGCCGCGCTTCATCCTCCGCTTGGCCCGGGAGCCGAGTTGCGGTGGCAGCAGAAAACTCGACAGGAAGACGTTGACCATGCGGCTCAGGTAGTGGAACGCCACCACGACGCCCACCAACTCGGCGCGCTCCGCCGGGGTGAGCGTCAGGTCGAACGCCGGGAAAACCGCCGGCTGGTGGGCGACCCGCGCCCAGCCGGCGAGCGTACGCACCCGCGGATCCACGATGTCCTCGACCCGGTCGGCGACGATCGCCTCGGCGTCATGCTCGGTCGACAGGTCGTACATCCCCGTGCTGTGCATGTCGACGCAGTAGGGGCAGATGTTGGCCACCGACACCGCCGACGCCACCGCCTCCTTGGCCAGCCGGTCGACGGCGCCACCGGTCATCAGCGGCTCGCGCATCAGCATCCAGTAGGCGGCGAGTGTCCGGGGGGCCGGCGAGTGCAGCAGCAGCGGCGGTACGACCAGGCGCATCTCGTCGGTGGCCTGCCGGTAGACCTCGGCCACCAGACCGTCGGCTGCGGTGGGTGCGACAGGCGTCACGTACTTGACCTGGCGCTGAACGACCGACGAGACAACGCGGGCGGCGACCATGGTTACCTCCGTTGAGGGTGTGGACGTCGCACTAGCATCACGCCGGTGACGCCGCCGACCCCACTCCGAGCGTGCCGACCCGCAGCGCCGCCTTCATCGCCGCCCAGGAGGTGACCTCGATCAGCTCGCGGTCGCCAACTCCCGTCGCCCGCAGCGCGTCGAAGTCGGCTTCGATCGACTGGTATGGACCGAACGCCGCCAGCAGGGCCAACCGGCCGGCGGGTTGGTCGGCCGGCGCGAGCGCCGAGACCGCCTCGCTCAACCAGCCGCGGTTGGCCCCGGGAGGCCGCCCGTCCCAGGCGTCCAGCCGATCGGTGACCAGCGACCGCACCGGTCCGGGCACCGAACGCAGGCCCGCGCGGTCGAAGGCGGCGGCGGCCCGCGCGAACGCGTCGCCGATGCTCGGGCTGCCGGCGGCCCAATCCGGCACCGCTGTCGCCGGCGCCGCTGGGAGCAGCGCCAGCGCCGCCCCCGGCTCGGGCCCGCTGCCGCGCAGATCCATCAACTTCCCGAACACTCTCCGGACCGTCGTCCGTGCCGCGCCGGGCAGCCGCGGCGGGAACGGCGACTCGGGGAGGAACAGGTTGACCATGCGGTTGATGTAGTGGAACACCACCGCCACGCCCAGCACCTCGGGGACCGCCGCGGCCGGCACCGGGACCGCCGCGGCGGCGTGCCCGCTGTCGCGTGCCCAGCTCGCGACCGCCCGCAGGCCCGGATCGACGAGTTGGTGGAGGTTGCCCGAGGCGATCTGCGCCGACTCCCGCCCGCGAGCCAGGCCGTGCATCGTCGAGCTGTGCACGTCGACGCAGTAGGGGCAGGCGTTGCCGATGGACACGGCGGTCGCCACCGCCTCCTTCGTTCCCCGGTCGACGGCACCCCTGGCGACAAGCGTCTCGCGCAGGATCATCCAGCACGCGGCGAGTGGCTCGGGGGCCGGTGAGTGCAGGGCAACCGGCGGGGCGAGCATTCCGAAGTCGCGTTCGACCTGCTCGTACACCGTGGCCACCAGTCCCTCGGCCACGGCGATCGGCACCGGCGTGACGTGCCGTACCGTCCCCGCGGCCCGGCGGGTGCCTCGAATCATGATCATGCCCACGACGCTCTCCCTTCGACCGCAAGCCCAAGGATGTCGATGCCGACGGGCCGGTGCCGTCTCCGAACTTGCGGTATCGGGTGGATCCGCACGAACACCATGTGGTGGCCACAAAACAGCGGCCGGCTCGGCCGGGCCCGGGTCGGGCACGAGAGCACGTACAAAGAAATTCTTCGGCCACCCATTGACTACCGTAAGCGCCGGGCCACGCTCACTGACGAATGGAGTGTCCATGTCCGCTGTTGCGGCCCCACCGAGGTCGGGCTTCCTCGCGTCCCTCAACGGCCGGCACCACCGCGCCGCCCTGAACACCTTCATGGTGATCGTGATCGCGCACTGGGCGGAACACCTCGTGCAGGCGTACCAGATCTTCGTGCTCGACATGCCCAGACCCGCGTCGCGTGGCGTGCTCGGACAGTTCTGGCCGTGGCTGGTCACCTCGGAGTACCTGCACTACGGCTACGCCATCGTGATGCTCGTCGGGCTCTTCCTGCTCCGGCCGGGCTTCGTCGGTCGGGCCCGCACCTGGTGGACGATCGCTCTCGCCATCCAGTTCTGGCACCACATCGAGCATCTGCTCCTCCTCATCCAGGTGCAGGCCGGCTTCAATCTCTTCGGTGCCGCGGTGCCGACCAGCGTCCTGCAGCTCGTCATGCCCCGCGTCGAGTTGCACCTGTTCTACAACTCGATCGTCTTCATCCCGATGCTGGTCGCGGTCTACTACCACCTGCGGCCGAGCCGGGTCGAAGCCGAGGCGATGCGGTGCAGCTGCGCGCCGCGTCCCATAGCGTCGCTGGCCTGACGTGGTCCGCCGAGGTGGGGCGCTGCTGCTCTTCGTCCTCCTGCTTTCGAGCGTCGCGTCGTCGGCCTCCGCCGACGGCGGTCTGATCACCAGCGACCCCGCCGCGGGTGCCGCCGTTTCGGCGGCGCCCGCGGCCGTCGCGCTCACCTTCTCTGATGCGCCGGACCTGGCGCTCTCCCACGTCGCCGTGCTCGACGACGCGGGCAACCCGATCCAGTCGGGCGACGCGCGACAGGGCCCGGAGCGCACGGTGACCGTGCCGATCACCGTCGTCCGGCCGGGCAACCTCACGGTCGCCTTCCACATGGCGCTTGCCAACGGGGGCGAGGCCACCGGAAGCCTGCGCTTCAGCGTGGGCACCGGGGTGCCACCTCCGGCGCCGTCCGAGGTCGTCCGGCAGGCCACCGCCGACGCGCTCGCCGCTCACCAACACTCGATCGACCCGATGAGCGCCTTCCTGCTCTTCGTCGACGGGCTGGCCGTGGTGGTCGTGCTGGCACTGCTGTACCTCCGCCGGCCCTACCGGGCCGCGTCCGACGCGCCCGACCAGCGTCCGTGATCTTCCGGCAGCGCCGGCGACCAGCTCACAGGGCCACCGGGCCACCGGGCCACCGGGCTGACCGTGACCCGCGGTAGGTGAGCGGCGAGGGCTGTCCATCACAAGCAGAAGGGGCCCCGCCGGACGGCGGGGCCCCTTGCCGCAGGTCAGCTGCCGAAGTTGGCGACCATGGCCGCGGCGATGCGCTCGCGCCAGACCGCGAACGCCGGGATCTGCCCGTCAGCGGGAAGGCCGACAAGCGCCTCGTCGGTGACCTTCGAGGCGCTGGCCGGCGACATGCCGCAGAGCAGCTCGGTCGCCAGCTCGGTGTGCGGCTGAACGAGGTCGGCCTTGACCCGGGCCGCCGCCGCGAAGGCGACGCCCTGCATGAGCTGCGGGCGGTACGGGCCGGCCAGGTCCCACAACCGGCGCAGTTCGGTGTCCGACGCGCCGCCCGCGTACGCCGCGGCGAGGCCGGTGCCCGCCCACAGGTCGGGTCGCCTCGCCTCCGGGAAGCGGTTCAGCAGGCCGGCCACCGTCTCGGGGTCGGTGCCGCCGACGAACCACGACGCCCGGCCGATGCCCTGGTCGATGGCGCTGTTGGCGTAGGGGTGACCCGGCCACGGGAAGCGTTCGTCGCGGAACTGCTGGTGCACATAGCGTGTGGTGACGAAGTAGGCCTGGTGGAATCCGTAGCCGTCAAGGACCAGCCAGCGCAGCAGCGGGTCCGGGGCGTGCAGGGTGGACCAGCGGAAACGGGGAAGTCGGGCCATCGCCCAGCCCACCCCGACGTAGACCATGTAGATGTGGTGTCGGGCCCGCCCGTCGAGGAAGTCGGCGACATGCCGGGTCCCGCCGCCGGGTAACCCGTCGCGCATCGCCAGGGCCATCGCGGCGCCCTCGTAGGCGAAGCCGCGATAGCCGGTGGGCACCTGTTCAAGCGACGGCTCGGCATCCGTGGGCCGCTTCGCCTCGGCCGCGAACGCGTACCCGGCGAGGAATGTGCGGCCGACCGTCTCCAACCGCTCCCGCCCGGCGGCGGACTTCACATGGAAGCCGCGGACGTCCATCCTGGTGGCCGAGACGTCGGGGGTCAGCACCCTGCGTCGCAGGCTGCGCCAAACGCTCATCGAACCCTCCTGTCCTCATCGTGAATGGCGGCGAGGCGGGCCCGGATCCGGTGGCGCCACACCTCGTAGTCGGGTTCCTCGGTGTCAGCGAAGCCCACGGCCGCGACCTCGTCGGCCAGCAGCGCGGCCTTCTCGGCGGGCAGGCCGGCGAGGATGGTGACACCCGCCTCGCTGTGTTCGGGCAGGTAGCCGGCGAAGGTACGCGCCTTTGCGGCGAAGACCGAGCCCTGCCCCAGGTGGTCGCGGTGCGCACCGGCGGCGGTGCGGAGGTGCCGCAGCCCCTCGGGTGTGGTGCCGCCAGCGAACGTCGCGGCCAGACCGACCCCGCTCCACAGGTCGGCATGCCGCTCGGGGGCGAACCGTTCGACGGCCGCCGTGACGTCTGCGGGTTCGCCGCCGTGAATGAACCACAGCGCGCGACCAATTCCCTGGTCAACGGCGCGCGGGAAGTAGTCGGCGCGGCCGAGCCACGGGTACGGCGGCAGCCTGCGCTGCTGCCCCACCCACCGGTCGGTCTCGAAGTAGGCACGGTCGAAGCCGTAGCCGTCGACAGCCAACCAGCTCATGGTCGGGTAGTAGGGGGTGCCGGTCAGGTCTGGCAGCACGTTCTTCCACAGTGGACGGGGTAACCGGGCCATCGCGAAGCCGATCCCGATGTAGGTCAGGAAGGTGTGCGGCAGGCCGGGGCCGCTCAGCAGGTCCCGGGCCTGGTGGCGCCGCCCGCCGGGCATGGCGTCCCGGACCGTGAGTGCCATGGTGGCGCCCTCGTAGGCGAAGCCGCGCTGCTCCTGGTCGACCAGTTCCAGTCGTCGCTCCAGTTCCCACTGGTCACGCGCCTCGATACCCCACTCGAAGCCGCAGATCACCGCCTGTGGAATCGCCTCCAGACGTTCGGTTGTCGGGCTCGGTCTGACCGGGAAGCCCCGGCCTTCGAACGTGACGTCGGCCAGCGACGGCGTCAGCGCCATCCGGCGGATCGCACCCAGCATCGGCATGTCGCTCGTACCTCCCAAGGTTTGTTCCATCGTGCGCGCGGGTGCTCGGGCGGTTCGTCTTCAGGCGTGCGCGGTCGACCGACGGCACGACGGAAGAACGGCACGGATGGCGACGGGAACACAATGTCCGCAGCGATGAATCTGCGGCCTGGAGGCATTTCGTGGAAGTTCCAGACAAGACCATCACGATCGAGGCTTTTGCCGACACGATCATTCCAGGAGAGAAACGCTGGCCGGACGATCGGGCGATCGCGGGCGCCGCAACCGGCGCCGGCGCGGTAGCGGCCGGCGCGCTCGCACTACTGGAGCTGCCCGCCGGCGGTCTGGCCGAAGCGCTCGATTCCCTCGTGGTGACCCTGAACGAGCACGCCGACGATTACGCGCACGAAACCGGGCTCAGCCTGGATGCGTCGGTGCCGTCGTTCGTGGCGCTGTCCTTCGACCACCGCACCGCGCTGGTGCGCATCCTTACCGACCCCGGCCATCCCGAGAAGCAGATGTGGGTGAGCCTTGCCCTCTTCTGCAACATGGCCTTTGACAGCGCGGCACACATGAGCACCCCGACGGCCTTCGCGACCGGTCATCCGGGGCTTCTCACGATCGGCTATTCCCAACCGAACGCCGACGGCATCTACCGGTTTCCAGAGTTCAGCTACGGACGGCAACTCGCCGACCACCATCCACAAACGACAGCGACGGGGAGCCCCGCATGAGCGCGACGGAATCGACCGACATCCTCGTCATCGGCAGCGGGTTCGGCGGCGCGATCGCGGCCTATCACCTCGCCGCCGGTGGCGCCCGGGTGGTGGTGTTGGAGCGCGGGCCCTGGCTGCGGGCGGACGAGTTCGACCACGACTTCGAACTCGGTAAGTCGTACACCCGGATCTTCGACTTCGTCGTGGGCGACGGCATGAGCATCCTGGGCGGCAACTGCGTGGGTGGCGGCAGCGTGGTCTACTTCGCGACGATGCCACGGGCGCCCCGGTTCGTCTTCGAGCGGCAGGGCAGCATCGGCCGCCGGATGTGGCCGGCGGCGATCAACCGCGACACACTCGACCCGTGGTACGACCGGGTGGCGGAGGCGCTGCCGATCACCCAACAGACCTGGGACCGCATCCCCTATGCCGGCGGACTCTGGGGGGCGGCGTGCCGGCACGCCGGACGGACCGCCAACCCCGCGCCGGCGGCGATCGACGTGGACCTCTGCACGAACTGCAACTGGATGATGGCCGGCTGCCGGTTCGACGCCAAGCGCTCGCTGTTGCTCAACTATCTACCGGCGGCTCTCGACCACGGTGCCGAAATCCGCCCGCTGCACGAGGTGCAGCATCTGTCCCGGACACCCGACGGTGGATATCGGGTGCATTACCGGGTTGTTGACGGCGAGGACTACAGAATTCTGCACGAATCCGGCGAGATCGACGCGAAGATTGTCGTCGTCGCCGCCGGATCCGGCGCCACTCCAGTCATTCTGCAACGTTCGGAGCCACACCTCGGGAAAATGCCACACGCAGTTGGCCGATATTTCTCGGGTAACGGCGAAAGGCTGAATACAGCTATTTTCGATGAAGAAAAGGTACGCGACGTGCTCGGCCTGAGCCGACCCGACGGACGCGCGTACTCCGCTTATCAGATCGGACGCGGCCCTACGGTCGCTTCCTGGGACAAGCTCGACGGCTCACTTCCCGAATACGAGCGCTTCTCCCTGGAGCAGCTCTACTTCCCGCCCGGACTCGGCACGATTCTGGCGCAGGTTCCGGGCGCGACCGGGCCGAGTTGGTTCGGCCTGGAGAAGAAGGAGATGCTGCGCCAGTGGCAGTCGTGGTTGACGATCTTCACGATGTCGGAGGACGACAACGAGGGCGTCTTCGGGCCACCACCGGAGACCGGCAACGCGCATCGGCTGTCGCAGCAGATGCTCGGAGTGGGCCCGCTGCGCTACGAGCCGACGAAGAACACCTGGCGCGGGTGGTCGCTGTCCGACGCCGAGGTCAAGGACATTCTCGAACGGGACGGACTGGCCCGGGTCGCTCCCTGGACCAACGACCTGGTCGGCGCGTACACCGTGCATCCGCTCGCCTCCTGCCGCATCGGCGACGACCCGGCGACCTCGGCCCTCGACGACCGACACGAACTGCGCGACCACCCGGGCATCTTCGTCACCGACGGCTCGGCGGTGCCCGGCGCCCTCACCGTCAACCCGGCCCTGACGATCGCGGCGCTGGCCGAGCGGGCGATGCCGGGAATCGTCGCCGCGGCCCGCGCGCGAGGGGTTCCGGTCAGCTACAACGGCACGCTGCCCGCCCCAGCCACGGTGCCCGCCGTCCCCGCTCCCGCGGGTTGATGCTCCGGGCGAAGATTGGAGAACGCGGAAGATTGAACTTTACGCACCCTTTGAGCTATCTCAACTCCTGGACGTGTATTAGAGACTATCACTATCTACCACGGAGGCACCCCTACTCCACGATTGCGCTCCGTATCCAAGCAAATCTGCAGTGTTGCGGCCGAGGGCGGGATCGACTAACGTCGACATGGATCTCGGTGCATCACCAACCGGACACCGGCGGTGACCGAGAGGCGTATCTCAGATATTAATTTACGCCTTTGGTGAGACCGGCAAGCTGTTCTCACGAATTGCTGGGGAGGAATCGTGGGGGACGCGGTTGAGGAAGCAGCGAAGCGCGCAATTGAGGCAATGCGCGAGAACCTCAGCGAGCAAATCACCGTAAGCGACATGGCGCGAGCGGCGATGTTCAGCAAATTCCACTTCACCAGGATTTTCCAGCGCGCAACCGGAGTGTCGCCAGGTCGTTTCCTGTCGGCACTCCGGTTGCAACGCGCCAAGGATCTGCTGGTCTCGACGTCGCTCAACGTCGCACACATCAGCGTGCGAGTCGGCTACAACAGTGTCGGGACGTTCAGCTCGCGTTTCAGCAAGAGCGTTGGAATGTCACCGACGGCGTACCGCAAGCTGGCCGGGTACGCCCCACACGTTCCCGTGGCGCCGACGCCGGCCGCGGGCACACCATCGACGGCCAGCATCCACGGCCAGGTGCACCCGTCCAGCCAGGCCAGCCCGGGTCTCGTGTTCGTCGGTCTCTTCCCGGACCGCATACCCGAGGGCCGGCCGATCCGATGCACCATCCTGTCCGGTCCCGGGTTGTTCCACTTCACCGGCGTGCCGCCGGGCACCTGGTACCTGCTGGCCCAGTCGGTCACCGGCGATCCCACGGAGATCGCCGCCGACCCGCACAGTCGTCCCATCTCCGTCGCCACCCACGGGCCACTCACCATCGCCCACGACACCGTGCTCACGGTGGATGTCAATCTCCAGCCCGTAACGGCCCTGGACCCTCCGGTCCTGCTCGCTCTCCTCGACGCACGCAAGGTGGCGCTCAGCGTCGTCGCCGCCCAGGAGAAGGCTCGGGCCGCCACCATCCTCTCCGCACGCTTTCCGGCCCGGTCGGTCGACCGTCCGGCCGCCTGACCGAAATCACCCACCCGTGCCCGTGCCCCGTTCCGGTGTGCACGGGCACGCGGTCGTATTCAACGACACCGGCTCATCGAAGAGTGGTCGACATGACGGGTCTACCTGGGGGAACCGATGCGCATTTCCTATCTGAGCAAGGAGACGGGCCTACCCGTCGCCACAATCAAGTACTACCTCCGGGAGCGGCTCCTTCCCCCTGGTAGACCCACCGGTCGCAACCAGGCCGACTACGACGACCGTCACCTGCGCCGCCTGCAACTCATCCGTGCGCTGACCCACGTCGGGAAGCTCGACCTGTCGACCGTCCGGCAACTGCTCGCGAGCATCGAGGACCGCCAGCTTCCCCTGGCCGGGCTCTATGAGGTGGTGCACTCACTCAGCGGCGAAGCCGTCAATCTGTCCGACGCCACCGCCGACGTCGACCAGTTCATTGACGAGCTGGGCTGGGCGGTGCACCCCGACGCGGCCGGCCGCGCCCAGCTCGCGCAGGTCGTCGCCGCGCTGCGCCGGCTCGGCTGCGACTGCAGCATCCAGTACTTCGCACCGTACGCGGCGATGGCCGAGCAGCTCGTGGAACAGGAGATGGCCCTGCTGCCCGCCGACGACGCGGACGTCGATCGGGCGGCCGCGGTGGTTCGAGCCGTGCTGCTGGAGGTCGCCCTGACCGCGGTGCACCGGATGGCGCGCGAGCACTACGTATACCAGTGGCTCGGCAAGGGCTCATCCGAGCGCCCCGCTCGCGCGGAGGCCGCCGCCGACAGGGCGTGAGCCGCCGCGGCGTGCGATGAGCTGCCCCGGCGAGGGCTGACCGGGTGGAGCCCGGTGGTTGTCTTCGTCCACGACGATGCCAGAGATCACGCGACGGTGCCCGGTCACGGGCTGTCCTCCTGTCGAAGTCCCCGATCGGATTCAACTGTGGTTGTCGTGGCCATCCGAGCATGCCGCTGACAGCGGTGCGCAGTCTTCTTTCAGAATGCCGAGTTGGATGCGACCAACGCGCATTCCAGGAGAACGGAACGGCCACTGCCAGCACTAGCCTCGGCAACGTCGGTATGCAACACCGACCGGTCTCTACGCCACCATCCAAGAATCGAGGACCAGCGATGACCACCAGTTCCTCCGCACCGTTGGTGACTGGCATCTCCGGCGCCGATCAAGCGGCCATAGCGGCGGTACCCGGCCGCCTGGTCAAAGCGTGGGCGGCTCAGGACGCGCAGGCGTTCGCGGACATCTTCGTCGACGACGGGTCGATGTTGCTACCGGGTGTCTACCGCCAGGGCAAGGACAACATTCGCGATTTCATGTCGACCGCGTTCGGCGGCCCCTTCAAGGGCACCCGGGTCACCGGCACGCCGGTGGAGATCAAGGCGCTGGCCCCGGGTGCGGTCGCGCTGATCACGGAGGGTGGTGTCATCCCGGCTGGCGAGACGACCCTGCCCGACCGGGCGGCGATCCGCGCGTCGTGGATTCTCGTCAACCACGACGGTGAGTGGCTGCTCGCCGTCTACCAGAACTGCCCGCGCGACCGCGTCGCCTGACCCGACCGGCGCCCCCGAACCGAACGACGCCGATGACTGCGAGAGTCATCGGCGTCGTTCTCGGCCTCCGGTCAGCCTCGGGGCGGATCGAACAGGGTGGGGAACTTCGCGGTCAGGGCCAGGTCACCCTTGGTCTTGAGGCGACCGCGCATCACCAGCGCCACCGCGTGGGCGTTGCCCGTGACGAGGTTGAGGAAGTCGACCCCACCCAGCGAGAGCGTGAGATCGGGGTGTCGACCATTGCCCGGTGTGCTGACGCAGGCGCCGTCGGCGATGACCATCTCGTAGACGTCGACGCCGCCGTCGGGCCGGTCGCCGATCCGCCAGTGGATCACGGCGGTGAGCGCGCCGGCACGATCGGCGCGGAAGACCTGGGGCATGTTGGTGAAGATCTCGTCGATGACGTCCGTCCGCCGCGGGCTGTGCATCAGCCGGCGCAGCTCGCCGTTGGGGGTCTGCTTGACGAACACCGCGAGCTCGCGCGGGCTCATCGTGGTGGGGTCGCTCATAGGGATTAGGTTGGCCGATCGGCCACCGGACGGACATCTCCGAGAGTGCGTTCAGTGGCGGATCCGCGCAGGTCGCGCACGTAGCGAGACGACGAAGCGGGGCTCCCCGTCCAATGATTGATCCGACCTGCTCCACAGGCGCGCACCGCGCACCAGCCGTCCGGCCGCGGGAACACCGGTGTCCCCTTCCGCGGCACGACACGAGCCCTGTAGCGGAAGGAAGAACCACATGTCAGCACAGCCCGATGTGTTCGCCGATCTGGTCAGCGAGGGCGACGCGTTCGACGCGCTGATCGCCGACCTGGACGACGCCGGTTGGCGCACCGAGACGCCCGCCGTCGGCTGGACGGTCGCCCACCAGGTGGCCCACCTCTCCGCGGTGTTTCGCCTGGCCGGGCTCTCGGCGTCCGACCCGGACACGTTCAGCCGGTTCCTCTCCTCCATGAGCGGCAGCTTCGAGTCCAACGTCGCCGCCGCGATGGCCCCGTACCTCGCCGCCCCACCGCCGGCGCTGTTCGCCAAGTGGCAGGAGGAGCGGTCGACCGCGGAGAAGGCCCTGGCGGCGCACGCGCCGACCGACATCGTGCCGTGGCTGGTCCGTCCGATGCCGGCCGCCATCCTGGCGGGCGCCGGCATGATGGAGCTGTTCGGCCACGGGCAGGACGTCGCCGACGCACTCGGCGTCGAGCGCCGGCACACCGACCGGATCCGGCACCTGTGCGAATTCGCCGCACGCACCTGGGACTTCGGTTACCTGGCCCGTGAGGAGGAGGTTCCGGACGTGGAGTTCGGCTACACCCTCACCGCCCCGTCCGGCGCCACGTGGACGTTCGGCCCGCCGGATGCGGACCAGCGGATCAGCGGCCCGGCGGTCGACTTCTGTCTACTGGTGACCCGCCGGCGACACCGCGACGACCTGCGGCTGAGCGCGGTCGGCCCGGACGCCGAGCACTGGCTGGACATCGCGCAGGCGTACCGGGGTCCGGCCGGATCGGGCCGCCAGCCCGGCCAGTTCGCCGCCGCGACGCGCTGACAACGGGGGTACGACGATGACGGCACCGACCCTGCGGGCCATCCGGGGCGCGATCCAGGTCGACCGGGACAGTCCGGACGTGGTCGGGGCCGGTACGCGGCTCCTGCTCGACGAGGTCGTCCGGCGCAACGAACTGGCGCCGGACGACCTCGTCAGCATCCTGTTCACCGCCACACCCGACCTGGTGAGCTGTTTCCCGGCGGTCGCCGCGCGGCATGTCGGCCTGCACGACGTACCCCTGTTGTGCGCCGCCGAGATCGACGTGCCCGGCGCGCTGCCCCGGGTCGTGCGGATGCTGGCCCACGTGCTGACCGCACGGCCGCGAGCGGCCGTGCGGCACGTCTATCTCGGGGGCGCCGGGGTGCTGCGCCCCGATCTGTCAGCGATGCAGCTCGCCGGCGTTCACATCGAGACACTGCCCGGTGATGGCGCTGGCCAGGTCTGACGCGAGGAAGACGACGGCGTTGGCCACCTCGTCCGCCTCGGGCAGGCGACGCAGGTCGAGGCTCGCCGCCGTCTCGTCGTAGACCTGCTTCTCGGTGATGCCACGCTCCTGTGCCAGGTAGGCGAAGTAGCCGCGGAGCCCGTCGGACCAGACGTAGTTGGGCATCACCGTGTTCACCCGCACGCCTGATGGGCCCAGCTCGGTCGAGAGGCTCTGCGCCAGCGCGAGCAGACCGGACTTCGACATCCGGTAGGCGCCGAACGTCGGCTTCGACTGCCGTACCACCATCGCGTTGATCATGACGATGGCGCCGTTGTGCTCAGTCAGCGTCGGGGCCAGCCGTTGGGTGATCCGTAGCGCCCCGAACACGTCGGTCTCCAGGCTCGTCCGTACGGCGTCGACGTCGATCGCGGTGAGTTCGGCGAAGGCCGGCACCGCGAACGCGTTGTACACCAACACGTCCACCCGCCCGAACGCCTCCAGCGCCGAGTCGGCCAGGGCGGCGACCGCCGCGTCGTCGGTCAGGTCGGTCGGCGCCGCGAGCGCCCGCCGGCCGAGCTGTTCGACCTCCTTGGCGACCTCGGCGAGGACCGACTCGTTACGTGCGGCCAGTACGACGTCGGCACCGGCCCGGGCACAGCCGAGCGCGATCGCCCGTCCGAGCCCCGGCCCCACACCGGCGACCACGGCGACTTTGTCCTGCAACATCAGCGCTCCTCACGTCGTGGAGAGATCGTTGCGCGCCCACCGCAGGTGGTCGAAGGACGCGAGGTCCGGCACGGTCCAGCCGTCGATGTCGTACTCGCTCATGCACTCGTCGACGAACCGCTTGTAGCCGTCTATCTGCCCCGAGGCGAGTTGCGCGAAGTACATCTCCACCCGGGTGTTCTCGTGGTTGCCGGAGTAGTTGCGCTCGTAGAGCTCGTGCCGGCCGCCGAACTCGGTGCCGACCGCGTCCCACAGCAGCTTCATCAGCTTCACCCGCTCCATCGCGGTGCTGCCGTCGGAGCCCCGCATGTACTGGTCCAGGTATCCGCGGATCGCCGGGTTCTTGAAGTCGTCGGCACTGGAGTTGAGGTAGATGAGCCCGCTGGCCACGTCCTGCATGATGATCTCGCGGACCCGGGGATAACCCACCTGCATGAACCACCGGTACGCCTGCCCGTACTCCGGGTTCGGCAACACCGCCCCGTTCTTCCACGGCACGGGGTTACGGGCGGCGGCGTCGGACAGCGCCCAGAAGAGATTGCGCCAGGCCAGCACCTCACCCAGACGGCTCTGCACCCCCCGGAAGTCCTTCGTACCGGTCAGGTCCAACGCCTTGGCCAGCAAGCCGGCGATGAATTCGAGTTTCACCGCCAGGCGGGTCATGCCGTGGAACGTGAACCGCTCGGTGAACCCCGAGCGCCCGCCGAACATCTGCACCTTGCCAAGGTCGCCGTAGACGAACACGTTCTCCCACGGGATCTCGACCTTGTCCAGGATGAGCACCGTGTCGTTCTCGTCCAGCCGCGACGACAGTGGGTAGTCGAACGGGCTGCCCATCACTGCGGCCGTCGCGGCGTATGACGGCCGGCAGATCAGCTTCATCCCGCGGGCGCCCATCGGCACCGTGGCGATCAACGCGAACTCCCGCCGTTTGACCGGCATCCCGTGGTGCGAGATGAAGTTGAAGTGGGTCAGCGCGGACCCGGTCGCGACGACCTTCGCGCCGCTGACGATCAGACCGGAGTCGGTCTCCCGCTCGACGTGGACGAACACGTCGCGTACCTCGTCGGGCGGCCGGTTGCGGTCGACCGGGGGGTGCACGACCGCGTGGTTCCAGAACTGCACCTGCTCCTGGGAGCGGCGGTACCAGGTCCGGGCGTTGTCCGCGTACTCGCCGTAGAAGTCGGCGTTCGCGCCGAGGGTGCCGAGGAAGGAGGCCTTGTAGTCCGGGCTGCGCCCCATCCAGCCGTAGCTCATCCGGGCCCATGCCGCGATGGCCTGCTGGTCGGCGACCAGGTCCTCGGCGCTGTGCGGCGTGGTGAAGAACCGGTGGGTAAAGCCCGTGCCGCCGCTGTCCACCGGTGCGGTGAGCACCGGTGCGGTGGCCGGGTCGTGGAGCGAGTCGTAGAGCCGCGCGGTCATGCGTACCGCGTTGGCGAACGCCGGATGCGTCGTGACGTCCTTGACCCGGTCGCCGTAGAGGTAGATCTCGCGATCGTCACGCAGGCTCTCGATGTACTCCGCGCCGGTGTAGGGCCTGGTCACCGTAGGTCGCTCTGCTGAGCGCTCACGGCCGCGGCGGCGAACTCGCCGCGGGACAGGGCGGCGGTGATGGTCTCCAGGTCGTCGGCCATGTAGCGGTCGCGGTCCAGCGTCGGCACCATCGACCGGACGTGGTCGTAGGTGGCCTTGGCGACCGGGCTCAGGTCGCCGTACCGCTTGGAGATGTCGACGGCTTGCGCCGCGGCCAGGTACTCCAGGGCCAGGATCGTGTCGTTGTTGCGCAGCACCCGGCGGGCGTTGCGGGTGGAGATCAGCCCCATGCTGACCACGTCCTGGTTGTCGCCGTTGGACGGGACGCTCTGCGTGCTCGCCGGCCCGATGGTGCGGTTCTCCGCGATCAGGGCGGTCGCCGGGTACTGGGCGCCGGCGAAACCGCTGTTCAGGCCCGGATCACCGGTGACCAGGAACTCCGGCAGGCCATAGCTCAGGTGCCGGTTGAGCAGGCGGTTGGACTGCCGCTCGGAGAGCACCCCGAGCTGGGTCAGCGCGATCGTGAGGAAGTCCATGACGAACGCGACCGGCTGTCCGTGGAAGTTGGCGCCGTGGAAGATTTCCTCGCCCTCGAAGAAGAGCGGGTTGTCGTTCGCCGAGTTCAGCTCGATGCCGATCTTGTTGATGGCGTGGTAGAGCGTGTCCCGCACGGAGCCCAGGATCTGCGGGATGGCCCGCAGTGAGTACGCCTTCTGCAGGTAGACCTTCGTCCGCGTGACGTCCTTGCCGGATTCCTTACCGGCGGCCACCTCCTTGCGCAGCTCGCTGTGCTCCACTGTCGACAGACTGCCGCGCATCAGCGCCCGCAGGTGGGCCGCCGTGTCGATCTGCCCCTGATGCGGTCGCGCGATGTCGTGCCCCTCCGGCTGGAACGGGCTCATCGAGCCCCGCAGCGCCTCGATCACCAGGGCGGTGACGATCTCCGCCTGGCGTACCTGCGTCATGGCCCGGTCGGCCACGAGCGCGCCGACACCGGTCATCGCCGACGTGCCGTTGATCAGCGCGAGCCCCTCCTTGAAACGCAGCTCCAACGGCTCGATGCCGTGCTTGCGCAACACCTGACCGGTGGGCACCTTGCCGGTGCCGTCGAGCACGTAGCCCTCACCGATCACCGTGGACGCGATGTGCGACAGCGGCGCGAGGTCCCCGCTCGCGCCGAGCGAACCGATCTCCGGGATGGCCGGGGTGATGCCCAGGTTGAGGTAGAGCGCGAGCCGCTCCAGCAACTCGGGGCGTACCGCGGAGTGGCCCTTGGCCAGCGCGTTGAGCCGAGCGGTCACGATCGCCCGCGACTCGTCCCGGGCGAACAGCGGGCCGACGCCGGCGCTGTGGCTCCGCACCAGGTTGGTCTGGAGTTCGACCTCCTTGGACGGGTCGACCAGCATGTAGATCATCTCGCCGTACCCGGTGGTCACCCCATACACGGGGATGTCCTGACGCACGATGTCCTCGAACATCGCGCGGCTCTTGCCCGCTCGTGCGAGCGCCGACGGCGACACCTCGCAGGCGGTGTCGTCCTCGGCGATCCGGCGAAGGCCCGGAATGTCGAGAGTGTCGCCGTCCAGCACGACAATGTTCTCGTTCGTTGTCACTGTCCTCACCTCATCACAGCCGTGGTGCCAGGTCGGGTCTGGTGGGCTCGCCCGGATGGGCGACGCCCGGTGCCTGCCGTCGTGGTCCGTCCTCGTCGCCGGCGACGCTGACAGCGTTGGCGAGGGTGCGGAGCGACGGGTTGGCGTAGAAGTCGCGGATCGGCACGTGTACGCCGAACCGTTCTGAGACGCGGTGGAGCAGAGCCGGGATCAGCGCGGAGCGTCCGCCGGCCGTGAAGAAGCTGTCGTCGAGGCCCGGTACGCCCGCGTCGACCACCTCGGCCCACAGGGCCGCGAGGGTCTGCTCGGTGTCGGTCAGTGGCGCCGGCGTCGCAGCCCGCACCGAGCGCGCCAGCTCGGGCAGCCGCCGCCGGTCGACCTTGCCCCCGATGTTGCGGGGAAGCCGGCCGTCGATGGTACGGAACACGAGGGGGATCACCTTGCCGAGCCGCTGGCGCAGGTGGGCCCGCCACACCTCGGGCGAGCCCTCCCCCGCTCGGATCGGCACGACGTACGCGTCGAGGCGGTTGACCAGCCCGTCCGGCCCATGGACCGCGACCACGCCGCACTCGCGTACCGAGGAGTGCGTCTGCAGCGCGGCCTCGACGTCGCCCAGTTCGAGGCGCACGCCGTACACCTTGATCTGGAAATCCTCGCGGCCCCGGTATTCCAGGGCGCCGTCGAAACGCCAACGGCCCAGATCACCTGTGCGGTAGGTGCGGATGTCGGACTGTCCACCGACCGGGGCGAACGCCGTGGACGGATCGACCGCGCCGAGATAGCCGGTCGCCACGAAGGGACTGCGGATGACGATGGCCCCTGTGACACCCTGCGGGCAGGGTCGCTCGTCGGCGTCGAGAACGAGCACCTGCCGGCCGGGAATCGCCCGTCCGATCGGCGTCGAACCATCCACCGGTCGGTCGATCGGCTGCCAGGTGGCCGCGATCGTCTCGGTCGGCCCGTAGAGATTCGCCAGGCGCACGTCGGGCAGGCTGCCGTGCAACCGGTTGACCAGCTCGCCCGGCAGCGCCTCACCCATCAGCAGCAGGTGCCGCAGCGCGCGCAGGGGCCGGTCCGCGCGGCTCGTGACCACCCGCAGCAGTTCGCGGGCGAAACTCGGCACGGTCTGCAGGTGGGTGATCTCCCGGCTGGCCATCCAGTCGACGAGCTTCTCGCCGTGGATCCGGATGTCCGGCGCGGGCAGGCACAGCGTGCCGCCGCTGGTCAGGGTGGCGAACACCTCGCACAGGGCGGGGTCGTGGTCGGGCGCCACCCATTGCGCTACCCGGGCGCCGTCGCCCATCTCGAACCGCGTGCCGAGCCAGGTGACGAACTGGCCGAATGCCGAGTGCGGCTGGGCGATGCCCTTGGGCCGTCCGGTCGATCCGGAGGTGTAGGCGACGTAGGCGACCGCGCCGGCGTCGACCGTCGGCAGCGCCCCGACCCCGGTCAGGGTCGCCACGTCGTGCACGGCGATGTCGAGTTCGATGCGGGCCCAGCGGGCCAGCTCGTCGTCGTCCGGGTCACCGGCGACCAGCAGACACGCGGGACGCAGGTCGGCGAGCACGGCACGACCGCGATCACCCACGTCCCCGGTGCCGAACCAGCACAGATGTCCGCCGGCGGCGAGCACCCCGAGCAACGCGGCGGTCTGCTCCGGCCCGGACGGGAGCCGCACCACCACCGGCCGTCCGCCCGCACCTCGCGCGAGCAGGGCGGCGGCGATCTCCCGGGCCCGCAGCCACAGCCCGGCGTACGTGAGGCCGCCGCTGTCGGTGAGCACCGCCAGGCGCTCCGGGTGGGTGTCGACGATCCGTCGCACCAGTTCGTGCACCGGCACGTCGACCGGTGGCCCGTCGGCGATCCGGTCGTCGCCGCCCAGCTCATCGGCGGCGGGGGCCGGCTGGTCCATCGGCAGGGCGGTCGCCGATGTGTCCGGCGTGGCGACCCCGGCGGCGAGGACGGTCAGGACCTGGTTGGCGATCCGTTCGACGGATTCGTCGTCGAACAGCTCGGCGCGGTAGGCGAGGGTGCCGATCGTCGCCGGCCGGGTCGCCACCCGCAGTTCCAGGTCGGCAATCGTCGCCGGCGGGTCGATGTCCTGCCGGGTCGCCGTGGTGTGCGCCAGGCGTAGGGTGGAGTGCTCCTCGGCTGCCTCGTCGACCAGCACGTTGACCAGCGGGATCGTGCGCGGGTCCCGGGGTGCGCCGAGCAGTTCGACGAGCCGGCCGAACGGCAGGTGCCGCTGGTCGGACAGCGCGTCGAGACGGCCGGCGACCTGGTCGACAAGCTCCCGGAAGGTCGGCGCGCCGGTCAGGTCGACATCGACAAGGGCGAGGTTCTCGAACGGCCCGACCAGCCCGGTCGGCGTGGTCGCGAGCCGGGTGCCGACCCGGGTGCCGACCGCGATCCGACGCTCCCCGCTGTAGCGCGCCAGCACCACCTCCAAGGCGGCGAGCACGACCGCCAGCGGAACCGTGCCGGCGTCGAGCGCGAGCCGGTTCACGTCGGTGGCCAGCTCGACGCCCCAGTCGAAGTGGTACACGCCGGCCCGCCAGTCGACGTCGGCACCCCGGTACCGGTCGGTGGGCAGCTCGACCGGCGCCGGCGGGGTGGACTCCCGCCACCATTTCTCGGCCCGTCGGGCGGCGGCCTCGACGGCGCGTGCGGCGCGCGCGTGCTCGGAGAACCGCGGTGCGGCATCCGTGCCGACCGGGCGCGCCGGTGTGCCGCCCAGAGCCGCGGCGTAGTGCCGACCCAGCTCGTCGATCAGGGTCGACATCGAGGGCTCGTCCGCGACGATCTGGTGTACGACGAGCACCAGACAGTGCCGCAGCGGGGCCAGCCGGGCCACCGCGAGCCGGGCCAGTGGACCCCGGTCGAGGAGGAACGGGGCCGCCACCTCGGCGGCGAGGAACGCCTCGACCGTCGGATGGCCCTGGCGTCCGCCGGTCGAGCAGTCCACAACGGACATCGCGGCGGGCAGGCTCTCGTCGAACACGGCGTGGCCGGATTCGGTGAAGCGGAGGCGCAGGACCTCGTGCCGGTCGACAAGCGTCGTCCAGGCCGTCCGCAGCGCGGCGACCTCCAGTGGACCGGCGATCCGGTACGCCCGGTAGCGGTGCAGAGCCGGGGACCGGGGCGTCAGACGATCGAGGAACCAGAGGCCGTCCTGCGCCGCGGAGGTGGGAAGCACGTTCGTCGTGTCGTGAATGGACATCTGCGGCCGCCCCCTTCTGCTCGGAAAAGTATGTCAATGTGGGGTTCCGACCTTCAACTTCCGAATTGCGGCGTTGAGGGGGTTACGCTCCCGGCGCGCAGGCGCTACGCGGCGAGCGACGCCAGGCTCTCGGCCCGACTGGTGTCCTCCCAGGTGAACGTGGGCAACTGCCGACCAAAGTGCCCGTAGGCCGACGTCGCGCGATAGACCGGGCGGAGCAGGTCGAGGTCCCGGATGATGGCCGCCGGGCGCAGGTCGAACACCTCCGCCACAGCCTTTTCGAGCCGCTCCGGCGCGACGGTCTCGGTGCCGAACGTCTCGATCGACAGGCTCACCGGCTCGGCGACGCCGATCGCGTACGCCACCTGGGTCTCGCACGTCCGCGCCAGGCCGGCCGCCACGATGGTCTTCGCCACCCACCGCATCGCGTACGCCGCCGAGCGGTCCACCTTGGACGGATCCTTACCGGAGAACGCGCCACCACCGTGGCGGGCGTACCCGCCGTAGGTGTCGACGATGATCTTCCGGCCGGTCAGTCCCGCGTCACCCATCGGGCCACCGATCTCGAATCGCCCGGTGGGGTTGACCAGCAACCGCAGGTTGTCCACGTCGAGGTCGAGCGGTTCCAGTTCCGGCAGCACCACGTTGTCCCGGACGTCCGGGCTCAGCATCGACTCCAGCGAGATGTCGGCGGCGTGCTGAGCGGACACCACCACGGTGTCGACCCGCACCGGACGCCCGGCGTCGTACTCGATCGTGACCTGGGTCTTACCGTCCGGCCGCAGGTACGGCAGCAGGCCGTCCTTACGCACGGCGGTGAGCCGGCGGGACATCCGGTGGGCCAGCGCGATCGGCAGCGGCATCAGTTCCGGCGTCTGATCGCACGCGAAGCCGAACATCATCCCCTGGTCGCCCGCGCCTTGCGCGGCGCCCGCCTGGTCGACCCCGAGGGCGATGTCGCGCGACTGCGCCCCGATCGACACGCTGACGCCGCAGGACGCTCCGTCGAAACCCTTGTGCGACGAGTCGTACCCGATGTCCAGGATCGTCTCCCGGACGATCGTCGGAATGTCGGTGTAGGCGCTGGTGGTCACCTCGCCGGCGACGTGCACCTGACCTGTGGTGATGAGCGTTTCGACGGCGACCCGGCTGTGCGGGTCCGCGGCCAGCAGCGCGTCGAGAATGCCGTCGCTGATCTGGTCGGCGATCTTGTCGGGGTGACCCTCGGTCACCGATTCGGACGTGAAGAGGTGGCGTCCCATGGCTTCCCCGTTTCAGGGTGGTCGGATCACTTGATGGCGAGCGGGTTGATCGGCGAACCGACAGCGCGGGTGATCTTGAGCGGCGGCGCCGCGAAGAAGAACTCCCACACCCCGTCGGCCCGGCAGTCCTCGGTCAGCTCCTCGAAGTCGAGGATCTCGCCGAGCGTCAGGCCCATGTCCCGGATCAACACCATGTGCACGGCCAGGAAGGCGCCCGGGTCCTCGCCCGGCAACGCCTCGACCGCCCAGTTGTCCGCGCAGACCGCCGCGACGTCGCGGTCCCGCAGCCACTGGCAGCTGGCCAACCCCAGGCCGGGTTCCCCGGCCATGAATCCGGCGTCCTGCCCCTGCTCGACGAACTTGCGCCGCCAACCGGTACGGACCAGCAGGATGTCCCCCGGACCGACGTCCACGCCGCCCTGCCGGGTGATGGCCGCGTCCAGATCGGCGGGGGTGATGACGTCGCCGACCTCCAGCCACGGCACGCCGCGCACCGCGGGGATGTCGAGCAGCACACCCCGACCCGCGATCCCCTTGCCCTGCCGGTCGATGCCGCAGCGGGCGGCGCCCTTGACGGTCAGCTCGTCGGCCGGAAAGCCGTTGTAGAACTGGCCGTCGTAGAAGACGTGGGCCAGCGCGTCCCACTGCGACGAGGCCTGGATCGGCATGAACAGGAAGTCGTCGGCGTACCGGAAGCCACCGGGAAACACCTGCTCCGCGCCGGTCTCCGACATCAGGTGTACGGGGTTGCTGCGGAAGCGGCCGTTCTGCGGCCCCTTGTCGTCCAGGTTGATCCCCAGGTCGAAGGTCCGTCCCGCGCGAATCAGTCGGCCGGCCGCGACCAGCCGCTCCGGTGTGATGAGGTTGATGGTGCCGCGCTCGTCGTCCGGGCCCCAGCGACCCCAGTTGCGCAGCCGCTCCCCCACCGCCCGGAAGTCGTCGACCCGGGGTTCGGTGTGGGTCACGAGCCGGCCCGCACGACGCGGGCGAACTTCCGCACGTCGCCGACGAACAGGTCGGGCTCCTCCAGGGCCGCGAAGTGGCCACCACGGTCGAACTCCGACCAGTGCCTCAGGGTCGGGAAGTCGCGCTCGACGAACCGGCGGATCGGCAGGAACACACCCTGGGGGAACACCGCGACGCCGAGCGGCTGCCGGATCGGGGCGTACCGCACGGTGGGGTTCGAGATCGGCAGGTAGTCGACTGTCTCGTAGTAGAACTGCGCCGACGAGCCGGCGGTGCCGGTGAACCAGAAAATCGAGACGATGGCCAGGATCCGGTCCCGTTCGACCGCGTCCTCGGGCACCTTGCCGGAGTCGGCCCAGTCCTTGAACTTCTCCACGATCCAGGCGAGCTGGCCGACCGGCGAGTCGCTCAGCGCGTACGCGATGGTGTGCGGCCGGGTCGCCTGCAGCTTCATCGAACCGGCCAGCACGTCGAGGAAGCGCTGCGAGCGGGCCAGGCGCCGCCGATCCTCGTCGTCGAGCACGTCCGAGCCGTCCGCCGCCGGCGTGGTCACCAACGTGTTCAGGTGCAGACCCACGACGTGCTCCGCGTCGATCTGGGCCAACGCGTACGAGATGCCGGCGCCGAAGTCGCCGCCCTGCGCGAGATAGCGGTCGTAGCCGAGCCGGCTCATCAGCTCCGCCCAGGCCTTGGCGACCGTGAGGTTGTTCCAGCCGGGCGCCGGCATCGGCCCGGAGAACCCGAATCCCGGCATCGACGGGATCACCAGATGGAAGGCGTCGGCCGCGTCCCCGCCGTGCGCGACGGGGTCGGTCAGCGGGCCGATCACGTCGAGGAACTCGGTCACCGAGCCGGGCCAGCCGTGCGTGATGATCATCGGGGTGGCGTCCGGCTCCGGTGAGCGTACGTGCAGGAAGTGCACAGGCGCGCCGTTGATGGTGGTGACGAACTGGGGCACCTCGTTGATGCGCCGCTCCATCGCTCGCCAGTCGAACTCGTCGCACCAGTAGTCCACGAGTTCGCGTAGGTAGTCGGCGGGCACGCCGCGGTCCCAGCCGGCGTCGAAGAGCACGGGCCAGCGGGTTTCCCGCAGGCGGCGGCGGAGATCGTCCACGTCCTCCTGAAGAATGTCCACCCGGAACCGTTCCATGTCGGAAATCCCTTCGACGACGGGCGCAGCCAAGTCCGCTACGACGGAAGTCAATATCACCTGCCCGAACCGGAACGGCGCACCTTCCATATTGCGCCGCTTCGGCTCTTGCCCCGGCCGGGAGCAGCGCACTCCGGAAGATGCGTGGCGGCAGCGGTGGTGCAAGGGTCAGTTGGGCGTCCGCCGTCAGTTCCGACGCGCAATTCACGGACTCCCCAACCCTTTCGAGGAGGATCGATGTCGATCACCGACGCTCCGCCCCGCGCCGACCTCGTCCGCGCGGCCGCGGAGCTGGTGCCGTTGCTGGCCCGGCACGCCCAGTGGAGCGAGGACAATCGCCGACTGCACGACGAGGTCGTGGAGGCGTTGAGTGACGCGGGCATCCTGCGGATGCGGGTGCCCGAGAGGTTCGGCGGCTACGAGTCCGACACTCGCGCCGTCGTCGAGGTCATCGCCGAACTTGCCCGCGGTGACGGCTCAGCCGCCTGGACTGTGGCGGTCTGGCACATCAGCAGCTGGGTCACCGGCCTCTTCCCGGACTCGGTGCGAGAGGAGGTCTTCGCCGACCCGTCGGCCCGGATCAGTGGCATCCTCAGCCCGACCGCGATGGCCGTCCCGACCGAGGGCGGCTACCTGCTCAACGGCAAGTGGTCGTTCAACACCGGCGCGACGCAGAGCCAGTGGAACACCAACGCCGCCGTTCGACCCACCCCCGACGGTGGCTACGAACCGATCATGACCCTGATCCCGATGGCCGACCTGCAGGTCATCGACGACTGGCACACGTCGGGCCTGCGCGGCTCCGGCAGCGTCTCGACGGTCGCCGAGGGCGTGTTCGTGCCCGAGGAGCGCGTCATGTCGATGGTCCCGATCATCATGGGTCAGCACCCGCTGCAGCAGGACCCGAACACCACCATGTGGGGTGGCCCGTTCATGCCGGTGGCCTGCGCGACCGTCGGCGCGACCGCGCTGGGCCTGGCCCGCGCCGCCAAGGAGGCGTTCTTCGAGCGGCTCCCCGGCCGAAAGATCACCTATACCGACTATCCCGACCAGAGCCAGGCGCCGCTGACCCACCTCCAGGTGGCCGAGGCCGAAATCAAGATCGACCAAGCCGAGTTCCACGAGTACCGGGCCGCCGACCGGGTGGACCGCAAGGGCAAGTCGGGCGAGGAGTGGACGCTCGAGGAGCGCGCCAAGGCGCGCCTCGACCTCGGTGCCGCCTGCCAGGCAGCCAAGGACGCCGTCGACGTGCTCCGCACGGCGAGCGGAGGATCCTCGGTCTACCAGCATGTGCCGATCCAGCGGATCCAGCGCGACGTGCAGACGTTGAACCTGCACGCGATCATGCACCCCAACACCAACCTCGAACTGTACGGCCGGATTCTGTGCGGAATGGGGCCGAACACGCAGTACCTGTAACAGGGGCACCGGCGCGGCCGGGCTCGGATGCGGCAATCGCTCCGGGCCCGGCCGTCATTTTGCCTGGGCTCATTCGAATGCGCCCGACGAGAGCGCAATAGCGAAGAACACATTCGGCGATATCACCGACATCATATGCGGTGGGGGTCGCCGAATTCGCCGGCCGACCCGTGCGGCAACCATCAGCTCTTATCTCGGGAGGATTCCCATGCCGATCGACCCACCCGGCACGCTGACCGTCACCGATATCGAAAAGCAGGTCGAATCCATCTGGCGGGACGTTCTCAACGTACCCGCCGGCCGGACCGACGGAACGTTCTTCGAGCTGAACGGGCAGTCCATCTCCGCCGTGCGGATCGTCGCCCGCGTACAGGAGGAGATCGGCGTCCAGATGGACCTCGGTGACCTCTTCGAAGACCCGAACCTGGCCACTTTCACGCGCGACATCGTCGCGAAGGCCGAAGCCCGAGGAAGGTAGTCCGACCATGGTGGAGTTCGTCCGGGTGACGTCCGATGCCCCCCTCGACGACGTGGTCACCGTGCTGGAGCGCGACGGCTGCATCATCATCGAGAACTTCGTCGACCAGATCACGCTCGACGGCCTCTGGGAGGACCTGGGCCCCCTGCTCGACGGCACGCGCTACAGCAAGAGCGGGTACGACGGTCACCTGACCCGACGGGTCTCGTCGCTGTTCCGGCGTACCAGCCATCTGACCCCGATCTTCCTGCACCCGCTGTACCTCGGCGCGGCGCGGCAGATCATGGAGAAGCCGGTGCACATGTGGGTCGGTCAGGCCCGCATCGAGATGACGCCCAACATCCAGATCAGCGCGACCCAGGCCATCCAGATCGACCCGGGGCAGGGGCGTCAGCCTTTGCACCGCGACGACTCGCTGCACCTGCGTCGACACCCGGGCCCGACGACGCGGGTGCAGTTGATGCTCGCGCTGAGCGAGTTCACCCAGGAGAACGGCGCCACCCTCGTGATCCCGGGCAGCCATCACTGGGACGACGAGCGTGCCCCGCGCTACAACGAGGCGATCCCGGCCGCGATGCCCGCCGGGTCGGCGCTGCTCTGGCTGGGCGGCGTGTACCACGGCGGCGGCGGCAACGTCTCCACCGAGCCGCGGACCAGCCTCACCGTCTCCTACGACCTCGGCAACCTGCGGCAGGAGGAGAACCAGTTCCTGGCGGTGCCGCGCGACGTCGTCCTCACGCTCCCCGAGGAAATCCAGCGCCTGCTCGGCTACGACCGTTGCCCGCCGGGCGTGGGCTGGTACGAGATGGAGGACCCCCACATCCTGCTCACCGACCCGGACGCCGACCCGGCGGTGCTCGAGAGCCCCGCCCGGACCTGAGCGCGTCCGACGTGGTGGACGAAGCGGCCGCCCCGCCCGCTGTCGGTGGGGCGGCCGTCCTGTTCGCACGATCAGAGATGCGTCCACCGGCCGGCGGATGTGAGGGTCTGATGGTCGTCGCCCAGCGGAGGGACCCACCCACATGACCGACATCCTGCCCGACGACCCGCGCTACGCCGCACTCGTCGAGGGATACAACCACCGCTTCACCGGCCGCCCCGATCACGTCCGTCAGGTCCGCACCACCAACGAGGTCGCCGCCGCCGTGCGGGAGGCCGTCGACTCGGGACGGCGGGTGGCGGTGCGCAGCGGCGGCCACTGCTTCGAGGACTTCTTCGCCAACCCCGAGATCCAGGTGCTGATCGACCTTGCGCCGATGAGCGCGGTGTCCTACGACGCGCAGCGGCGGGCCATCATGGTCGAGGCCGGCATCACCCTCGGGGCGCTCTACCCGATCCTGTACGACACCTGGGGCGTCACGATTCCCGGCGGCACCTGCTTCGAGGTCGGCGTCGGCGGCCACATCACCGGCGGCGGCTACGGTCACCTGTCCCGCCGCGACGGACTGGTCGTCGACCACCTGTACGCGGTGGAGGTGGTCGTCGTCGACGAGTCGGGCACCGTCGACGTGGTGGTCGCCACCCGGGAGCCCGACGACCCGCACCACGACCTGTGGTGGGCGACCGCGGGCGGCGGTGGCGGCAGCTTCGGCGTGGTCACCCGGTTCTGGCTGCGCAGCCCCGGAGTCGACTCCGACGACCCGTCGCGTCTGCTGCCCACGGCGCCCCGCCGGATCCGCCGCTGCGACGTGCTGTGGTCGTGGGACGGGATGACCGAGGACGCGCTGACCCGACTGATCGCGAACTACTGCGGCTGGCTGGAGCGGCACAGCGCCGTCGACGCACCGGAGATCCAGCTGTGGAGCAACCTCATCGTCATGCACCGCTCGGCCGGCATCGTGGCGCTTACCGCTGTGGTCGACGACGCGGTCGAGGGTGCCGCCCAGATGCTCGACAACCAGCTCGCGGCGATCGGGGACGGCACCGGGTTGACCCCCCGGTCCGTCGACCGGGACGTGGTCGACTGGATGGCGACCTGGATGCCCTCGTACAGCTGGCCCAGCGACCCGAAGGGGCGCTACAAGAACAAGGCCGGCTATCTGCGCCGGGGCTACACCGACAAGCAACTGGCCACGATCTTCCGCTACCTGGCCGACCCGGAGTACGCCAACCCGGCGGCCGGCATCGTGCTCACCGCGTTCGGCGGACAGGTCAACGCGGTGCCGTCGGACGCCACCGCCGCGGCACAGCGGGACAGCGTGGTGAAGGCGTCGTACAGCGCGGGCGCCTGGCAGTCCCCCGACGACGACGCCGTCAACACCGCCTGGGTCCGCGCGTTCTACCGGGACGTCTACGCCGAGAGCGGCGGTGTCCCGGTGTCCGGCGACGTCAGTGACGGCTCCTACATCAGCTACCCCGACGTCGACCTGGCCGATCCGGAGTGGAACACCTCCGGCGTGCCCTGGCACACCCTCTACTTCAAGGACAACTATCCCCGCCTCCAGCGGGTCAAGCGCCGCTACGACCCCCGGGACATCTTCCGGCACGGTCTGTCGGTGCGGCTGCCCGATTGAGCGGTCCACACCACCCAGGGAGCCACGATGGCAGGCGAGGTGTACTTCCCCCACGATCCGGCGTACGAGCACGCCACGACTGTGTTCAACCTGCACGGAGCACCCCGGCCGGCCGCGGCGCGCACCGTGCGCACCCTCGCTGATCTGCGGGACGTGCTCGCGTACGCCCGGACGACGTGCATGCCGGTGCGGGTGCACAGCACCGGTCACGGCGCCGCGGCGGCGCGTGAGATGAGCGGGTCGGTGCTGGTGCGTACCGAGATGGACGGTGCGGTGCAGATCGACCCGGTGCGCCGTACCGCGCTGATTCCCGCCGGCACCCGCTGGGGCGCCGTCGTCGACGCGGCGGCACCGTTCGAACTGGCCGCGCCGCACGGCTCGTCGGCCGATGTCGGCGCGGTCGGCTACCTGCTGCGCGGCGGCGTCAGTGTCTACGGGCGGCTGGTCGGGCTCGCGGCCAACGGTGTGACGGCCCTCGACCTGGTCACCGCCGACGGTGAGCTGCACCGCGTCGACGCCGACCACGACCCGGAGCTGTTCTGGGCCCTGCGGGGCGGCGGCGGTGGATTCGGGGTGGTCGTCGCGGTCGAGATACGGCTGTTCCCGGCCCGGCCGGTGGTCACCGGTTCGGCGTACTGGCCGGTCGTGCACGCGGCGGAGCTGCTGAGGCGGTGGACCCGGTGGGCCGCGACCGCGCCGTGGGAGGTCACGAGCGCGTTCCAGGTGCTCAACCTGCCGGACGTACCCATGGTGCCGGTCGAGCTGAGGAGCGGAACGATGATCGGGGTGGCGGCGACCGAGGTGCGAGCCGACGACGCGCCGAGCGGGCTGACCGAGCTGCTGGACGAGTTGCGCGCGGTGGCCGCCCCGGTGGTCGAGTCGTGGCTGCCGTGTACGCCGGCCGAGGTGGTCCGCGCTCAGCTCGGGCCGGACGAGCCGGTGCCGATCGTCGGCGACCATCTGCTGCTCGCGGACCTCGACGAGCGGGCGTCGGCCGCGTTTTTGGCGGCGACCGGCTCGGGATCGCCGCTGATCACGGCGGAGCTGCGCCAGCTCGGTGGGGCGTTGGCAGTGCCGGACCCGCGGGGTGGGGCGCTCGACCACTACGACGCCCGCTACTCGTACCTGGGCAACGCGATCCCGGACAGCCCCGAGGCCACCGCGACGATCGAAAAACACTGCGCCGTCGTCCGGGCGGCGCTGGCGCCCTGGGACACCGGTCGCACCGCGCCGACGTTCGTGGAGAGCTGGCAGCAGCCGCAGCGGCACCTCGACCCGGAGCAGATCGACCGGGCGGACCGCGTCCGCACCCGCGTCGATCCCACCGGCCTGTTCCGCCTCGACGCCAGCCCCGGTACGACGATGTTGCGCTAGGCAGTGGACGGACCAACGGCGGTCGCCCGGGGGGATGGGCGGCCGCCGTTGGCGTATCGGGGTGTCCGGCCTAGACGGCACCGGTGGTGGGCACGGTCTCCGACGACGACGCAGACGCGGGCGACGAGGCAGGCGCGGACGACGCCGTCGGGTCGGACCCGGGCGCCTGTGCGGCGGACTTGTTCCGCAGCGTCACCGCCACCAGCACGATCAGGGCGACGATCAGCAGCGCCTCGACGCCAGCCACCACGTTCATCGCGGTGGTGAACGCCTCGCCGGCGACGTCGCGGACGGCGGTGGCCAGGTTGCCCGGCAGCGAGTCGGCCGCGGCGGTCGCCGCGGCGACGTTCTCCCGGGACACGTCGGCAACCTCCGGGGGTACGTCGGTCAACGGCGCGTCGGCCATCCGGTCGCGGTAGACGGCGGCACCGACGCTGCCCAACAGCGCGAGGCCCAGCGTCGACCCGAACACGTTGCTGGTCTCGGAGAGCGACGCGGCCGAGCCGGCCTTCTCCGGGGGTACGGAGCTGACCACCATGCCGGTGCCCTGGGTGAACAGCGGACCGGTGCCGAGGGCGACGAGCGCGACCGCGACGACGATCGCGATGAGCCAACCGGAGCTGCCGGCCTGGGTCAGCACCAGCACCGCCACCAGGGAGATGCCGAGCCCGATCATGATCGCGGTGGCCGGCTTGAGCGACTTCATCAGCATCGGCGTGGCCATGCTGCCGATCGCGATGCCCAGACCGGTGGGCGCCTGCCAGAGGCCGGACGCGGCCGGCGAAAGGCCCTCGACGCTCTGGATGTACTGCGTGCTCATCAGGCTGACGCCGGCGAGCGCGGCCGAGGCGAACATCATCGTGACGAGGGTGCCGCTGAAGGAGGCGTTCCGGAACATCGTGAGGTCGATCAACGGGTGCTCCAGCCGGGATTGGCGGCGGACGAAGATCCAGCCGACCACCAGGCCGAACAGGATCGCGCCGCCCGCGACGGCCGGGTTGTCCGAGTCACTCGCGGCGAACTCCTTGACGCCATAGACCACCGGGAGGATCGCACCGAGCGACAGCACCACGCTGAACAGGTCGAACTTGCCCGCGTTGGGGTCGCGGTACTCGGGCAGCAGCACGAACCCGGTGGCCAGCAGCACGATCATGAACGGCACGCCGAGCAGGAACACCGAGCCCCACCAGAAGTGCTCGACCATCACGCCGCCGACGATCGGCCCGATCGCGGTGCCACCGAAGAGCGCGGACGCCCAGATCGAGATCGCGACGCCCCGCTGCTTCTCGTTGCGGAACATGTTGGTGATCAGCGCCAGCGTCGACGGCGACAGGGTCGCGCCGGCGATGCCCAGCAGGGCTCGCGCGATGATCAGGGTGGTGCCGCTGTTGGCGTACGCGGCGAGCACCGAGGCCACCGTGAAGGCGACCGCGCCGATCATGAGCAGTCGACGGCGCCCGACCCGGTCACCGAGGGTGCCCATGGTGAGCAGGAAGCCGGCCAGCAGGAACCCGTAGATGTCGATGATCCACAGCTGCTCCACGCTGCTGACGCCAAGGTCCGCGCTGAGATGCGGCAGCGCCAGGAACAGCGCTCCGATATCCATCGCCACCAGCATCGCTGGCAGCGCCAGCACCGCCAGCCCGATCCATTCCTTACGTCCCGCCAGGTCGTTCGCTGGCGCCGACGTGGAGTTATCCATCGTGTCGATCCCTTCTCGGCCTCATGAGCCTGCGACGGCGGTCTTCGACGCCCCGAGGCCCCTCTACCGCCATGTCGAAGCCGACGCGCGGTTTTCGACATGTCTTTCCGGCGTACCCACGTTCCGCCGTGAACAGGTGCTCGGGACGACTTCCGTCGTGCGCAGTCGCCACCCACCGCACGGCGTAGCACTCGCGGAGATGACCGCTCCCCGCATCGGCGGGCAACCTTTGGGCGACCCCCAATCGAGATGCCGGAGGACTGTTGCGTGAGGACGGACGCCGAGCCCATCAGCATCGACATCTGGCTGCCCAGCTACCCGGCCGTGCCCGACTACGTGGGCGGAATCCGGGCCCTGGCCGCGAGCTTCCACGACGCCCACCCCGACTACCGGATCCGGATTCGTGAGTCGAGCTACAAGACGTTGCCCGCCGACGTGGACGCCGCGGCCCGCCGCGGCGCCGCGCCGGCCCTCGTTCAGTACTTCCACACCTCCACGCAACTGGCCCGGGACATGCGCGACGTCCACGGCGCACCGTTGTTCCGACCGGTCGCGACGACGCTCGCCGAGCGCAGCACAGTGCTCGGCGAGCCGGTGGTCACCGACGACATCGTCGCCCCGGCACGGGGGTACTACTCGGCGGACGGCCTGCTGCTCGCGGCTCCCCCGCTGGTCTCGACCACCCTGCTGTACGCCAACACCACGTTGCTCGCGGCGGCGGGAGTGACCGCGCTGCCGACCACGTGGGCCGAGGTGACGGCCGCCTGCAAGGCGGTCAGCGCGCACACCGGCGGGCCGGCGATCACCTGGCCCAACCATGGATGGATCTTCCAGCAGGCGGTCGCCCAGCAGGGTGGCCTGCTCGCCGACCACGCCAACGGCCGCGACGGTCGCGCCGAGAAGGTCGACCTCGCCGTGCCGGAGATGGTGGCCTTCGCGCAGTGGTGGCGCGGTCTGTACCGCGACGGTCACTACCACTACACCGGCGGGCAGGCGTACGGCGAGAACACCGGCCGGGCCTGGCAGGAGAACTTCGCGGCGTTCGCCGAGCAGCGGGTGGCGTTCGTCCTCAGCTCCTCGGTCGAGGCGGAGTGGCTGATCCAGGCCGGCCGCGACCACGGCTTCACGGTCGAGGTCGGCCGAATGCCCCACAACGGCGAGGTCCGCTACGCGGGCAACATCGTCGGCGGAGACGCGATCTGGCTCACCGACAGCGTGCAGCCGGCGGTCCGGGACGGCGCGCTCGCGTTCCTGCAACACCTGCTCAACCCGCGGGCCGTCGCCGAGCGGCACAAGGCGACCTGGTTCATCCCGGTCACCACGACGGCCATCGACCTGCTGGCCGGCGACGGCTGGTTCGACGAGCGGCCACATCAGAGGGTCGCCATCGAGCAGTTGCTGGCGACCGACGGTTCACCTGCCGCGCGCGGGGCCGTACTCGGCGAGTTTCCCCGCATCCAGGGCCTGATGACGCACGCGATGGAGGACATCCTGCTGCACGACGCGGACCCGTCGGGCCGCTTCGCCCGCGCGTCCGAGCAGGCTCAGCGCCTGCTCGACGACTACAACGCCGACTGCCTCGGCCTGCGGGCGGGTCCGCCCGGGCCGCGTCAGTTCGTCGTGGACTGACTTCGCCCAATCTCCCGTGAGGAGCGCGCTCATGACCATCTCGCAGCAACCACCCCCGGCGACCGCTGATCTCCCGCTCTCCCTGCAGCAGGAGTTCCTTCTGCTGTTCGACACGGGCGAGACCACCGGCCCGTTCGGGCCGCACTACCTGATCGCCGATGGTTGGCGAGTGCACGGCCGGGTCGATGTGGACACCCTCGAACTGGCGTTGGCGGACGTGATCGGGCAGCACGAGGCCCTCCGGACGTCGGTACTGCGCGACGGCGAGCACGGGCAGCGGGTGTTGCCGGTGACCTCGCCGAAGGTGGACGTCCGCGACCTGCCGGGGGTCGACCCCGCCGACCGCGAGCGCCGCGCCGAGGAGCTGATCAACGAGATCGAGGCCGGCACGCTCGACGTGCACGACCTGCCCCTGCTGCGGGCCACGCTGGGGCGCTTCGACGAGACCGACTCGGTGCTGATCCTCACCACGCATCACTCGGCGGCCGACGCCTGGTCGATGCAGATCATCCTGCGCGACCTGGCTCGCTCGTACGCCCAGCGGGCCGCTGGGGAGACACCCACCGCGGGCACGGCCCCGCAGTACCGCGAGTACATCGCCGCCCAGCACGACGAGGCGGACGGTCCACCGCTGGTGGCGGCCCGTGAGTACTGGCGGGACAAGCTGGCCGGCGGGCGGATCATGGTGACCGCGGCGGACCGGGAGTTGGCGGCCGACACCGTACCGACCACCACCTGGCACCGCTTCGTCACCGACGCCGAGCTCCGGTCGGCGACCACGGCCCTCGCGGCCGACACGCACACCTCACCGTTCATGGTGCTGTTGGCCGCCTTCTACGTGCTGGCGAGCCGCTGGACCGGCAGCACCGACCTGACCGTGCCGACGTTCACTCCCGGACGCGGGCACGGTCGGTTCCAGGAGACGGTCGGCTCGTTCTTCAACTTCGTTCCGCTGCGGACCGACCTGTCCGACGCCACCACCTTCCGCGACGTGGTCACCCGGACCCGCGCCACCTGCCTCGGCGCGTACTCCCACGAGGTGCCGCTGCTGCACGTCCTGCAGGAGGCGCCCGAGCTGATGGCGTCGGTCGGGCCCGGCGTCGTGCCCTGCCTCTTCCAGGTCATCCAGCCGCCGTTCGTGATGGAGCGCGAGCGGGTGGGCGACCTGGAGTACTCGGCGGTGTGGCGGCGGGTCATCTCCCAGCCGGTCGGTTCCGACATGCCCGACGGCATCCTCTGGTCGCTGCATCTCGGCCCGTCCGACGACATCGTCGGCGCGATCGGGTTCAGCGCCCACCTGTTCGATCAGAAGACGATCGACGACCTCGTCGACCGTTATCTGCACCTGCTGCGCGAGCTGCTGACCCGGCCGGACGCGGCACTGACCACGATCGAGGGCGGGCGGTGACCATGGGCCGGAAGGTGGGCGATCGTGTGGTCGTGCTCGGCGCCAGCCTCGGGGCGCTCCTCGCGGCGAAGGAACTCGCCGAGTCGTTCGACGACGTGGTGCTCGTCGACCGCGACGAGGTCGTGGACAACCCGACCTACCGGCGGGGAGTTCCGCACGGTCGACACGCGCACGGACTGGTCGCGAAGGGCCAGCAGATCTTCGAACGGCAGTTCCCCGGCCTGATGGCCGACCTGGTCAACGCCGGCGTCAAGCCCGGTGACTTCAACGGCGACATCCAGTGGATCTTCGGCGGACAGCGGCTCAAGCCGTCGACCTCCGGGCTGCTCTCGGTGCCCGCCACCCGACCCGTGCTCGAATACCACCTGCGCAAGCGGGTGCAGGCCATCCCCAACGTCCGGTTCCTGCAGAAGCGCGACGTCCTCGGGCTGGCGGTCACCGCGGACGGCGCGACCGTGACCGGCGCGCGGATCCAGGCGCAGACACCCGGCAGCGCTCCCGAGGTGCTCGACGCCGACCTGGTCATCGACGCCACCGGCCGGGGCTCGCGCACGCCGGCCTGGTTGGCGGAGCTGGGGTACACGCGGCCCACCGAAGACAAGGTGAAGATCGACCTCGCCTACACGACGCGGCACTACCAGGCGCCGTACGACCCGTTCGGCAGCGACCTGGCGATCATCCCGGCGGCCACGCCGGCGCAGCCGCGCGGCGCCTTCTTCTACCGCCTGCCCGGCGACGACAACCGGCTGGAGCTGTCGCTGACCGGCATTCTCGGCGACCACCCGCCCACCGACCCGGAGGGTTTCGGAGAGTTCGTCCGCTCGGTGCCGGTGCCCGAGATCGCCAAGGTGCTCGCCGACTGCGAGCCGCTCGACGACCCGGTGCAGTTCCGCTACCCGGCGAGCGTCCGACGCCGCTACGAGCGCCTGACCCGGTTCCCGGAGCGCTTCCTGGTGCTCGGCGACGCGGTGTGCAGCTTCAACCCGATCTACGCCCAGGGCATGACGGTGGCCGCGGTGGAGTCGGTGGTGCTCGGCGACCTGCTGCGCCAGGGCGCGATCCCGCACTGGCGGGAGTTCTTCCGGAGAATCGCCGCCGAGATCGACTCACCGTGGGACTTCTCGGCCAGCGCCGACCTCGGTTACGCGGGAGTTCAGGGCCGTCGCACCGCGAAGGTCCGCACGATCAACGCCTATGTCGCCCGGTACCAGCGGGCCGCCGTACACGACGCGGAACTGACCAACGGCTTCATCCGGGTGGCCGGCCTGATCGACCCGCCGACCAGCCTGCTCCGCCCCGACCGGATCGTCCGTGTGCTGCGCAAGGCCGGTCGGCCCGTACCGCCGCCGGCGCAGACCCTGGCGGCTGCCCCGGTCAGCCGGCCACAACCCGAGAGGTAGGACGATGCGCCCGTACCAGATCGACGTTCCCCCGTCCGACATCGACGACCTGCGCCGACGGATCGCCGCGACCCGGTGGCCGGACGAGATCCCCGACGTGGGGTGGAGCCGTGGCGTACCGGTCGGCTACCTGCGGGAGCTGGCCGAGCACTGGCACTCCGGTTACGACTGGGCCGCCACCCAGCGTCGGCTCAACGAGATACCGCAGTTCGTCACCGAGATCGACGGCGCCCAGGTGCACTTCCTGCATGTCCGCTCGCAGGTGCCGGGCGCCACGCCGCTGCTGCTCACGCACGGCTGGCCGAGCACCGGCTTCGAGTTCGTCGACATCATCGACGCGCTTGTCGACCCGGCCGCTCACGGTGGCGACGCGGCCGACGCGTTCCACGTCGTCGTCCCCACCATCCCGGGGTACGGCTTCTCCGGGCCGACCCGGCAGGCCGGCTGGGACACCGAGCGCGTCGCCCGGGCGTGGACCAGGCTGATGGGGGACCTCGGCTACGACAGATACGTGGCCCAGGGCGGCGACTGGGGCTCCCCGATCTCGCTGCGCGTGGGTCTGGCCGACCCGGAGCACGTACGCGGGGTGCACCTCAACATGTGCGTGACGTTCCCGCCGCCGGACTTCACCGAGTTCGGCGAACTCAGCCCCGCCGACCAAGCGAAACTGGGCTTCGCGCTGGATTTCCAGCAGGACGGCATGGGCTGGCAGAAGATCCAGTCGACGCGACCGCAGACGCTCTCCTACGGGCTCACCGACTCCCCGGTCGGGCAACTCGCCTGGATCGTGGAGAAGTTCAAGGAGTGGTCCGCCGCCGACAAGGCACCGGAGGACGCGATCAGCCGCGAGCACATCCTCACCACGGTCACGATCTTCTGGTTGACGGCGACCGCGGGATCGAGCGCGCAGCTCTACTTCGAGTCGACGCATCGCGACGCCGACTTCGCGCGGACCTGGGGTGGCCCGTGGCCGCTGGCCATGCCGGTCGGCGTGGCGGCGTTCCCGGAGGACGCGGTACGACCGGTGCGGCGCTTCGCGGAGGGCATCCTGCCGACGCTCGCGCACTGGTCGGAGTATGACCGGGGCGGTCACTTCCCCGCCCTTGAGCAGCCGGCCCTCCTGGTCACCGACCTGCGGACGTTCGTCCGTGGGCTGCCGGACTGACCAGCGGCGCCGGCGAGGGCGCGGGCCGGGCCACAGCGGGGTGGCCCGGCCCGCAGCCCCACCTCACATCTCGGTTCCGCCGATGTCCATGATGGGCCGGACCTCCATGGCGCCGCCCTCACTGGCGTCCGGCCACCGGGCCGCGATGTCGATCGCGCGCTGCTCGCTGTCGGTCTCGACGATCAGGTAGCCGGCCAGGTGCTCCTTGGCCTCGACGAACGGGCCGTCGGTGGTCACCGGGACGCCGCCGGTGACGCGGACGACCTTCGACTGCGACACGTCGGCCAGGACCTCGCCGCCAATCAGCTCACCGGACTCGGACAGCTCCTTGGTGATGGCGTCGATCTCGGCGTAGACCTTCATGGTCTCGGCTTCGGACCGTCCCGTGACAGTTGCGGGGTTCGCGTGGATCAACAGGATGTACTTCACGGAAGAACTCCTTCGAAGAGGCTGTGCCGGATCGGCACCCTTCATAGTGCAGTCGGAGCCGCGCCGCCAAATGTGTCATCGATTCACGGGCTTCTCCACTTTTCCCGTGAGTGGGCCGGTGTCTTGAGGGCTCAGACGAACGCCTCGTCGGCGAGTTCGGTGACCCGCTGCACGATGTTCATCTCGATCGGGTTGAACCGGTTCTTGGTCACCGCGACGGTGACTCCGGTCGCCCGGTCGGCGAACGCGGCGCTGCCGCCGATGCCCACCATGCCGAAGACCGTCGGTCGGTCCGACGGGTCGGAGGTGCCCGGCCAGCCCAGGCAGTAGCCGAGCGCCCAGGTCGAGGTGCCGCCGGTCATCTCGTCGTCGAGGCCGGCGGTGGCCAGCGTGGTGGCCTCGCTCAGCCGTTCCGGGGAGATCAGCCGTACGCCGTCCACCTCACCGATGAGCGCCGCGTACATCTTCGCGATCGCCCGGGCGCTCATCGTCCCGGCGAACGGCATGTCCGAGGTCAGCACGTCCGCCCTGTTGCCGAAATCCGCGTTCGGCACGATCGCCGGTGGAACGGCCTTGAACAGCGGAAATTCCGGTGGCATCGAGGCGAACGCGGCTTTGCCCCCCGGGTCGTCGGTCAGTCGGGCCACCCGGCCGAGTTGCTCCTGCGGCACCCCGAAGAACAGCTCGTCGGCCATCCCGATGGGCCCGGCGACGCGTTCGGCGAGAACTGTCGAGATCGGTTTGCCGGTGGCCCGGCGGACGACCTCGCCGATCAGGTAGCCGAAGGTGGCCGCGTGGTAGCCGACCCGCTCGCCGGGCGCCCACCAGGGCTCCATGCCGGCAATGAGCTGACACATGCCGTTCCAGTCGGTGAGCTGCTCGATCGTGGTGTCCGCGGGGACTGCCGGCACACCGGCCGAATGTGTCAGTACGTGCCGGATCCGCACCTCGCCCTTGCCGTGCGCGGCGAACTCCGGCCAGAGGTCGGCGACGCGGGTGTCGTAGTCGAACACACCGTCGTCGACCAACGCGTGCGCCACGGTGGAGGCCGCGGCCTTACCCGTCGACGCCGAGTAGAAGAGGGTGTCCGGACGAACAGGTTGGCCGGCAGCCGTGTCCGCGACCCCTGCCACCACGTTGACCACCAGGTCACCGTTGCGATAGACGGCGACCTGCACGCCGTCCTCGACGCCGTCGTCCACCAGCCCGTCGACCAGCACCTGCACCTGCTTCTGAAGATCGCTCATCGTCTGCCTCCTACCCGGTCGTCATGGCACTCGAAGCGTGCCCCTCACCCTGTAGGTCGGAGCCACGACCGGCATTTTGCCATCAAAGCCACTTTCTACTCAGATCCGACTCTCCGGCGGGCACGACGACGAAGGCCGGCCGTACGTGAGTACGGCCGGCCTTCGGGTGCTGCGGGTGTCAGGTGCGCGGGCCATCCAGGCGACGCACGATGTCCTCGCGGAGCCACTGCTTGGAGATCTTGCCGATCGGGGTACGCGGCAACGCGTCCACGAACTCGATCCGCTCCGGCCACTTGAACCGGGCCAGGCCGAACTTCTCCAGGTAGTCCCGGACGTCGTCGAGCGTCGGCAGCGGTCCGCCCGGGCGACACACCAGGTAGGCGCAGGCGCGCTCCCCCAGCCGCTCGTCCGGCATGGCCACCAACGCCGCGTCGAGCACCAACTCGTGACCGAGCAGGATCCGCTCCACCTCCTCGGCGTTGACCTTCTCGCCGCCCCGGTTGATCAGGTCCTTGACCCGGCCCTCGATCGAGTAGGCGACCAGACCGTCCAGGTGGTGCGCGCGGACCAGATCGCCGCTGCGGTAGAACCCGTCGGGCGTGAACGCCGAGTCGGTGCCGACCGGGACGCCGAGATAGCCGGGCACGGTGTACGGACCCCGCGCGCACAGCTCACCGATCTCCCCCGGTGGCGTCGGCCGCAGTGTGCCGGGCTCCAGCACGACCACCTCGTCCAGCGGACTGATCGGCACGCCCACCGTGGTGGCGCGCACCTGCGGCGACGCGTCGCGGGGCGTGAACAGGAACAACCCCTCGGTCATCCCGAACGCCTGGGTGACGTGCACCCCGCGCGCCTCGATCGCGTCGAACAGCTCCCGGGACACCTTCGCCGCGGTCAGCACGCAATTGTGGACACTGGCGAAGGCGCCATCGAACCGTGGATGCCGCAGGTACTCGTTCATCAGGCCCGGCGGGCTCATGAACCAGGTGGCCCGCTCGTCGTCCATCAGGGCCAGCAGATCGTCGGCGACGGGTGTGGCGAGCAGCAGCGCGGCGCCCACCGAGTGCGCGGCGTGCACCGCGTTGGTGGCGCCGGCGTTGTGCACCAGAGGCAGGCCGAACCCGAGCCGGTCCTGCGGGGTGAAACCCCACCAGCGGGCGGTGGCGACCGCGTTGTACCAGTATTCCGGGTGCAGCCGGGGGATCACCTTGGGTACGCCGGTGGTGCCACCGGAGAGCTGGAGGACGGCGGGCGCGTCGAGGTCGGTGTTCGCGTCGATCTGCGCCAGCCGGGCCGCCTGCGCGTCGGACAGTGGGCGGTCGACGAGATCCTCGATCCGTTCCTGACCGGAGACGCCGGGACGGCCCCCGATGGTGGCCAGCAACCGGATGCTCGGCACCAACCGGCGGATCTCGTCGGCGAACGCCACCAGGTCGAAGCCGCGCAGGTCGGCCTGCACCAGATGGGCCGAGGCGCGGGTCTGCCGCGCGATCTCCTCGATCTCGTGGCGCCGGTGGATCGCCAGCGTGCACACCGGGAGCAGGCCGGCCTTGAGCAGGCCGTACCAGGTGGCCACGGCGAGAGCGCTGTTGGTGATTTGCAAAATCACCGACTCGCCCGGATGTAACCCGGCATCCAGCAGACCCGCCGCGATCGCGTCGGAGTGCCGGTCGAGGTCCGCGTACGTCCACCGAACGCCCGGCGTGACGACGGCCATGCGGTCCGGGTGGGCGCGTACGGTCTCCCGCAGCGCCCCCGGGATCGTGCGTGGCTGCCACAGACCCTCGGCGCGATACCTGTCCGCGGTGGCGGCCGGGTACGGCACGGTGTCCCACTGCTGACGCACGTCGGACGGCGGCAGTCGGTTGTCCTGTTCTGTGGTCATCGGTTCTCCTGAGCGCTACACGGGGACGGCGACGAGCAGACCGGTCGAGGCCGAGACCTCGCGTGTTTCGGCGAGCCGGAATCCGGCGCGGTCGAACACCGCCCCGAACTCGCGCTCGGTGCGCTCGCGCCCCGGGTGCAGCGCGAGCATGATGATGTCGCGCAGCTTGCCGTCGTGCGGCTGGTCGTCCTCCGGGATGACGGCGTCGACGACGAAGAGGCGGCCGTTCGGGTCGATCACCCGGCGCACGTTTGTCAGCACGGTGACGACCTGCTCGTCGGTCCAGTCGTGCAGGATCATCGACAGGAGGTACGCGTCGGCGCCGGCGGGCACCGCGGTGAAGAAGTCCCCGCTTTCGACGGTCACCCGGTCGGCGACACCGGCCGCGTCGAGCACCGCGCCGGCGTGCGCGACGACCGCCGGCCGGTCCAGGAGCACGGCGGTCAGCGTCGGGTACGACGTCAGCAGAGTGGCCACCAGACTGCCGGTGCCACCGCCAACGTCACAGACCCGGCGCACACCGGAGAAGTCGTACGCGGCGACCGCCTGGGCGTGGAGTTGGCGGGAGAGGTCACCCATGGCATCGCGGAAGACCGCCGCCTGCTCGGGTCGCCGTTCGAGGTGGGCCCACCAGGACAGGTCGTAGATCTGTTCGAACGGCGGACGTTCGTCGCGCAGGCCGAGCGTGAGGGCCGTGAGGGCTGCCTGACGTTCGGGCAGCCCCCACAACCGGGCCCACGCGTGAAGTGAGCCCGGCGCGTCCGTGCGGAGGGTGTCGAGCAACGGCGTCGGACCGTAGACGCCCGGCGCCGGTTGCGCGACCACACCGACGCCGGCCAGCGCCCGCAGAATCCGGTGCAGGGCCTCCGGACGGGCGTCGGTCTTCGCGGCCAGTGCCTCGACCGGTTGGGGCCCGTCGGCGAGCTGGTCGGCGATGCCCAGCTCGGCGACGGCGACCACCATCTGCGTGATCAGCGGCGCATGCAGGATCGCCATCATCCTGCTCTGCGGATCAGGCTCGGGCACGGTGGTCGTTCCCCTCTGTGACTGCTACTTGACGTCGGTGGTCAGTTCGTCGGTCAGGTACTCGGCGACCGCCGCGACGGTCGGTCGGTTCCACAGCAGCGTCGACGGGACCGGCGTGCGGAACCGCCGCTCCAACCGCAGCTGGATAGCCACCGTCATCAGCGAGTCCGCGCCCAGCTCCGCCAGTGGCCGGTGCACGTCGAGGTCCTCCAGCGGGATGCGTACCTCACCGGCGGCCACCTCGCGGACCGCGGTGAGCACGAAGTCCCGCAACTCCGGACCGGACAGCGTCTGCCAGAGCTGTTCCTCGGCGGTCTGCTCCTCCTCGGGACCGAGATCGATGAGCACCTCCTTGCGCACCGCCCCGAACCGGACGCCGGTGAACCGGGCGGCCAGGTCCCCGTCGAGGGTCCGCACCTCGACGTCGACCTCCACCTCGTCGTCGGACCCGGCGATCAGCCGTACCGCGATCAACGCCTTCGGTGGCGGCGGCAACACCAGCGTGGCCTCGGTCAGCCAGCCCGGCATCCGCAACAGCGGGTCGCCGGGGAAGATGACCGGCGCCACCGAGAGCGCGGCATCGGTGAGGGAGGCCCAGGTCCGTTCTGACTGGCCGCCGGTGGGGTCCGCGACGACTGTCGCGAGCATCCCGGACGGGTGTCGGCGTACGGCCTCGACCTCCCAGGGCCAGCCGATACCGACCACCCCGATCGCGGCGAGCCGGTCCCAGACACAGGAGGGGTCCAGCGTCTCCGGGTGCGCGGCGCGCAGCGTCTCCGGGTCGACCCGCTCGGCGGTCGGCGCCGCGTCGGCGATCTCGGCGCTGGCGTGGGTGAGCCAGGACTTGTCGTCCTGCTGTGTGGTGAGCCGGGAGCTGAGCCGCACGGTGCCGTCCTGACGGACGACCTGGATCTCGTGCGGCACCAGCACGCCGATCGGCACCCGCAACGCGACGTCGCGCAGCGGCGCGTTCTCGGCCGCCTGGAACAGCGTGTTGAGTGTCGCCGCCGCAGGGATCACCTCGGTGCCCAGCACCGCGTGCCCGCCGGGGTACGGCCGGTTGGTGTCGTCGAGGAACGTCCGCCACATCAGCACGGGCGTGGTGCCCTGCACGGCGGTACGGGCCCCGAGCAGGGTGTGGGTCTCGACGTCGTGTTCGAGGTTGGCCGCCGCGGGCCGGGCGCTGTCGATCCAGTATCGACGGTGCTGCCACGCGTTGGTCGGGGCGTCGACGAGGTCACCAGCGGGTTGCAGCCTCGCCCAGTCAACCGGCACACCCGCGCAGTGCAGGGCGCCGAGGTTCTCCAGCAGCGTCGGTCGCTGCGGGCGTTCCCGGCGCAGGCTGTGCGCGATGACCCCGTCCTCGACGCCGACCACGGCGAGGATGTCGATGACGGAGTGCTGCACGATCGGGTGTGCGGAGATCTCCAGGAAGACGCGGTGCCCGTCGTCGACCGCGGCGCGGATCGCGTGCTCGAAGCGCACCGGGTTGCGCAGGTTGGTCACCCAGTAGTCGGCCGACCGCTCCGCCGTGGAGCGCACATCGGTCAGGGCGGTGGTGTACACCGGTACGGTGGCCGGCCGGCTGACCAGGTCGGCGAGGTCGGCTCGCAGGTCGTCGACCAACCCGTCCATCTGCGGGCTGTGGAAGGCGACGTCGGAGTTGACCCGGCGGACGACCAGGTTCTCGGTCCGCCAGCGGTCGGCGATCTCGTCGACAAGTGCGGACGGGCCACTGATCACCGTCGACGTGGGGGACGCCGCGACCGCCGCCGCGACCTCGGGGACGTCGGCCAGCCGGGCCGTGACCGTGTCGAACGGCAGGTTGACCATCGCCATGCCGCCCTGGCCGGCGACCCGGCGCAGCAACCGGGACCGGCGACAGACCAGGTGTGCCGCCTGCGGAAGGTCGAGCATGCCGGCCGCGACCGCGGCCGCGATCTCGCCGATGGAGTGCCCGACGATCGCCGCCGGACGCAGGCCGTAGCTCTCCCAGACCCGTGTGAGCCCCACCTGGATCGCGAACGTCATCGCCTGCACACGGTCGACCTCGGTGAAGTCGTCCTCCAGCAGGGCTACGCGGGGATCGAAGCCCAGCTCGGCGCGGAACACCGGCCCCAGCTCAGCCATCGTCTCGGCCATCGCCGGCTCACTGTCTAGCAGTTCCCGGCCCATTCCGACCCACTGCGCCCCGTGCCCGGAGAACACCCAGACCGCGTCGGCGGCGGCGCCACGCGCGACCGTACCGGTGGCCACGCCCGCGGCAGCCGTGCCCGTGGCGAGCTTGCGGAGTCGGTCGACGAGTTCGGCGCGGTCCGCCGCGACGACCGCGGCGCGGGCGTTGAGCGGCTGCCGGCGGTGGGCCAGCGTGTGACCGATGTCGGCGAGGTCCGCGTCGGAACGCTCCACCCAGTCGGCCAGCGCACCCGCGTTCGCGGCGACGCCGGCGAGGGTCGCGCTGGAGAGCGGATAGACCCGCTCGCGCTCGTCGACACTCGTCGGGGCGCTCGGCTCCTGCGGAGCCTCCTCGAGGATGACGTGGGCGATGGTGCCGCCGTAGCCGTAGTTGCCGGTGCCGGACCGGCGGGGGCCGGCGTTGTCCGGCCACGGCGTCAGCCTGTCGACCACGGACAGGCCGGAGGTCTCCCAGGGGATCTCGGTGTTCGGCACGGTGGCGGACAGCGTGGCCGGGATCGCGCCGTGCTGCATAGACAGCACCATCTTGATCAGGCCGGCGACACCGGAGGCGGCCTCCAGGTGCCCGATGTTGGTCTTGACCGAGCCGACCAGCAGCGGAGCCTCGGGTGAACGGTCGGCCCCGGCAACCGTGGACAGGGCGCCGATCTCCACGAGATCACCCAGCCCGGTTCCCGTGCCGTGCGCCTCCACGTAGTCGAGCGAGGCGGGCGACACGCCGGCGGCCCGGCAAGCCCGGCGCACCAGCTCCTCCTGCGCCTCCTGACTCGGGGCCATGATGCCGTTGGTGCGCCCGTCCTGGCAGACCGCGCTGCCCCGGATCAACGCGTGGATCCGGTCCCCGTCGCGCCGCGCCTGCGACAGCCGCTTCAGGGCGAGGACTCCGCAGCCCTCGCCTCGGCCGTAGCCGTCGGCGGACGCGTCGAACGCCTTGGACCGGCCGTCCGGCGCGAGCGCGCCGGCAGCCTCGAGCACCAGCAGGTACGCCGGGCTGGCCACCAACATCACGCCGCCGGCCAACGCCAGGTCCGTCTCGCCGAGCCGGAGCGCCTGGCAGGCCTGGTGAATGGCGACAAGCGAGGCGGAGCAGGCCGTGTCGACCGCGACGCTCGGGCCGCGCAGGTCCAGCACGTACGACAGCCGGTTCGCCACACCGCACATGGACGAGCCGATGCCCATCCACGCCTCCAGCCGGGGTAGGTCCTCCAGCATGCGGCGGCCGTAGTCATCGGTGCAGACACCCATGAACACGGCGGTGTCACTGCCGGCGAGCGAGTGCGGCAGGATGCCGGCGTGCTCGAGCGCCTCCCAGGCCACCTCCAGGGTGATGCGCTGCTGCGGGTCGATCAGCTCGGACTCGCGCGGGGAAACCCCGAAGAACTCGGCGTCGAAGCCCGCCACGTCGTCGAGGTAGCTGCCGTACTTCAGGGCCCGCCGGGTCGCCGCGGCGTGCGCCGGGCTGATCGCGGCGTAACCGTCCCACCGTTCCTGCGGCGCCTCGCGCAACGCATTGCGCTCGGCGACGAGGAAATCCCAGTACGTCTGCGGAGAGTTGATGCCCCCGGGAAAACGCAGACCCATCCCGACGATCGCTATTGGTTCATCGCGGTCGATGTCGACGGAACTCATACCCACCACTAACCCCTTTCGGGTCCGACCGAATCGGGTGGTCCCGGGAATCGACCGGATGAGGAGATTCCCGGGACCGCACTTCATCGTCACAGCCGATGGGAGATGCGCCATCTTCGAAAGTGCGGGCTGCACTCCGAAGGTGCTGTTTCTCGGCCCTTTACTTCAAGAGATACGCGTGGATAATCGTGAGTTCCGTCTTGTTGCCCAGGCTGTCGGTGGCGCTGGCCCGCAGCGACACGAATCCGGTCGTCGCCGGATGCGTGACCGTCGCGGTGAAGCCGGTGGCGGTCTTGACCACGGGCGCCGCCTGCCAGGTCGCGCCATCGTCGTACGACGCGTCGAGGGTGACGTTGCCCCACTCCCCCAGGACAGCGCCCTGCTGCGCCTGCAGATACAGCGGGATCTTGAACCGCTGACCGGCTGCCGCCCGGTTCTGCTGATCGAGCGCGGGCGCGAAGCGCAGCGCCGCCATCGGTAGCGCCGCCTCGTTGGCCGGGCCGCCCGCGACGTGCCCGGACCGGAACGTCCAGGCGCCCCGCACCTCCGTCGAGAACGGCGAGGTGTCCCGGGTGGACCGGGTCTCCAGGCGGTAGGTGGCGGTCGCCGGTGGCACCGTGAAGATCCCGAACTCGGAGTCCTGGGAAATCAACGGCTGCCCGTTGCGGAACATCCGCATTTCCTCGGCCAGCGTGCCGGAGAACCCGAAGTGGTCGGGATTCTGGTCGGAAAAGTGCGGAATCTCGAAGTTCATCTGGTCACCGAAACGGCCACACCACACCACGGGCAGCACCGGGCTGGTGGCGAAGGCCGGCCCGAACGGCCCGACATTCCACTTCTCGGTACGAGTGCTGCCGGCGATCCCGGCTTGTCGGGGCAGGTCGGCGATCTGCCAGTTGAGGTTGTTATCCGCATCCAGTTCGTACACGTCCTCGAAGAACGCCGCGCCAGGTGAGGTGAATTCGGTGATGGTCGCCGGTGGCTGCACGTACGCCGAATAGAGCTTGCGGTCGACAGCGCCGGGCACCTGCGCGGCGATGACGTTGCGCACCTTGGCCAGATCGGCGTCGTGGAACACGCGGTGCAGGTTCGCCGGTACCGTGCCGTCCTCGCTCCACTGCAGGTGGTACTGGTACGGCGAGCCGAGGAATCCACCGTTGCCGTCCGGTCTGCCCAGGTGCGCGGCGACGGTGAAGGTGAACTGGCCGGCGGCGGCCGTCCGTGACGGACGGACGCGGATCTCATCCTGCGGGCCGTGCACCGTGGAGCCGACCGCCGCGACGCCGGTCTGGCGGCTGGGCATCACGTCGAGGATGCCGGTGGCGCCGCGCCGGTCCAGGCCGAACGTGAGCGGTTTCGCGTCGCGGGCGTCGAAGGTCAGCGCCAGGTCTCCGGTCGCCGCGATGTCCGGCTCCACGAAGAAGTCGAACGGCACCACGTCGGTGCTGCTGGCACCGCTGACGCCCGCCTCCAGGTAGTAGTGGCCGGCGGGAACGGTCACGGTGGTGGTACCGGACTCGTGGTAGCCGCTGTACTCCTGCTGCGAGACCGTGTCGAAGAGGCTGACGAAGTAGTCGGCCGTCGGGATGCCCCGCCGGTCGAGGAAGGTGAGCGTGAGCGCGACACCATCCGTGGCGACCGCCTGGCGCTTCACGGCCCGGCGCGGCAGGTCGGCGGCGCGGGCGTCGGAGACACCCGACCGGGCCAGCGCCGACACGGCGAAGAGCCGCTGGTCGAGCTGCCCCGACGCGACCCGCGCGAGTTGGTCTGCGGGTACGACGTACAACTCGCCGTCCTGCCGGTACTGCCGGAACGGGGTGCCCACGCGGCCGGGCGCCGGGGTGATGGCGACGACGCGCTCCCGGTCGAGCGCCACCTTGTCGCCGGTCACCAACGTGACCGTGCCGGTGCGTGCGGGCGAGGGCGCCGGTGCCGATCGCGAAGGCGCGGCCTGCCCCAGTCCCGGTACGCCGAGGGCCAGGACGGTGCACAGGGCGACACTGCCGGCACCGAGCCGTGAGATCAGTCGGTTCATCGTTCGGTGCTCCTTCGCGTCGCGTTGACGTCCTGCGGCTCGGCCCGGTCGGCGGAGCGGGCGTCGTCGGCGGGCGCCGTGGCGTACCCGAGTTCCAGTGCGGAGATCGGAGCGTTGAAGACGTGCCGCAGGCGCAGGGCCGGACGCTCGACCACGTAGTAGCTGACCAGCGTGAAGAGCGCCGTGCCGACGATCACGTAGAGGACGAAGCCGACCAGCTCACCGAAGGGCAGCGTGGGTCGGGCGTCGTTGAGCCCGAGTGGTTGGTTGCCGAAGATCGTTCCGTACTGGAAGTAGTAGTACATGACCGGGACGTTCCACAGGTAGACGCCGTACGAGAGGCGGCCGATGTAGCGGATCGGCGGGTTGGTGAGCACCGCGTCCATGAACCGTGAGCGCACCTCGGGCACGGTCAGTGGAACGACCGCGAGCAGGCCGAACGCGAAGAACAGGACGTACTCCACCAGGTGCTGGGCCATCGCGGGCCAGGTGCCGACCACGACCTGCGGGGCGAACGGCTTGGGGATGTAGAGCAGCAGCGCCGCGAGAGCGCCCAGCCACCACAGCATCGGGCGCTTGGCGACCGCGCGGTGCAGGGCCGGCACCACGCCTGTCACGTCCCGGTACGCGGAGAGCGTCGCGAGTGCCATGCCGGCGGCGAAGAACCCGGCGTAGCCCAGCGGCCAGAAGACGAAGTAGTAGGTGTGCTCGGCCTGCGACGGCAGGTAGCAGAAGACCGTCCAGGCGGTGCCGATCACGGTCATGACCACGAACGGCACGATGATGCGGCGGGCCCGCGCGGCCGGGTCGGTGCCCCGGCGGGCGCTTCGGTTGATCAGCCAGGCCAGGATCGGCAGGGCCAGGTAGTACGACATCTCGACCGGCACGGTCCAGGTGTGCTCCATGCCCGGCCACCACTGAGCCATGTCCGGCGTGAACCAGTAGTGCAGCAGGATGAACGGCTTGATGACCTCCCACGCGCCGTCGACCGCGGAGAGGTTGAGGGTGAGCATGACCACGACCGTGAGCACGTAGAAGGCCGGCAGGAGACGCAGCGCCCGGCCCACGATGAACGGGCCGGGCGCGGGGCGGGGCGTGCCCGCGATGATGGCGCGCGCGAACGGCCGGTAGAGCAGCAGGCCGGACAGGACGAAGAACGGCGGAAGGAAGATCCGGAACGCCGGTACGAGGCTTCCCAGGATGGGAACCCCGTCGTGGCCGGGCAACTCGCTGATGCCGGACTGGTAGCCGATGTGGTAGATCACCACGAAGATCGCGCAGATGCCGCGGAGGCCGTCGTATCGCGCGTACCGCCGCTTGTGCTGTGTGCCGATCTCGGCGTCGGAGTGCGTCGCCTCGGTCGCTGTCATTACACGCTCCCCTCACGATTGCCTGACAAACGCCCTACGTGTTGCGTGGGCCATCCGCGGCGCAGCCGAAGATCGCCCACCGGCCCGCCCCCCCCTGACCGGACGGTGGGTGGAGATGATCGAACGCCTCCACGCCCGGACGGCGCCGGGCATGAGGTCGTGAGTCGTTCGAGAGCGGAAAGTTCAGGCAGTTATTTTTCAGGCGATCATCGGCGGCTGCATCTTCCAGATTGCTGGATTCCCAGCAACCTGTCCGAAGTGGACGGCCGACCGCCGCCGGCCGTCTGCAGCGCAACGTCAGAGGTGCTTCGCCCCCGCGCCGGGTGGCAACCTGTCGGGCAGCCGGCGCGTACGCGCCTTGCCGCTGACCTGGACACGGCCGAGACGGGACGGGCACATGACCGAAACCGCGGAAATCACCTTCAACGAGTTGCTCGGCTCGTACCGAGACGCAGCTCCCCATCAAATCGACGACGCCTTCCACGACCTGGTCGACGCACTCTGGACCGACGGCGCGGCCCGGCCCACGGCGGCGTCGGCCGTACCGGAACTGATCGGCGCACTGGACAGCGTCGACGGCGACCGGCGGGGCTACCTGCTGGTGCTGCTCGGGCTGCTCGCCGAGGCTGAGCACCCGGCGACCGACGGACCGGTGGCGACGGCGGTGCGCGAGGGTATCGACGGCTACCTCGACGCGGCCCGCGGCGCCACCGAGCCCGACGCGCCGCTCACCCTCGCGCTGCTCTACCTCCTGGCGCACTTTCCCACCGACCGGGCGCGGATCCTCGACGCAACCCGACACCTCGGGCTCGACGCCCCGGACCGCACCCGCTTGGAGCGCGCCCTCGACACGCTCGACGAGGCCGACCCGAACATCGGGCGGGCCTGGCCGTCGCCGGCCGAGTGGAACATCAGCGAGGCGGAGCGCGAGTTCGACAGGCGGTGGATCCGCGCACTGACCCCCACCCAGATCCGGACGACCTGGGACGGCGACACCCGCTCGGTGCTGGCCACGATGGGGGCCAAGGCGCTGTGGGCGCAGGGCAACGGAAAGCCCGCGGCGGCCGTCGACCCGAGCCCGCACAACCTGGTCGTGGAGACCAACCCCCGCGACCTCGACCCGGCCGCCTTCGAACGGCACCGCGAGGCGCTGAAATGCCCGGCCTGCCGGGGGTCGCTGACCTTCGACACCACTGTCGCCCGGTGCGGGCAGTGCGACGCCGCCTACGGCATCACCCACGGCGTGCTCGACCTGTCCCAGCGGCTGCGCCCCGGCGCCGGCAAGAGCGACTCCAGTGACGACGCCGAGGCCGACGTGCTGCAGAACGCGGCGGTGCTGGCCGGCATCGGCTTCCACTACGAGCAGGGCATGCGTCCGAACTTCCTCCGCATCATGGGCCGCAACTGGTCCGGCGAGGTCACACCGACCGACGAGGACGAGTACATCGCCGCCCACCTCTGGCACCGGGGCGGCACCGTGCTCGACCTGGCCGCCGCCGCGGGCCGCTGGACCGCCGTCGTCTGCGAGGCGGTCGGCACCGAGCGGGTCCTCGCGCTGGACCTGAACGAGGCGATGCTCTACGACCTGCGCAGCAGGTTGACAGACGTGCCGGCCGTCCGCGGAGACGCGCTCGACCTGCCGTTCCCCGACGCCAGCCTCGACGCGGTCAACTTCTGGAACGCATTGCAGGCGGTGCCCGACGCCGGTCGGGCGATCGCCGAAATCGGCCGCTGCCTGCGCCCCGGCGGCACCCTCACGCTCATGACGTTCCGCTGGGACGATTCGCCGGTTTACCGCTACTACCAGCGGTCGCACCACTTCCCCGCCCGCCCGGACGGGTTCGTGCTCTTCGAGATCGCCGAGATCAAGCAGTGGCTCGACGACGCCGGCCTGACCATCATCGCCGAGTCGTACCCGGGCACGTTCGTCTTCGTCACCGCCGAACGCCGCCCGTCCTGACGGTCGGCGGCCCGACAAGGAAAGTGGGAGAGGGATGGAGAACACCACAACCGCGCCGATCGACATCGCGACGATGTACGACGAGTCGACGCCGATGTCCAACGCGTTCAACGACGGGCAGGTTCATCTCGCGTACTGGTACGACGCGGTGGACGAGGCGTCCATGCGGGAGGCGTCACAGCGGATCACCCGCCGGGTCGGCGAATCCCTCGGGCTGCGTCCCGGCCAACGGGTCCTCGACATCGGATGTGGCCTGGGCACGCCCGCGCTCGAGTTGGCGCGGGATTACGGCGTCACAGTGGTCGGCATCAACATCAGCACCGTACAGGTCGAGGAGGCGACCAAGCGCGCCGTCGCGGCGAACCTCGGTGACTCGGTCACCTTCCAGCACGGCGACTGGAACACGCTCGACTTCCCCGACGGGTCGTTCGACGCGATCGTCGCGATGGAAACCCTGTTGTACGCCACCGACCTGGACCGAGTGCTGCGCGGCCTGTTCCGCGTCCTACGGCCCGGTGGCCGGCTCGCGGTGACCGAGACGACCCGTGAGAGCAGCATGGGCATCGAGGAGGCCGCCGAGTTCGCGAAGACGTTCAACGCGCAGTTCCTCAAGTCGACCGCGGAGTGGGTCGAGGCGTTGACGGCCGCCGGGTTCGAGTTCCACGAGTACCTGCAGTGCGGGCCGCGGGTCTTCGGCAAGGGACCGAAGTACGTGGCCGAGGCGGAGAGCCAGCGCACCCACCTCACCGAGAAGTTCGGCGCCGAGGCGGTCGACGAGCTGGGCAAGGCGCTCGGTTACTACTTCGAGGCCGGGGCGGGCAAGGTCGGCTACGCCGTCATCACCGCCGGAAGGCCACTCGGATGAGGAGGCCCGCGTTGACCGATCCAGGATTCCCCCCGGTGCCCGAGCCGGATCTCACGCCGGCCGACCTGATCGCCCGCGCCGAGGCGATGGTTCCCGAACTGCTGGCCCGGCAGTCCGAGGTGGAGCGTCGGACGTTCTACGGCGAGGACGTCCACGAGATGTTCCGGGACGCGGGCTTCTACCGGATCACCGTGCCCCGGCGGTACGGCGGGTACGAGTTCGAGTTCGAGACGTTCCTGCGGGTGGTGATGATCCTGGCCCGAGGCTGCCCGTCGACCGCCTGGATGTTCTGCCTCGGCGCAGCCCACTCGCTGGTGACCGCGATGCTGTTCGAGGAGAAGGCACAGGACGAGTTGTTCCGGGGCGGTGACTTCATCGCACCGGCGGTGATCGCCCCGGGCGGAACCGCCACCCGCTCCCCCGACGGTGGCTGGATCATCGACGGAACGTGGAACTACTGCTCCGGCATCCCCTACGCCACCCACTTCATCGGCCACGCCATGGTCGCCGGCGACGACGGCGAACCGCCCCATCCGCTGCTGTTCATCGCACCGCGGGGCACCTGGACCCGCCTCGACGACTGGGGCGGGCAACTGGGGCTCAAGGGCAGCGGCTCGCACAGCGTCCGCTTCGACCGGGCCGAGATCCCGGACCACTTCGGCCTGGACCATACCCACCTGGGCGAGGTCTCGGTGACGTCTGGGACCAGTGGGAGCGCGCTGCACGCCCACCCGCAGTACGGCGGGGCGCCGATGAGCTCGATGTGTCTGGAAGGCGCAACGCTCGGGGTCGGGATCGCGCAGGGCGCGCTGGAGGCGTACGGCGAGGTTCTCTCCACCCGCAAGACCTCGACGCCGCCGATCACCCTGCGCGTCGACGACCCGGACTACCAACGGTGGTTCGGCCAGGCCACGGCCATGATCTCGGCCGCCGAGGCGATCACGTTGAGCGCGATCCGTCAGTGGCACGACCTGACCACCCGCGAACCGGCCGCCTTCACCCTGGAGGAGGACCTGCGGATCGCGATGATCTGCCGCGAGGCGGCGGAACTGGCCTGGCGCGGCGTCGAGGCGGTCATCCAACCCACGGCCGGGACCAGCTCGGTCACCGGCGACGGGCGCCTGGAACGAGTCTGGCGTGACCTGTCCACCTGTCACAGCCACGCGGGCTTCGCGGTGCTCCTGACGACGGCTCTCCCCCGCGTCTACACCCAGGCGCACTTCGGTCGGCTCACCGCCTGACCGCCCACCGACGAACGACGAATGGCCGGATACGTCCGGCCATTCGTCGTTGCCACCACCGTCGTCCACAAACCCTCGGAACAGGCCCGCGGACACGACGAAAGCCGCCCCCGGGGGCCGGGGGCGGCTTTCGTCTCGGGTGGGTGCGGGGGCCTCAGGCGGGAGCGGGGTACGTGACGACCTCGGTGCCGTCCGGCGTGTGCCGGCGCTTGGCCATCCGTTCGATGATCCAGTGGGCGACCACCAGGTTGAGGACCCAGCCGAGCCAGTTGGCGAGTTCGACGATCACGCTGATGGCCAACGGCATCGTGGGCCAGATGGTGAACATGCCGACCAGGATGCGGCCCCAGGTGGTGCCCAACGCCAGCGCGAAGCTGTACGCCATCCAGCGGCGGTGCTCGGCGTAGCGTCCCTTGCGGACCATCACCAGACCGGTGATCGTCGTGGCGAGCCAGGCCACGCCCATCGTGACGATGCCGATGCTGCCCTGGTGGTCCGCGCGCAGCGGGATCAGGGTGAACACGCCCAGGGCGGCCGACGGGAGGGCCCCGCCGAAGATGTAGACGCGGCCGCTGATCCGGTGGACCTTCGGGTGGTTGCGGCGCAGCCAGCCCCAGAACTGGAGGAACACCGTGATCATCGCGATGTTCCCGGTGATGACGTGCGCGACGACCAGGCTGTAGTGCACAGGGACGCCGGGGTCGAGGATGCTGCGGCTGTTGGCCGAGTCCGTGCTGAAGTAGCGCGGGAACGCGTACAGCAGGTTGAAGACGACGGCGCCGGCGAGGACGACGAGCCACAGGTAGGGCTGACGCCAGATCGACGACGACGGGGCCGACGGTGGGACCGATGGTGATGGTTCGATCGCCTCGTGCGCCGGCGACCGGCCCACCCGAATGGTGGCTTTCTCCGCGTTCTGCGTCATGGAGGGGTCCCTCGGGTCGTAGGTCGTCAAGGGGTTGGCGGATCGCCGTGATCCACGGGATCGCCGGCGCTCCCCGAGGGGGCGGGGAACGCCGGCGAAACTTCCACCCGTTAATCGCCTACGACTCTGGCACCCGTCGAAATCGGTCGTCATCTCCGAGGATGCGGTATGCACGACCGCTCGCGCGGGTTGCTCAGGAGGGCGAGATGTTGCCGTTGAGCTTGAACAGGTTGTTCGGGTCGTACGTGCGCTTCAGCTCCACCAGCCGCGCGTACGTGGCGTCGGGGTAGGCCTCGTGGATGCGCTCGGCGGCGTCGTCGTAGAGGAAGTTGACGTAGCTGCCGCCACCCGGCCGCTGCACGACCTTGGCGAACTCGTCGACCCAGGCGCGGTGCTCGGCGGCCTCCTCCGGCTTCTCGAACACCACAGCCGCGGTAAACATGATCTTGCGGTCGCGGTGCGCGAACGCGGTCGCGTCGGACGGCACCCGCGCCATCGCCCCACCGAGCGGACGCAGCTGGGCGACGGGCATCATCGCCGACGAGGTCTGCAGCGTCTCCAGGATCCGACCGGCCGTGGCCACGTCGACCTCGTCGACGAAGTTGGTCCGGCTGAAGGTCAGTGGGTGGTAGTTCGGGTCCTCCGGCTGGTAGATGCCACTGAAGGGCATCGGCTGGACCATGTCGGCCAACACACCCAGCTCACGGATCGGCGCCAGCACCTTGGCGCCCTCCTCCGGGTCACCGGCGTAGACGATGATCGCGAGGATCACCAGCTGACCGACCGCCTCGTCGGGCACGCCGGGCATCGGAGGCGCCGGCATGATGTTGATGATGCTGGACAGCTCGTCGGGCGCCTCCAGCGAGATGCGCAGGTATTCCGCCACGACCTCCGGGGTCGCCGGCAGCACCAGCAGGCCGCCGAGCACCGTCGGCACGGAGTGCAGCCGGTAGCGGAACTTCGTGACGACACCGAAGTTGCCGCCGCCGCCACGAATCGCCCAGAACAGGTCGGGGTGGTTGTCGGCGTCGACCGTGAGGTGCCGGCCGTCCGCGGTCACCACGTCGGCGCCGATCAGGTTGTCGATGGTCAACCCGTGCGCACGGACCAGATAGCCGATGCCACCGCCGACGGTCAGGCCGCCCAGGCCGACCGAGGCGGTGTCGCCGAAACCGGTGACCAGGCCGTGCTCGGCGGCCGCCTCGGTGTATTCGCCGGCGAGCACACCGGGCTCCGCCCAGGCGGTACGACTGTCGGCGTCGATCTCCAGGGCGTTCATCTTCGAGAGGTCCAGGACGATCGCGTCGTCCCAGACGCCGTAGAGGCTGTGGCCGCCACTGCGAACCGCAAGCGGCAGCTCCGACCCGCTGGCCACCGAGACGACATGCGCGACGTCGGCGGCGTTGACCGCCTTGACGATCACGGCGGGTCGCCGATCGATGCCGCCCTGGAAAATCGTGCGGGCCTGGTCGTAACCGGGGTCGTTCGGCTCGATCACCTCGCCGACGACGCCCGCACGCAGCTGCGCGGCCACGGCGGTAGCCGTGTTGGTCGGCGTCACGATCTCGTCCTGCATGGAAGATACCTCCTGGTTATGGCGGTGCGGTCCCACCAGGGCCGCGTACCCTTTCGCAGTGAAGTCGGAGCCGTACCTCGTTTTTCGACATAGCCGCCGGTAATCAGCAAACGTTCTCGTCCACACGCTTCGCCCGTGGGTTTGCCGCCCAGGGCACTGGAGGAACCCCGGCACCGTGGCTGATGAGGGTAACGTGGCCTCCCGCTCGGAGGTCGAAAGTCTGCTGCGCCAGCTCGCGCCGCAGGTCCTGGGCGCGCTCTACCGCCGCTACGGCAAGTTCGAGGCGTGCGAGGACGCGGTGCAGGAAGCCCTGCTGGAGGCGTCGCTACGCTGGCCGGACCAGAAGTTGCCGGACAATCCCCGCGGTTGGCTGCGCACCGTCGCCACCCGCCGGTTGGCTGATCAGTGGCGCAGTGACCAGGCCCGGCGCAATCGCGAGGTGATCGTCGCGGTGATGGGCCGCGCCGACGAGGCGGTCTCCGCCGCCGTCGACGACCTGCCCTACCAGCATGACGACACGCTGATGCTGCTGTTCATGTGCTGCCATCCCGCGCTGTCCGCGCCGTCACAGATCGCGCTGACGCTCCGCGCGGTCGGCGGCCTGACCACCAGCCAGATCGCCGCGGCGTTCATGGTGCCCGAGTCGACCATGGTGCAGCGGATCAGCCGGGCCAAGCAGCGGATCCGGTCGACCGGCACCCGGTTCCGGATGCCACCGCCGGCCGAGCGACACGAACGCCTGCGGGTAGTGCTGCACGTGCTCTACCTGATCTTCAACGAGGGTTACACCGCCACCTCCGGCCCGGACCTGCAGCGCGGCGAGCTGACCCGGGAGGCGATCCGGCTGACCCGCGAGGTGCACCGGCTGCTGCCCGACGACGGTGAGGTCGCCGGGCTGCTCGCGCTCATGCTGCTGACCGACGCCCGGCGCGACGCCCGTTCCCGCCCGGACGGCACGCTGGTACCGATCGCCGAGCAGGACCGGCGGCTGTGGCACCGGGAGTCGATCCGCGAGGGCATCGCGTTGGTCACCCGCAGCCTGAGTGACGGGCCGGTGGAGTCCTACCAGATCCAGGCGGCGATCGCCGCGCTGCACGCCGAGGCGGGGACCGTCGACGATACCGACTGGCCGCAGATCGCCGCCCTCTACGAGCTGCTGGAACAGCTCGATCCGAACCCGATGGTGACGCTCAACCGGGCGGCCGCGACCGCCATGGCCAAGGGTCCGGAGGCCGGGCTGCGCCTGCTCGACGGCCTCGACGACCGCATCGCCAACCACCGGCTCGACGCGGTGCGCGCCCACCTCCTGGAGATGGCCGGCGATCGGAGCGAGGCCCGGGTGCGCTACCTGCGGGCGGCGCAGCGCACCACGAGCCTGCCCGAACGCCGCTATCTGGAGTCGCGCGCGGCCCGGCTCAGCGACCCGCGCTGACCGCCCCCGGGGCCAGCCACAGGTGCACGACCTGGTCGGGCTGCTCGACCCGGCTGATCGGCAGCTCCACCTGGCCGTCGCGGGTGCGGTCGAACAGCCGCACACCGTCGCCCATCAGCACCGGGACCACGTGCAGCACCAGTTCGTCGAGCAGGCCGGCGCGCAGGCACTGACGGATCACGCTGGCACCCCCGAGCACCGACACGTCCCGGCCGCCCGCGGCGGCCAGCGCGCGGCTGACGGCGCTCTCGACACCCTCGGGTACGAACTCGAAGCGGGTGCCGCCGGCCAGCTCCAGAACCGGTCGGGGTTCGTGGGTGACCACGAAGACCGGGAGCCCGAACGGCGGCTCGTCGCCCCACGGCTTCTCCCCGTGGTCGTACATCCGCCGGCCGATCACGTGGGCCCCGACGGACGCGAACCCCTCGTCGAGGATCTCCGCGTCCCGGTTGGCCCGGCCTCCGTCGAGGCCGACCCGGGCCCGCCAGGTGGCCAGGTCGTAGATCCACTGGTGCAGACGGTGGCCGTCCACGCCCATCGGCAGGAGGCGACTGTCGTCGGGGCCGGTCACGAAACCGTCCATCGACACCGAGATGTCGGCGGTCACTCGCGCCATCGGGGATTCTCCATTCCCAAGAGCACGGGCAGCCAGGCGGGCGCGTTCATGGCGAACGTCCCCTGGGAGGTCAACTCGGCGTCGGGCACCGCGAGGCGCAGCCCCGGAAAGCGCCGGAACAGGGTGTCCAGACCGATCTCCACCTCCAGCCGGGCCAGCGCGGCCCCGAGGCACCGATGGAGGCCGTGCCCGAACGACAGGTGCCGCTTGTCGGCCCGGCCCGCGTCGAACCGGTCCGCCTCGGGTCCGTGCACCGCCGGGTCGCGGCCCGCCCCCGCGAAGTGCATCAGGATCGGTTCACCCTTGCCGATGCGTACGCCGGCGATCTCGACGTCCTCGACCGCGAACCGGAACGGCAGGTGCGCGACCGGCGCGTCCACCCGCAGCGTCTCCTCGATGACGTCGGTCCAGCCGGCGGCGCCCGAGCGGACTTGGCGCAGTTGCTCCGGCGCGTTCAGCATCGCCCGGACGGCGTTGACCAGCAGATTCATCGCCGGCTCGGTGCCGGTGTTGAGCAGCAGAAGCAGGGTGCTGACGATCTCGTCGTCGTCGAGCCGTGCGCCCTCGTCGCGGGCGGCGATCAGGTCGCTGGTCAGGTCGTCGGCGGGCTCCCGGCGCTTGCGGTCGATCAGGTCGTGCATCTGTGCCCGTAGCCGGGCGAAGGCGGCGGCGGCCTCCTGCGGCGTGATCTTCGCGCTGGCGGTGGCGTAGCCGCCGCCACCGCCGACGATGCCCACCCGCTCGGCGACCGGCAGACCGATCAACTCACCGATCACGTGAGCCGCCAGCGGGTGCCCGAACCCCGCCTTCAAATCGACGATCTCCGTGGGCGGGTGCATGGCGAGATCGTCGAGCAGGTCAACGACCAGCCGTTCGATCGCCGGCCGCATGGTCTGCACCCGACGCGGCGTGAACGCCGTGCGGATCAGCCGCCGCTGACGGGCGTGATCGGGCCCGTCCGAGCTGGTCAGGTTCTCCATTCGGGCCCAGGCGATCAGCGGGAAGTCGGGCCCGATCTCGCCGTTGGCGTACGCGATCCAGTGCTGACGCGGATCCTTGGAGAACCGGTCGTCGGCGAGGATCTCCTTCGCCGCTTCGTAGCCGGTGACCGACCAGGCGGGCACCCCACCCGGCAGCATGATCCGCGCCACCGGCCCGTGCGCGCGGATGCGGGCCGACTCGGCGTGGATGTCGGCGCCACTCAGGTCGAGCCTGACGGGTGATCCGTTGTCCATGGCTGACTCCTCGACGGGTGTTTCAGACCGCGCGGACGGCGAAGGTCAGGTGCAGGTCGGTGTCGGCGAGGCGGCGCTCCTGGGTGTCGGTGACGTCGAAACCCCGCTGGCGCAGCAACGCCTCGATGTCCCCGAGACGGCCGTCGATGTCGTGCACCTCGACCACCAGCTCGCCGATCTTCGCCCAGTCGTCGTCGGCGATGCCGGCGATCACGTCGGCCTCGGCCTTCTCGACGTCGATCTTCACGAGGTCCGCCCGTTCCGCGCCGGAGTCACGCAGCAGCCGGGAGAACGTCATCGTCTCGCACTCCACATAGGACAACTGGTGGCGGGATGTGGCCAGGTGCTCGGCGTCGCGTACCGGAACACCGCCCTCGATGAGCAGTTTCCTGGCAAGGGCGGTCTCGCGGACCTGCTCGGTGTACAGCCCGGACTCCGCGGGGGCCTTCGGGTAGTACCCGAACCGGGCGTGCCCGTCCGTCGCGGTGATCGCGACGTTGCGGGCCAGCCCGTCCGGCACGTGCCGCGCGAAGTTCTCCTCCAGCGCGCGGTAGGTGTCCGGACCGGGCTCGGCCGCAACGATGAACGCGGCCGGGTAACGGGACTTGAAAAACATCGAGGCCAAGCCGATGTTGGCGCCGATGTCGAAGATGACACCGGGTGTCGGCCGAGCGCCACCGGGACGACGGTAGGACTCCTCGACGAAGATCTCGCGGTAGAGCAACGCCGCTTCGGCGGCATCGACCTGGGTGACATCCTGCCCGTTGGGCAGCCGACGCCGGATCAGGCCCATATCAACTCCTCGCGCTGGTCGGGGACACCACCTGAGAATGAGTGCGGGGCACCGCTGCGGTCACCTTCCCGGTTGCGCAGGCTGCTCCACGAAGCGTCAGGCGGTGGCCAGTCGGCCATGAAGTGGTTTGACCGCCATCAAGCATTGACACGTCCCGCTATCCATTCCATGGTCGATGGACTCATCACTACGTCGAAGGGTCACGGGATGGTCGGCAACGAGCACAGGTACGTCATCGTTGGGGCGGGGCCCGCCGGGCTTCAACTGAGCTACTACCTGCAGCAGCACGGTGCCGATTACCTGACGCTCGAAAGTGGTGACGAGCCGGGTGGGTTCTTCCGGCGGTTCCCCCGGCATCGCCGGCTCATCTCACTGAACAAGGTGCACACCGACAGCACCGACCCCGAGATCCGCCTGCGCTGGGACTGGAACTCCCTGCTCAACGACTCCCCGGATCTGCTGTTTCCGAACTTCAGCGAGGAGTACCTGCCCGCGGCCGACGACCTGGTGCGCTACCTCGCGGAGTTCCAACGGGTCCACCAGCTCAACGTCCGGTACGGCACGACCGTCGAGCGGATCACGCGGACGGGCGACGGTTTCACCGTGAGCACCGGCCAGGAGGAGGTCCGGGCGCGCTGCCTGGTCGTCGCGACGGGCTGGGGCCAGCCGTTCGTGCCAGCCATCAAGGGCATCGAACATGCCATCGGGTACGAGGACATGGTCGTCGACCCCACGGCGTACGAGGACCAGCGGGTTCTGATCATCGGGAAGGGCAACTCGGCCTTCGAGACCGCGTCGGCCATCCTCGGCCGGGCCTCGATGGTGCACCTCGCCAGCCGGCAACCCCTGCGGCTCGCGTGGAACACCAAACACCCCGGCGACGTCCGTGGCCAGTACGGCGCGATCCTCGACAGCTACCAGTTCAAGACACTGCACTCGGTACTCGACTGCACGATCGACGAGATCCGGCCCGTCGACGGGCGCTTCCAGGTGTCGATCACGTACACCCACGCCGAGGGTGAGACCGCCGTGCTCGACTACCACACGGTGTTGCGGTGCACCGGCTTCCGGATGGACACCACGGTGTTCGACGAGACGTCCCGTCCCGACATGGTGCGGGACGGCCGTATGCCCGGCCTACGCCCCGACTGGCAGTCGAGCAACATCGACGACCTCTACTTCGCCGGCACGATCGCCCAGGCCCGGGACGTCAAGCATGCGTCGTCGCCGTTCATCGACGGCTTCCGGTACAACCTCCGCACGTTCACCCGGATCCTTCGGGAGCGGTACGACGACGTGCCGTTGTCGTACACGACGACGCCAGCGGACGCCGCGTCGCTGGCCAAGCTGATGCTCGACCGGGTGAACTGGTCCTCGGCGCTGTGGACCCAGTTCGAATACCTTTGCGACGTCCTCGTGCGCGACGACGCCACCGGCGACTTCCACCACTACGAGGACCTGCCCGAGGACTACGCCGTGGAGCGTTTCGCGGCCGCCACGCAGTGGTACACGCTCGCGCTACGGTGGGGCCGCGACGACTACGGTGACGTCTTCGCCATCGACCGGCACCCGACCCCCGACCGGGCGCGGGAGAGCGCCTTCATCCACCCGGTGATCCGGCGGTACCGAGGAGCGGAACTGCTCGCCGAGCAGCACCTGCTGGAGGATCTACTGGCCGAGTGGCGACGCCCGGACCGGCACGTCGAGCCGTTGGTCGAGTTCCTGACCAGGGACCTCACCAGCGGATCATGACCTCGTCGAGGGGCTTGCGGGTCAGGTCGGGGACGTGAGCGTCCGGCGTGGGATATCCGACCGGCATGACGACGTACGGGCGCTCCTCCGGCGGCCGCTCACAGACCTCGTTGAGGAATCGCATCGGGCTGGGCGTGTGGGTCAGCGTGACCAGGCCGCAGTGGTGCAGAGCCGTGATCAGCAGACCGACGGCAATGCCCACGGATTCCTTGACGTAGTACGGCTTCGGGCTGTGTGGCCCCTGGTGTATCTCGAACACGACGATGACGGCCGGTGCGGTCTCCAGGAACGGCTTCCGCCAGTCGGTGCCGAGCCCGGCGATCGCATCCAGCCACTCCGGTGAGGCGCGGCGATCGTAGAACGCACGTTCCTCGGCCTCCGCGGCCTCGCGCAGCCGGCGCTTGCGGGCCGGATCGGTCAGGACGACGAACCGCCACGGCTGGACATTGGCACCACTGGGTGCGGTCGAAGCGGCCCGGATCGCGGCCTCGATCACCCCGTCGGGGACGGGGTCGGTGGTGAAGTCCCGCACGGAACGGCGCCGCGCCATCCGTTCCGCGAACGCCTCCGCCTCGCGCACCATGTCGGCCGGCCGCATCGGGGTGTGTTGGATCGGAACCCTGGATTGCAGGTCTACCTCGGTCACCTGTGGCCTCCACTGATCAGGTGTGCCGGTTGCCGTGGCAGGGCAGACTGCCACGGCAACCGGTTCCCCCAGCATCTCTGAGACCAGCGGTTCCTCGTTACGCCGTCGTGCTGTCTTCACCAGAAGGCACGTTCGGGGCGGTCCGGTTGGCGATCTCGTCGACCACGTCGGTCAGACGGCCGCGCAGTGCCGCGGCGGCCCGCTGGCGGGTCGCTCCGTCGCCGTTTGCGGCGAGGTTTGTCAGCCAGTCCTCGACCCGCTCGCAGTCGCCCGCCTCGTGCAGCGCCGGTCGGGCGAGCTCGACCAGCCGACCGGCGAGCACCGCGGCGGGCAGCAGCCGACCGGTGACGACGTCGACGCCGTGCCCGCCCATCCCGTCGCGGGCGGCGCGCCAGTACGCGAGCCGCATCAGCTCGGGGACTAGTGCCGGTCCCTCGTCGCCCCGGTCGACGGCGTCACCGGCGATGACCACCAGCGCCCGCACCAGGGCGGCCAAGGCTGCGGACTCGGCGGCGGTGAGGGGCACGTCGGCCACCCTCACCTCGAGAGTCGGGTGGTTCGTCGACAGGCGGAGATCCCAGAAGATCGTGCCCCGGTCGACCAGTGCACCCGCCTCGAGCAGCATGTCCACGTGGTCGTCGTACTGCTGGGCGGACCTCAGCAACGGAGGCGCGCCGGCCACCGGCCACCGGCCCCAGGTGACGCTGCGCCAACTCGCGTATCCGGTGTCGCGCTCGGACCAGTAGGGCGAGTTGGCCGTGAGTGCGAGAAACACCGGCAGGTGCTGGCGCAGGTGGTTGCCGATCAGCACGGCGCGGTCCCGGTCGGGCTCCTCCACGTGGACGTGGACGGCGCAGATCGCCAGCTCGTCGTGCAGCCCACGGAAGGTGGCGGTGCCGCGATCCTGGCGCGGCCCTTCGGTGATAGGCGGTGGCACGGCACGGCCGAGCACCGGCGAGCCGCTCGCGATCACCCGCAGACCCGCCGACAGCGCTGCGGCCTGGACGGCGGCCCGACCTTCGACGAGCTGCGCGCTCAGGGCGTCCAGGCTCCGGCACGGGTCGGTGCGGGTCTCGACCTGAAGCTTGGTGATCTCGCCACCCACCCGGGTGCCGAGGGCCAGACGCGCGCGGTCGACGACCGTGGCCGCCTCTGGCACGACCTCACCCCGGTCGACGTCGACGACGAGGAACTCCTCCTCGACCCCGAGCAGGGGAATGGGCGATCCCGAGCGCTGTTCCGTAGTCATGCCGACGCCGGCCCCTCGCTGCCGGTCGTTCGCCGGCGCTGAGCCAGACTATGGGATGTCGTCAATGGGTCGTGGTCCGAAACGCTCCATCGCGGACAACACGTCAACGAGTCCGGCCAGAAGCGCCGTGCGCTCCGGCATCCGGTCGAGGCAGACATACTCGCCGGCGGCGTGCGCTCCACCGCCCACCGCGCCCAGGCCGTCCAGGGTCGGTACGCCCAACGCGGCGGTGAAATTGCCGTCGGACGCGCCGGACGCGTACGCACCGACGAGGCCCCGGATGCCGAGCTGGTGGGCGACCGACTGGGCCAGCTTCAGGAGCGGTCGCGCCAGCTCCTCGGACATCGGGTAACGGTTGATCCCGCCCTGCACGGCCAACGTCGCCTCGGGCAGGAACGGCACCAGCCCGCGGATGGCGTGATCGACGCGTTCCAGCTCGTCCCTGGTCCAGGCTCGCACGTCGACGGCCAGGCTGGCGCGCTCCGGCACCGTGTTCGTCGTGGTGCCGGCGGAGAGCAGGGTCGGTGTGACGGAGGTGCCGCCGCTGTCCATCGCGCCGAGCGCACCCAGCGTGAGAACCTGGTGGGCGACCTCGACCGTGGCGTTCACTCCGCGCTGTGGTTCGGTGCCCGCGTGGGCGGCGCGACCCTCGACGATGACGCGGTAGACCGACCCGCCCTTCCGGGCCACCTTTACCTGCCCGTCCGGGGTGGCCGCCTCGCAGACGAGAACCGCACCCGAACGCCGTGCCTCACGTTCGATCAGTGGCCGTGACGTCACGGAGCCGGTTTCCTCGTCGCAGGTGAGCAGCACGCCGACGGACGAGGTGTCCTCGATCAGGCGCAGTGCCGTGAACATCTGCACGATCCCGGCCTTCATGTCGCAGACGCCAGGTCCCGTCGCCACGTCTCCGCGGACGGTGAAGGGCCTGGATCGGATCGTGCCGACCGGGAACACGGTGTCGAAATGGCCCAGGAGCAGCACGCGCTGGTCGGCAGCCGGCCACAGCAGGTGCGGCAGGCCGTCGATCACGACACGACGGGCGGGCCGGCCGAGCGCGTCCGCACCCCAGCGGGCGAGCAGATCGGCACAGGACTCCAGGTGAGGCAGCGAACCCGGTGCCGACTCGGACGCGACGAGCGTGCCCAGCCGGTCGACCATGTCTGCTTTGAACTGCGTCGCGGCGTCGAGCAGACGGCGTGGGTCTTCCATCGATCCCTCCAACCTCACGGGTGACGGGCCTGGCCAGGCGTGTCCGTCGACCATCGCAGGGGGATCGGGGTGTGGTCACCCTTGTCTGTGCTCAGGCAGCCGGTTCATCCGCCGGCTGGGGGATGGCCGAACCGTAGCCGAACTCGACGATCCGCCGCGTGGACTCGGCGTATGCGTCCTGCCCCTCGGGCGCGAAAGTGCCGAGCCCGTCGACGTACCGGTTGAACATGCAGAACGCGGCAGCGATCAGGACCGTGTCGTGGATCTCCAGATCGCTGGCACCCTCCGCGCGGGCGTTGGCGACCAGCTCTGTGGTGACGTTACGGCCACTGATCTGTACCGCACCGGCGATGCGCAGCAGCGCCCGCAGTTTGGCCGAGATCGGAGCGCTGTCGAGGTCGGCGCGCACCTGGTCGACGAGGGTCATGCCCTCGTCCAGCTGCGCCGCGGCGAACGCCGAGTGCGACGCGCAGCAGAAGGTGCACTCGTTGCGCCCGGAGACGTACGCCGCGATCAACTCGCGCTCGCCGGCCGGGAGCGAGTGAGGGGCGCGCAGCAGCACCTCGGCCAGCTCGTTGAGCGGCTTCGCGGTCTCCGGGCGGTACCGCATCGGACCGGATATGCCGGGGAACTGCTTCTCGTCGATCCCCAGGTCGATGTGCGCCATGGTCGTCATGCCTCTCAGCCGTGAGTCGTGGACCGGTCGGGCGGCGCTCGTGCCGAACACGACTGCCGGCGCCCCGGGCGGCGCGGCCGCCGCCGCGTCGCGCCGCCACGATCTCATTCCGTCCGCCGGGCGCGCTTATTCAATCGTGCTCTGTTCCACCACCAGCCGCGCGATGCCTGGCTCAGCCGCGATGAGTACGCGGTCGCCAGCGGCGAGACGGCACCATTGACGGACCACCGCCGGCAGTCGAACGTGGCCGTCCTTCGTCACATTTGCCTGTCAGCCGGGATGACGGTACGTGTCAGCGTGGCGGTGAGGCCTCCTCGAGTGGGCGTCCGTGGGCTCGGGTCGTGTCCGACACGGCGACGCCGAGCAGGACGGCGGCAGCTGCCGCGGCGACCCCGAGTGGTGGCAGGCCGACCATGGTCGGCGCCAGGACCGCGAGGACGAGGATCCCGATCGGCCGTGGCCAGGACACCCGGGCGAAGGCCACGTACTCGAATACCGAGCGCCCGGCGAGGTAGAGCGCAGGCCCGCCGAGGATGGCCCCGACCCAGGCGGGTTTGGCGTCTCCGGACGGATCTACGAGGACGAGTTCGGAGCCGGCCGAGGTCGCGAGGATGCCGGAGACCATGAGCAGGTGTGCGAACTCCGCCAACCGACCGAGCCGGCCGGGGTCGGTGGATGTCGCGATGGCCTCGCCCAGGATTTGACCGGCTCGGTAGAAGTAGATCCGCCACAGCAACACCGTGGTGAGGAACGCCAATGTTAGGGCCAGCGTTCGTTGAGCCACGATCGGACCGCCGAGAAGACTCGACCCGGAGGTCAGGATCGTCTCACCAAGCGCGACGATGACGAGCTGCCAGTAGCGTTCGGCCAGGTGCTCGCCCGCGCCGGCCCACGGAGACACCTGTGAGCGACCAAGCCCCGGTACCGGCCAGCCGAATCTGGCCCCCAGGTAGTCGATCGCCAGGGCGAGCGTCCACAGTGAATTACGCGTCACCTCGGGCGCGAACGCTCCGGCGAGCCACGGCACAGCCGACGCGACGAACCAGACGAGCGCCAGCATGTTGACGCGACGCAGGTGGTGACCCCGCACGATGGCAACGAAGAAAAGTGTGCGGCCCACCTGGATCGCGACGTAGGTGCTCGCGAAGAGCAGGCCAGTCTCGGCGAGAGCCCCCGAAATCGCGACCGCCAGGAGCAGGCTCCCATACATCGTCGCGAGGACAACGAACTGGATCGCCGGCTGGAACGGATCGAATCTGCTGGTCATCCATGCTGTCTGGGTCCAGATCCACCAGACAGCCAGGAGCAACAGCAGAGTCTCACCGTTCTCCGCGAGGGAGGTGGTCAACCGCTCCGCGACGTGACCCCTGGTGTAGTCCAGCACCAACTCGTTCACGATCCGGGTGAGCGCGAAGACGAACACAAGATCGAAGAACAGTTCCAGGAAGGTCGGCCGCTGCGAGCTCTCACGCCTCCGCAGCAAATTGGCCACTCTGTTCCTCGTCACCAGTCCGCCCGCTTCGTCGGCTTTGTCGCTCAAGCAGTCGTACCACGTCGCCGCGCCGCCCACAGACAAGACGCACCCCAATGACTGAAGAGCCTGACGGCCGACGAGAGATGCCACCGTGCTCCCCTATTCAGGCCACGGCCAGCTGACCGACGTGCTAGGCGGTTGCGTGGCAGGGCCGACGCGGCGGGCAACGACTGCAGGACGCGGCAGAGCTGGCACGCTGGTGCCGATGCCGGCGATCGGCCTGCCGAGTCGCAGGACGGCGGGCGTCGCAACTCTCCAGCGGCGAGCCGCACGGCCTGTTCGGTGTGTACTGATCCAGGAACAGTTCGACCAAGGGGTCAATCGCACCCACCAAACGGATCCAACCGAAAGGTCAACGCCATGACAGGCGGAACCGAGGCTCGGCTCTGGGGTCTCACCCATGCGGCACGTCGAAGCCTGGCCGACGATCTGTCCGTTCTCAGCCAGGACCAGTGGCGTCGACCGACGTTGTGCGGCGGCTGGGACGTGGAACACGTCGTCGCCCACCTCACCGCCGCCGCCACCACGGGCCGATGGCGGTGGATCCGGAGCATCGTGAGCGCCGGGTTCCGCCCGGCCGTCCACAACGAGCGTCGTCTGCGCGAGCATCTGGGCGCCACCCCCGCCGAAACGCTCAATAACTTCGAAGCCGTCATCGACGCCACCACGGCCCCCTCGGGAGACACCGCGGCCTACCTTGGTGAGGTGCTGGTACATGGCCAGGACATTCGGTACCCGTTGGGAATCAGCACAGAGCCGGACGTCGAAGCGTTGACGGCGGTGGCGGAGTTCTACGCCCGGCGCAACTTCACTGTCGCCAGCAAGACCCTCGCGTCAGGGCTACGGATGCAGGCGACGGACGGTCCGTTCACCACCGGTGCGGGTCCGGAGGTGGCCGGTCCAACACTGGCCCTGGTGATGACGATGGCAGGTCGACGTGCGTACCTCGATCAGCTCGAGGGCCCGGGCCGCGACACCATCATCGACCGGATCAGCTGAGTTGGGACCGACGATGCGAGCAGTCAGGAGATGAGCGGCCCTCACCGGGGTGATGCTGGTGAATAAAATCTGGGGATGGCAGCAGCAGAGAAGACGGACAAGACTCAGTCCAATGCCTGGGCGTGGCCGGCCGGCATCCTGCTCGGTCTGGTGATCGGCATTTCCTCGTTCGGCGCGGCGGTCGGCGTGCCCTTCGGCGTCGCCATCGGCATCGCCTTCGCGATCGCCTTCGGCGGGATCCGGAACCGCACTCAAGGACACACCGACGCCGGTGACCCGCAGGGCGACGGCAACACCAGACGCCACGACGCCGGGCAGGGTGGCGAGGCATAGCCCGCCGAAGCCCTCGACGGGGCGACCTCGGTGGCCGCTGTCGTTCGAGATGACCCAGCTGGGTGTGCGGACGTGGGGTAACGGGCTGGACGGGTCGACGATCCTGCTCACCGGCACGTACACGATGCACGGCGCGGTTGGTCAGCGGCTGCTGGGCGCGCTGCCGCCGCTGGTGGTCGTCGGGCGCGAATCCTGGGACACCCCGCTGGTCCCGCTCCTGGCCACCGAGATCGTGAAGGACGACCCCGGTCAGGAAGCCGTGCTCGACCGCCTTCTCGACCTGCTGCTGATCGCCACGCTGCGTGAATGGTTCGCCCAACCGGGGGCCAAGGCCCCTGCTTGGTACCGCGCACACAGCGACCCCGTGGTCGGCCGGGCCCTGCAGTTGCTGCACAACAACCCCGCGAGACCCTGGACCGTGGCATCCCTGGCTGCCCAGAGCGGGGTTTCCCGGGCCGCGCTGGCCCGCCGGTTCACCGCGCTGGTCGGCGAACCACCCATGACGTACCTCACCGAGTGGCGGCTGGCCCTCGCCGCCGACCTGCTCCGCGAACCGGACGCCACCGTCGGTGCGGTCGCCCACCAGGTCGGGTACGGCAGCCCTTTCGCCCTGAGCACCGCCTTCAAGCGCCGCCGAGGCGTAAGCCCACGGCAGCACCGGGTGGCTGCCCGCGGGTAAGAGCGAGCTGGCAGCGAATGGCCTGTGCGCGGCATGCCTCGACGCGCCGGGCACTGAACGGCACATTGCCAGCCATCGCGGCGCGGGCGGGCGTCTGAGAGATGCCGACAGCCGGGACGGTCCGGTCTGGACCGCCCCGGCTGGGAATTCACTCGGGGATGATGAATTGGGCGGTACTGGTGGTGTCGTAGTTGACGCCGTTCTTCTCGGCGTGGTGGATGCAGTTGACGGTAACCGTGCGGGACTGGACGGGAACACCGGTGACGGGGACGGTCGGAGACCAGAAGGTCACGTCGACGAGGGCCCCGTTGTTCTCCGAGTCGTAGTCGTGCGTGGAGTAGCTGAGCGCGGTGGCCGAGCACCGGACGTTGATGTAGTTGGCGTCCACCCGGTCGTTGCCCCAAGTGGCGAGGCGGGAGTATCCACGGACCTTTATGCCACCCTGGCGCAGTGGCCAGCTTCCTTCGTGACCGGTGTCTTCCAGCTGGATGACGCCCTGCAGGTTGTAGGTCGGGGCGGGTGAGGTGCCGCCGCCACCCCCCTCACCGCCACCGCCACCGCCACACTCCGAGTCGATGGGGCACTCGGGGAGCCATGCCTGCGCCGGCATGGCGGTCACGCCGGTGAACGCGAAGCAGGCCAGCAGGGCGACCCCCAGCGTGGAAACGCGTCTAAGCACGTCATCTCCTGTCAGCAGAGCCCCGGGCAACCACCCGCGGCGCCCGATTGGATGCGTAGAATATGGCCGCAAGAATAGCGAGCGCAATAGGCATCCGTCATTACGGCGCGACAGCTTGCCCCCTTGTTTGCTTATCGGATGTCGTCGGCCTTGCCCTCGCTGATCATTGGGTGCAAGGACACCCCGATCGCTGTGGAACCTCACCCTTCGAAGGAAGCGGCGTCAGCCGAATAGCGCCTTTCGAGATCGGTGCGGATCGACGGAATGGGCGGAATGGCCAGAGCCCGGCACCACGGAGAGCTGGACCGGCAGCATGCCCTGATCGGGCCTCGGTTTCGCCGGTCCGAGCCGCACGGCGGCTTGCTCGCCGATTGCTCGACCCTGACTCAGCCGGTAATTTCGTTGACGCCGAGGGCGAAGTCCCAGTGGCCAACACCGTTGCCGGCGAGGCCCACCGTCACCACGCCCATTCCTTCCAGCCAGTGCGCCATTTTCAGGCCGCCGACGTCGAGCGGGCGCAGCCCGAGGCTCTCGACGAATGCCGCCACACCCGCCTTTGCCTGCGCACTTTCACCAGCGATGAAGACGTTGGGCCGGCCCTTCTCCAGGACATTACGGAAGATGGTGTTGAACGCCTTCACCACGCTGGCGCTGGCCGGGGCCACCTTGGCGACCTCCTGCGCGATCGAGGTTTCCTCGCTGTGGGCCAGTCCGTCGAACGTGGCGTTGAAGGGGTTGCTGATGTCGACGATGACCTTGCCGGCGAGGGCGTCCCCGTACTTGGCGACGACCGGGACGACACCGTCGTACAACAGGGCCGTGATGACGATGTCCCCGGCCGGGACGGCGCCCCACGTGCCCGACGTCGCTCCGCCACACCCCGCATCCAGTACGCACGCGACTGCAAGACCGCCATCGCCGCCCGGCTCACCGAAACCGCCCGCGAAGCCGGCGCCACCGACCCCGAGCAACTCGGCGAACAACTGGCGCTGCTCATCGACGGCGCCTCGGCCCGCACCCGAGTCCTCAACAGCGAGTCCTTCCCCACCGCCGCCACCATCGCCGCCGTTCTCATCGACAACGCCATCCCCGCGTCATCTCCTCGGCAGCCCAGCAACGACCGCGGAACCGGGTCTGCTCCCGTTCCGGTGGGAGGCCAGTGACGGCCCGGTGGGTCCGGTAGGCGTGCTCCTGCCGGGAAGCAACATCTCCTGGTCGCTCCTGGCTGACGCGCTGAACGGCCGGTGCGGCACACGATCGTCATCGGAACCTAGGCGCCCTTGACGTGCGGCGCCCGCCTGGCGAGCAGGAAGACCGCGATCACCACGAGGGCCAAGGCGAGCGCCTGACCAAGAAGAGGCAACGGGCCCGTTTGGATTGCCTCGTCTAACCAGAGCAGCCCGACCAGGATGGCCACCAAGGGGTCGGTGACCGTGATGGCGGCCAGCGCGGGTGCGCCCATCGGGCCGGCCTGGTAGGCATTCTGGCTGAGCAGCACCCCGAACGGGCCAAGCACGGCGATGGCGTACACCTGCCACTGACCGAAGATCGCCGCCGGGCTCTCTTCGAGGTGGAACGCCAGGCTGCTGATCAGGCCGGCCGTCACGCCGTAACAGATGCCGGACGCGATTGCCAGGGGCAGCGGTCGCCAGCGCCGGTCCAGCCCCAGCGCGGCCACCACGCTCAGTCCCACGCCGACGACCACGGCAACACAGAGCAGGAACGCCGACGAGAACGATTCGAGTCCATGCCCCTGACCACGGGTAGGCCGGGCAATCACCAGGAAGGCGGCGAGCCCGAGCAGGCAGAGCATCGACTCGAGGAGCAACGTGCGGTCGACGCGGGCGTGCCCGGCCGCGGCGAACAGCAGGATGTACCAGACCAGCCCGGTCACAAGCAGTGGCTGCACCAGGATCAGTGGGATCAGGCTCAACGCCACAACCTGGAGGGCGAACGCCGCCGCCGCGAGCACCACGGACCATCGCCAGCCCCGCAGGCGGAACAGCGCCAACAGGAGGCTCGGCCGGCCGGCCGGCGCCTCGGGCACCTGGTGGGAGGCGCGAAACTGCAGGACCGACGACCCGGCGAACGCCGCTGCGGCGCCGAGGGCGATCGGTATCCCGGCCGCCATCTCCCACGCCGCGTTCATCGTGCGCCAGTCGGTCCGCTCACCTGGGCTGCCTCCTCCACCACGGATTGTCGTCACGTGTCGGTCCGCGCTGACGCAGCAGCAACGCGACCAAGCCGTCGAGTCGGCCGCTCGTCCGCGTTTCCGGTGGCTCGCGGTTTCCCTGTTCGTACCGGGTCAAACGGGTCGTCCGGTGCCTGTTCGCCGAACATCCGGACCGCCCCGTGGTGCGGGGCGCCTCGCTGCGATGGCTCGGCTCCGTTGGTCCGCCTCGCAGCCGACGCCGAGAGTCGAAATTACCCCAGTAATCCGCAATTGGCTCGTTAAGCTGACGATCGTCTTGAAAAGGGGCGAAGCCCCTTTGCCGCGTACCGCCTGGGAGCGCCCACATGTCAGCGACCGCGTCCGCGCGTCCCGGTTCAGCACCGGCTGCGGATCGCCTCTTCGTGCTGCGGCGGGTGCGGCTCAGCGTGCCGGGCGAGCGCGACCGCCCCGGCGACGGCCAGCGCGAACCCCACCGCCGCCACGGGAACGGACCCGGGCCGTACCCCATCATCGAGCAGCAGCCAGCCGGCCGCCGCCGGGCCCACGGTCTGCCCGAGGATCGTCGACGCGGAGGCCACGGTGACCGTGCCACGCTGCAGGGCGGTGGCGTAGAGCAGCAGGCCGGTCAGCCCCGCCAGCACCACGGCGTACGTGGCCGGGCTGGCCAGCACCTCACCGACGGTGCCGGCCCCGCCGAGCAGCCGGGCGCCGAGCGCCGCGCAGCCGAACGACAGCCCGGCGAGGAGACCCGGCACTGCCGGCCCGGACATTCGCGGACTACCCAGGTACGCCAGGACGGCCAGGGCGAGCACCGCCACGAGCAGCCACCAGCCGGCCGACGCCGGCACCTCGCCGGGTGGCCGGCTGGCCGCCGTGATCACGAGGAGCACCAGACCGGCCACCACCGCGCCGATCGCCGCCCAGTCCCGGGCGCCGAGCCGGATCCGCAGCACGAGCAAGGCGATGAGCGCGACCATCCCCAGGTTGGTCGCCTGCACCGCCTGCACCGCGAAGAGCGGCGTGGTCCGCAGCGCGGTGAAGGTGAGCAGCGAGGACGCGCCGTCCAGCGCCAGACCCGTCGCGTAGAGGCCGTTGCGTACCAACCGCAGCAGAAGGCGCGGGTCGAGGTGCTCGGTGGCCGCCACCCGACGGGCGCCGACCGACTGCACGATCGCCGCGGTGGCGCTGCACGACGCGGCGATGATCGCGAGCACGAAACCGAAAGCCATGACGGGTTCCCGTGGTCCTGGACGCCGGACGGGACCGCCCGGGGCACCTGCGCATACCCGTCTTCGGCCGGGTATCGCCCCGGACCTGCGAGCGGCTGGTGAAAGCGGCGAGTCGGCCGGCGCCGCCCGGCGGGTCCGAGCCGGCCGAGCGGACCGCCCGGCGGGTGCTGGTCGTCTCGGCCGACATCGGCGGTGGCCACGACGCCACCGGCCGGGCGCTGGAGGAGCGCGTACACGCGCTCTGGCCGGGGAGCCGAGTCGGCTGGGTGGACACGCTCAACGCCATGGGGCCGGGCGTCGGCCGTGGCTTCCGGCGTACCTACGTGACAAATGTCGCGTTGACACCCTGGTTGTACGAGTTCTTCTGGGCCTCGCTCTGGCGGCACCGCTGGTTCGCCGCGGCCTCGAAGTGGTTTACCGGCGCCTGGGCGGGCCGCCGGCTCGTGGGGGCCATCGAGGCGTTCGACCCCGACCTGATCGTCTCGACCTATCCGCTGGGCAGTGCCGGGCTGGCCTGGCTGCGCCGGCATCGCGGGCTCGACGTGCCGATGGGCGCCTGGGTCTCCGACTTCGCCCCGCACCCCTTCTGGGTCTATCCGCAGCTCGACCTGAACATCGTGGTGCATCCGTCGGCGCTGCCGGTGGCGGCGGTCGCCGCGCCCGGAGCACCGCTCGGCGTCTGCGCCCCACCGGTACTCGATCGGTTCCATCCCGGCGACCAGGTCGAAGCAGCCCGGCGCTGCGGCCTCGACCCGGAACGACCACCGGTGGTGGTCGCCTGCGGCTCGTACGGCTTCGGTGCGGTGGAGGAGGCGATCGCCGCGCTGGTGGGCATCGGGGACGCGGTGCAGCTCCTCGCCGTCTGCGGGCGCAACGAAGGGCTCGCCGACCGGTTGGAGGCGTTGAACACTCCCCCGGGCCGGCTGGTGGTCCGCCGGTGGGTCGACGACATGCCGACCCTGCTGCGAGCCGCGCAACTGCTGGTCACCAACGCCGGTGGGGCCACCGCGCTGGAGGCGTGGGCCACCGGCACGCCGGTCGTGATGTACCGGCCCATCGCCGCGCACGGGGCCGCCAACGCGGCGCTCATGACCGCCGCGGGGCTCGCCGAGACCGCCCAGGATCCGGCTGCTCTCGTCGCCTGCGTCCGCACCTGGCTGGTCGATCGACCGCCGGCCCGCCTGGTCGAGGTCCCACCCGGGTCGTTCCTGCCACACCTCGGGCTGCCGGCGCTGGCCCATGGGCGACCGCCGACAGAGGCGGCGGCGCCGGGCGGTTCGCGGCCCGGTGGACGGGGGCCGAACGGCAGGCCGCCGAGCTGGCCGCTGCGCGCGCAGGACGCGTTCTTCCTGCACGTGCAGTCGCCCACGGTGGCCCAGCAGATCGGCGCCGTGCTGGATCTGGACCCGCACCCAGACGGCCGACCGCTCACCCGGGCGGACCTGACCGCGTTGCTGGTCCGGCGGCTGCCCGCGATTGCGACCCTGCGACGCCGCCTGGTGTCGCGCGGCCGGTGGCGCCGGCCCGGTTGGGTCGTCGACCGGCACGCCGACGCCGCCGCGCACCTCGACGAGGTCCGGGTCGGGTCCGACGACGACGGTGCCGTCGTGGTGGACCGGTTCTGGTCACAGCCGCTGACCCTAGACCGCCCACCCTGGCGGATGCTGCTGGTCAGCGGTCTTCCCGATGGCCGTACCCGGGTCGCGGTCAAGCTGCATCACTGCCTCGGGGACGGGCTCTCCGCGATCGGCGTCCTGCACCGCCTGATGGACGCGGCCGGCGACCGGACCCCACCGCGGAGCACCACGCCCGACACCGCTGCCCCGACGCGGGCTGCGGCCGACGACCGGGCCGACGCGGCCGTGGACCCGGGACGTGCGCCGGACCGGCGCGGCCGTCCGGGCGATCGGTCCCGGGAGGTGGCTCGGCAGGCCCGGCTCACCGCGCGTGGACTGATCCGCCTCGCCACGCAGGGGCGTGCACCGGGCAGCCCGCTCAACCGGCCCCTCAGCTCGCCGCGTCGGCGGCTGGTCACCGCGAGCCTGCCCGCCGCCGATGTCCTTCGCGCGGCCCGGGCCTGCGGCGCGCACACCAGCGAACTGATGGTGGCCCTCACGGCCGGAGCGCTGGGCCGGGTCCACCCGGCGCCGGCGCCCCGACGGCTGCGGGCGATGTTCGCGGTCTCCGTCAGCCCACGGCGGCGGGCGGCCACCCACGGTAACTGGACCGGCGCCGTCAGCCTCGACCTCCCGCTGGAGCGGGCGGCGACCCGCGACCGGGTCACCGCCGTACGCGAGTCGCTGCGCGCCGCGCTCGTCAGCGGAGAGGCGGAGGCCGCCGGCCTGGTGATGCGGGCGATGGGCGCCCTCCCCGCGCCGCTGCACGCGGCGGCGGCCCGGCGCGTCTACACCAGCCGGAACCTCAACGTCATCGTCTCCTACATGCCGGCACCGTTTCGGACACACCGGCTGGCTGGTGCGTCGATACGGACGGCGACCCCGGTGGTCGCTCTGGCCGACGGAGTACCGGTGGGCATCGGCGTGCTGCGGTGCGGCCTCGCCTTCGAGATCGGCGTGCTGCTGGACGAGTCGCTGGCCGACAGCGGCACCGCCTTCGTGGCTGCCCTTCACGCCGACCTGGCCGAGTTGCTCGCCGACGTCGCCACGGTCCGGGGTGGGAACGCTGTGGTCCCGGGTGGGGACGACGGCGACGCAGCCGTGGGCGGCGGTGACCCGGTGGCTGACGTCGCGGTGCCCGCCGGTCCGGCGCCGTCGGGGGTACGCCGGTGCGTCTGACCGGGTCGGTGGTCCTGGTCACCGGCGCGTCGTCCGGCATCGGGGCCGCGCTGGTACGGCGGCTCACCCGGGCGGGCAGCCACGTCCTCGCGGTCGGCCGGGACCCGGACCGGCTGGACCGGATCGCCGCCGAGACCGGCGCGATCCCGTTGCGGGCCGACCTGGCCCTGCCCGGCGCCGCCCGGGATCTGGCGGAGCGGGCGATGGAACGGCACGGCCGGGTGGATGTGTTGGTCAACAATGCCGGCGTCGGCTGGGCGGGACCGTTCGGCTCGATGCCGACCGAGCGTGCCGAGGAGGTGCTCGCGGTGAACCTGCGGGCCCCGGTCGAGTTGACCGGGGCGCTGCTGCCCGGAATGTGTCACCGCGGCGGACACCTGGTCTTCGTCGGCTCGATCGCGGGCCGACTGGGAGTGGCCGAGGAGGCCGTCTACGCGGCAAGCAAGGCTGGCCTGGACGCCTTCGCGCGGAGCCTCCAACTGGAATCCGCCTGCCCTCGGGTCGGCGTGACCGTGGTCGTGCCGGGCGTGGTGCGGACAGCGTTCTTCGCCCGTCGGGGCCGGCCCTACCACCGGAACCGGCCCCGGCCGATACCACCGGACCGGGTGGCCGAGGCGGTGACCGACGCGATCGCCCGCAACCGGGCGGAGGTCTACCTGCCGGCTTGGCTGCGGGTGCCGGTGGCGGTGCAGGGCCTGCTGCCGGCGGTGTACCGCCGCCTGGCCAGCCGGTTCGGCTGACCCCGCCGATCTGCCGCGGTCGCGCCGTTCAGTTCATCCGGGCCGCCCGCAGCGACTGACGCAGCGAGGACATGGTGGCCAGCACCGCCGTCGGCTCGTAGCCGCAGTGCGCCATGCAGTTCGCGCAGCGGGGATCGCGCCCCCGGCCGTAGCTGTCCCAGTCGGTCGAGTCGAGCAACTCCCGGTAGCTTTCGGCGTAGCCGTCGGCCATCAGGTAACACGGACGCTGCCAGCCCAGCAGCGAGTACGACGGGATCGCCCACGCGGTGCACGGGAAGTCGACCCGGCCCTCGAGGAAATCCAGGAACAGCGGCGAGTGGTTGAGCCGCCAGCGCGCCCGCCGGCCGCCGGCGAATGCCTTGCGGAACAACTCCCGGGTCTCCGTGACGCCCAGGAAGTGCTCCTGGTCCGGCGCCTTCTCATAGGCGTACGCCGGCGAGAGCATCATCTCGTCCACGCGCAGGTCGTCGTTGAGGTAGTTGAGCACCTCGATCACGGTCTGCGGGGTGTCGGTGTTGAAGAACGTGGTGTTGGTGGTGACCCGGAAGCCGCGCCGCTGCGCGTCCCGCACGGCCGCCACGGCCTCGTCGAAGACCCCGTCCTTGCAGACCGACGCGTCGTGCCGGTCCCGCAGCCCGTCGATGTGCACGGTGAAGGCGAAGTATGGCGATGGACGGAATTTCTCGATCTTCTTGGGCAGCAGCACCGCGTTGGTGCAGAGGAACACGAACTTCTTGCGCCGCACGAGTTCGGCGACGAGGGTGTGGATCTCCGGGTGCATGAGCGGCTCGCCACCCGCGATGGAGATCATCGGCGCCCCGCACTCCTCGACGGCGGCCAACGCCTGCTCCACCGGCATCCGGCGCTTGAGCAGGCTCGCCGGCTGCTGGATCTTGCCGCAGCCCGCGCACTTCAAGTTGCAGGCGAACAGCGGCTCCAGTTCCAGCAGCAGAGGAAACTTCTCCCGCCGGCGCAGCTTCTGTCCGACCAGGTATTGCGCGACCCGCAGGCTCTGACGCAACGGCATACTCACGGCTGACGTACCTCCTTCGGCAGGGTGAAACGCACGTCCTCCACGGCAGCGGTGTGCTCACTCACCTCCCCCGCCCCGAGTGCGGTGAGGGCGGCGACGAGTTCGTCGACCAGCCCGGGGGGCGCCGAGGCGCCCGCGGTGACGCCGACCGTGGCCGCCCCGTCCAGCCAGCGCAGGTCCACGCAGCCCACGTCGTCCACCAGATACGCCCGGGACCCGGCACGCTCTGCCACCTCCACCAGGCGGCGGGAGTTCGAGGAGTTGGCCGACCCGATCACGAGGACCAGGTCGGCCTGCCCGGCGACGGCGGTGACGGCTCGTTGTCGGTTGGTGGTGGCGTAGCAGATGTCGTCCGAGCCGGGACCGGACAGCGCCGGGAACCGCCGCCGTAGCGCATCGATGATCTCCGCCGCCTCGTCGGTCGCCAGCGTGGTCTGCACCAGGTACGACACGCGGGCCGGGTCGTCCACCCGCACCGTCTCGGCCGCGGCCGGGTCGGGCACCAGACGGATCTGCTCGGGCGCCTCGCCGAGGGTGCCGTCGGTCTCCTCATGTCCGGAGTGCCCGATCAGCAGCACCGTGTCGCCCCGGCCCACGAACCGGCGTGCCTCGGCGTGCACCTTCGTGACCAGGGGACAGGTGGCATCGATCACCGGCAGGCGCCGGTCGGCGGCTTCCTGGCGTACGGCCGGCGCGACCCCGTGCGCCGAGAAGACGGTGAGCGCCCCGTCGGGGACCTCGTCCAGTTCGTCGACGAAGACCGCGCCCTGTGCCCGCAGGTCGTCCACCACCCGGGCGTTGTGCACGATCTGCTTGCGCACGTAGACCGGTGGGCCGTGCCGGCGCAGCGCCTGCTCGACCACCGCGATCGCCCGCTCGACTCCGGCGCAGAAGGATCGGGGAGAGGCCAGTACGACCCGCTGGACACTGTGCGCCGCCGCCCACTCGGCAAGCGCCGCCGCGACCGCCGGCAGCACGCGCAGCGCGGTTCGGACCCGGCGCACGGTGGACGGCCGGTACAGGGCCCCGGCCGTGGTGTCGGCGACCACCCGGACGCAGGCCGTCGGTGCCGAAACGCCGGCCAGCAGCCACGCCGATTCGAGGTCGGCGATCAGTGCGCCGGTCGCCGCGAGTCGGGCCCGGGTCGCGCCGTCGGCCAGTCGGTGGGTGGTGACCACCGGGCCGACGTGCACCCGCAGGCCACGTCGGCGCAGCGCGGCGGCGAGCAGGGCGGCGTCCGGCATTCGCAGTACGGGCGGCGGGCCGTACGGAGTCAGCGGGTCGGCGCGTACCTCGCTGGCCACCACGACATCGCCGGGGGCCAGTCCGTGGGCCAGTCCCCCGCCGATGCCGGCGACGGCGACCGGGCCGGATCCGCCGCGCCGGCCGGCGACGGCCGAGCGAGCGCGCCGCGGTCCGACACCGGTGCGGCGCAGCGCCAGTCCCGGTCGGTCGGGCAGGCCGCGCCGCAGCGCGGCGGTCTCCAGGCGCATCGGCGCGTAGAGCATCCCGTCCGGGCCGGTCACCGGGTCACCGTGGCCCCGACACCGGTCTCCCGCGCGTCCAGGATCCGGCCGAGCGCGCTGACCGGGAAGACCAGCCGGTACAGCCCGTAGTTGATGTAGAAGTCGCCCGGGAACCCGGTGCCGGTGTACTGCGGCTCGTCCCAGCCGCCGTCCGGGCGCTGGGTGTCGACCAGCCAACCCACGCCGCGACTCGCCGACTCCCCCGCGCCGTGGCCGGCGGCGTGCAGCGCGAGCAGAGCCCAGGCGGTCTGCGACGCGGTCGACTCGCCGCGGCCGATCCAGGCCGGGTCCCGGTAGGAGCGCAGATCCTCGCCCCACCCACCGTCCGGGTTCTGGTGGGCGAGCAGCCAGTCGACGGCCCGGCGGAGCGCCGGGTGACCGGGCGGCAGGCCGGCCGCGACCAGGGCCGGCACCGCCGCCCCGGTGCCGTACACGTGGTTGGCGCCCCAGCGGCCGAACCAGGAGCCGTCCGGCTCCTGGGCCCGCAGCAACCAGCGCACGGCGCGGCGCAGCGGCACGGTGTCGGCGAGATTCTCCGCCGCCAGTGCTTCCACGATGTGCGCGGTCACGTCGGCGCTGGGCGGGTCGATGACCTCGCCGAAGTCGCAGAACGGCAGGTCGCCGACGACCGCACGGGTGTTGTCCGCGTCGAACGCGGCCCAGCCGCCGTCGCGGCACTGCATGCCCAACAGCCACCGCGTCGCGCGCAGCACAGCCGGCTCGACCGGTACGCCGGTCCGCCGCAACGCCATGATCACCTCTGCGGTGTCGTCGGTGTCGGCGTACCCGTCGTTGTCGAATTCGAAGGCCCAGCCGCCGACCGGGGTGTGCGGCCGGCGGACGGCCCAGTCGCCGCGGACCTGGATCTCCTCGTCGAGCAGCCAGCCGCCCGCCCGGACCAGCGCGGGGTGCCCGGCCGGCAGGCCGGCGTCGGAGAGCGCGATGACGGCGAGCGCGGTGTCCCACACCGGCGACTGACACGCCTCCAACCGGCGGATCGGGCCGTCCGGGGTCTGCTCCCGCACGGTGAACCGGTCCAGCCCGGTCAGGCCGGCCCGCAGCACGGGGTGGTCCAGTGGGTAGCCGAGCAGGTGCAGTGCCATCAGCGAGTAGACCCAGGGCGGCTGGATACCGCCCCAGGAGCCGTCGGCCTCCTGTCGGGCCACCACCCACTCGGCGGCGCGCCGTAGGGCGTGCCGGCGGATCGGTCCCCGGGCGATCCGCTCGTAGCCGTTGGCGAGTCGGTCGAGCCGGTGCAGCAGTCCGGGCCGCGAGGTGAGCCGGGGCGGTCGCGGTGCCATGGCCGGGCTGTGCAGCTCGTCGACGGCGAAGCCGAGGTCCCGTACCGGGCGCAGCGCGCGGACGATCGACAGCGGAACGATTGTCTGCCGGGCCCAGCAGGCGAAGTCGTAGATGTTGAACGGCATCCACGACGGCAGCAGCACCAGCTCGGGCGGGACGGCGGGCAGCCGGGACCACGGCCAATGGCCGAAGAGGGCCAGCCAGAACCGGGTGAACACCCGGCTGGCCGCGATCCCGCCCTGTGCGCGGACGAAGCGGGCGGCGGCTGCCATGTGCGGCGCCTCCGGCGAGTCGTCGGCCAGTCGCAGCGCCACGTAGGCCTCGATGGTGGTGGAGAGGTCTCCCGGACCACCGTGGAATGTCGCCCAGGATCCGTCCGACCGTTGCTGGGACCGGATCCACCGGGCCGACTCGCTGGTCCGCTCCGCGGTGCGGATGCCGAGGAACTGCCGGAGCAGCAGGTCCTCGGCGTCCATGGTGACGTTCGTGGCGAGCTCGCCCTTCCACCAGCCGGCCTCGTCCTGCAACCCGAGCAGGTGGTCCCGGGCCCGACGCAGCGCCTCCCGGGCGTCGCCGGGCGGATGCGTGCCGGTCCGGGGGCCGAGTGAGATGGACGCGGTGGGTTCCGGAGACAGCAGCTCGGTCATCAGTGGTCCCGCCCGGTGGTGAAGGCGGCGACGTGGGTCAGTTCGTCGCGTACTTCCTCGGGCAGGTCCAGGGCGGCCAGTTCTGCCTGTGCCCGCTCGGTCTCCTGCCGAGCCCGCTTCCTGGTCCACTCGCGCGCCCCGGTCGCCTCGATCAGGTCGCTCGCCCGCGTCACGTCCTCGGCGGCCAGCGGCGCCGGCGACCGGTACAGCTCGGCCAGGGCGCGGCCGGCGCTGCCCCCGCTGGTCAGCGCACGGACGACCGGGATGCTGCGCTTGCGGGAGCGCAGGTCTGACCCGACGGGTTTGCCGGTGCGCTGCGGATCGCCCCAGATCCCCAGTAGGTCGTCGACGAGCTGGAAGGCCAGACCGAGGTGCAGGCCGAACCGGGACAGCCCGTCGACCACGGTCTGCGGACCGCCGCAGAGCAGTGCCCCGAGCGCGCAGGAGCTGGCGAGCAGCGCGGCGGTCTTGTTCTGGGCCATGGCCAGGCACTCGTCGAGGGTGACGTCGTCGCGCCGTTCGAAGCCCAAATCGGACGCCTGACCTGCGAGCAGCGCCCGGACGTCCAGGGCGAGGCGCCGGACCGCGGGGCACCCGCCGGGCACCTCGACGAGCGCCTCGTACGCCAGACCGATGAGGGCGTCGCCGGCGAGGATGGCCGGACCGACCCCGAACACCGTCCACGCGGTCGGGCGGTGGCGCCGTTCGGTGTCACCGTCCATCACGTCGTCATGCAGCAGTGAGAAGTTGTGCGCCAACTCGACCGCGGCGGCGGCCGGGGCACCGGCCTCGGGCTCGGCGCCGGTGGCCCGAGCCGAGAGCAGCGCCAGCATGGGACGCAGCCCCTTGCCCTGCCGGGTGGTGGGTGAGCCGTCGGCGTCCCAGTACCCGAGCTGGTAGCCCGCCACCAGACGATTGCCCGGGTCCAAGCGGTCGAGCAGCGCGCGGATGGCCGGCTCCACGTGGCTCTGGACCTGGTCGGTACTGCTACTGCCTACAACAGTCATCGTGCGGCCTCCGTGTGGTGTCGAGGCCGGGACACGAGTTGGCGGGCGACGACGTCGGCGGCCTCCCGGCCGCTGCGCACCGCGCCCTCCATCGTGTCCGGCCAGCCGGTGTCGGTCCATGCGCCGGCCAGGACCAGCCCGGGCAGGCGGGTGGTCGGCACCGGCCGGTACGCCCGGGTACCAGGGGTCTGTCGGAAGGTGGCGCGCGGCTCCCGGGTCACGAACGCGTCGCGCACCGGGGTACGCCGGGCGGCCGGGAACAGGTCGGCAAGGGCTTCCCGCTGCGTCGCCACCAGCTCAGCGGCGGGACGGTCGACGAGTGCGTCGGCGGCCGACAGGGAGACCACAAGGTGCTGGTCGTCGGCGCCCGGCTCCGTCCGGTCGAAGATCCACTGTGCCGGGGACTCCACCGCGGCGGCCATCGTCAGCGCGGTGACCGGCCGTTCGTAGCGCAGGTGCACGTTGACGATGGGAACCGCTCCCAGCCGGTGCCAGTCGCCGGCGGTGGGCGCGGCGGCCGGCGGCACCAGCGACGCGGCAACCTGGTGCGGCACGGCCACCACGACCGCGTCCGCGGTCAGTTCGCCGTCGTTCAACCCGATCCGGAAACCCGCGGGTTCCGGATGGATCCAGCGCACCCGGGACCGGGTGTGCACCGCGACGCCGAGCCGGGCCAGCAGCCGCCGGGCCGCGACCGCGTGCAGGTCAACCAGGGGGACCAGGGCCCGGCCGATGTCGCCGGCGTCCGCGTCGTTCAGCAGCCCGGTGCGGAACACCTGGGCCGCGAGCGCCAGCGACGCCTCGCCGCACGGCAGGTTCAGCGCCGCCACGCAGATGAGGTCCCAGAGCCGCCGGCGGCTGCGTTCGCTCTGGCCGTGCTCGATCAGCCAGTCGCCGAAGCTGCGCGCGTCGGTGTCGGGCCGGTCCGGGTCGACGTGCCGCAGCGCCGCGCAGGCGCGCGCCGCGGCGAGCCGCTCGCCGGGTTTGAGCAGTCGGTAACTGGCGAGCGCGGGCAGCAGATGCGCCGGTGCCGGCAGCCGGCGACGGGCCAGCAGGTGCGGTGCCCGTCCCGGGAGCAGCACCGGCACCGCGAAGCGCCGTTGCAGGTCGGTGCCGGCGGTGGTCCCGAGCCTGTCCAGCAGGCCCCGGTAGGCGTGGTAGCAGCGCAGGAAGACGTGCTGCCCGGTGTCGACGGTCAGGCCGTTACGGCGGAAGGAGTAGGTGGCCCCGCCCAGCTCCGTCCGGCTTTCGAGCAGCGTCACCGGCAGGCCGAGGTCGGCAAGCCGGATGGCCGCCGTGATGCCCGCCAGCCCGCCGCCGATCACGCAGACCCCGCCCGTACCGGTCGGCGGGGTTTCCAACGACCCGGTCATATCGACCGCCCGACGAGCGCGCGGGCCGCCACCCAGGCCTTTTCGTGCCCTGGGAGCGACACCCGGCGGTGGGTGACGGCCAGCGGGTCGGCCGCGATACGGGCGAGCAGCCGACGGTAGATGCCGGCCATCGCGGCGGTGCACGCCGCGCTGCGCCGGTCCAGCATCGGCAGGAGCCGCAACCCGATGCCGTACCAGTGATCGGCCCGGCTCGCCTCGAAACGCACCAGCTCGATGAGCCGCGCGGGCGGGTCCGTGAACCCACCGTCGTTCAGGTTCAGCGTGCAGCCGAACCGTTCCAGGTCCTCGGCGGGCAGGTAGACGCGCCCGTCGGCCCGGTCCTCGACCAGGTCGCGCAGGATGTTGGTCAGCTGCAACGCCACGCCGAGCGCGTCGGCCAGCGGCGCGGCGCGACCTGGGTCGCCAGTGCCGAACACGCCGAGAGAGAGCCGGCCGATGGAGCCCGCCACGCACCGGCAGTACCAGTGCAACTCCTCGAAGGTGGCGTACCGCCGGCCGGTCACGTCGGCGGCGCAGCCGTCAATCAGCTCGTCGAACGCCTCCAGTGGGATCGGCATCCGGGTCGCGGCGTGACCCAGCGCGGTGAGGACCGGGTCGCCGCCGGCGTCGCCGGGCAGCCGCCGCAGTGCCGCCCGGATCTCCCCCAGCCCTTCTAGCTTCTCTGCCGGCGGCAGGTGGCCGTCGCCGATGTCGTCGATACGGCGGGCGGTGGCATAGATGGCCGAGAGGACGCGGCGTTTCGCCGGCGGCAGCAGGCGGATGCCGTAGGCGAAATTGGCGGCCTGGCTGCGGGTGATGTGCTCACAGCGTCGGTAGGCGGCCGCCACGTCCATGGTCGCGGTCATCCGGCGCTCCGCACGATCGCGCTCAGCCAGCGACGGAGAACCCGGCGACTCCGGGGACGGACAGTCACCGGCAGCGGGTCGTGGTCGGCGCCGGCGAGCGCGTCGAGCGTGGCCCGTCCGCCGGCGATGTAGCCGCCCACCGCCAGCCGGGCCCACCCGTGCAGGGCCGCCACCAGCGGGGCGCCGGCGTCGAGCCAGGCTCGGGCCCGTTCCGCCTCGAAGCCGATGAGCTCCCGCAGCCGCCGGTCGGCGGTGGGGCCGGCAAGGTCGACCTCGGTGACGCCGAAGCGGTCGAGGTCCTCGGCGGGCAGGTAGACCCGGCCCCGGCGGTAGTCCTCGGCGACGTCCTGGAGATGTTCGACGAGTTGCAGCGCGGTGCAGATCCGATCGGAGAGCGCGAGCCGCGCAGGCCCTACCTGCCCGAAGACGTGCAGGACCAGCTCCCCAACCGGGTTGGCCGAAAGGGTGCAGTAGTCGACCAGCTGCGCGAACGTCGCGTACCGACTGACGTGCTGGTCGACCCGGTTGGCCTCGACCAGGCGGAGCAGGGGCTCGAGCGGCAGCCGGCACTCAGCCACGGTGGGCGCGAGGGCATGCACCACCCGGTCGGTCACCGGCTGGCCGGCATACAGGGCCCGTAGCTCGGTCTCCACCTGGTCCAAGGCGGTGAGCCGGTCGACTCCGGGTGCGAGGGGCTCGTCACCGAGGTCGTCGACGTGGCGTGCGTACCGGTAGACGGCGAGCAGGTGACGGCGGTGCCGACGGGGCAGCACCCGCAGCGCGACGGGGAAGTTCTCCTGCGCCCGCGCCTGCTCGATCCGGCGGGTCGCCAGGGCGACGGAGGGTGGACTCATCCGGGGTTGCCTTCCTCTGGGGCCTGGGGCGTCCGGACGGCGGGTCATCGCGCAGCATGCTGCGGATTACGACGGCCCGACCGTCGCGGGCCCTGATGACGCCACGACCGAGCGAGATCACCTCAAACCAGCATGAAATGACCCTAGTCGGTCTTGCACCCCTCGCTACCGAAAATCCGAGCGAATGCTCCTTGGCGGGATCGAATCGACATGATCCACATGGCTCTTCCGGCGTTGACTCGGAGCCGGGAAGGCGCAACGCTGTGGAAGCGCTCCCATCGTCGAGCTTCTATCCGAGAGGAATGCTCGTGCGTCCCACCACCGCTCTACTCCCCGTCGTGCTCGCCACGGCCCTCGGCGGTCTCGCCCTGCCAGAGCCCGCCCTGGCCGCGGCCGGCCCGGCCCTGGCCGTGGACACCACCGCCGCCCGCCACCAGATCAGCCCGTACATCTACGGCATGAACTTCGCCGACCAGGCCCTCGCCCGCGACCTGCGGCTACCGGTGCACCGCTACGGCGGCAACGCCACCACCCGCTACAACTTCCGCGCCGACACCACCAACCGCGCGGCGGACTGGTACTTCGAAAACATCCCCAACGACAACCCGAGTCCGGACGACCTCCCGGAGGGCTCCGAGACCGACCGGTTCGTGCAGGAGAACAAGGCCACCGGGGCCGCCACGATCATGACAATGCCGATGCTCGGCTGGATCGCCAAGGACCGGTCGCGGGCGTGTGGCTTCAGCGTCGCCAAGTACGGCCCGCAGCAGTCCACCGACACCTGGGCACCTGACTGCGGCAACGGCATAAAGCCGGACGGGTCACCGGTCACCGGCAACGATCCGGAGGACACCAGCGTCGCCGTCGGTCCGGAGTACGCCACCGACTTCGTCAACCACCTCAAGGGGCAGTTCGGCGCCGCCGCCGACGGCGGGGTCCAGTTCTACAACCTGGACAACGAGCCGGACCTGTGGCACTCCACCCACCGCGACGTCCGCCCGACCGGGCTGGGCTACGACGAGCTACGCGACCGCACCTACGAGTACGCCGCCGCGATCAAGGCTGCCGACCCCGGTGCCAAGACGCTCGGTCCCGTCGGCTGGGGCCTGAACTCGATCCTCTATTCGGGCCTCGACCAGGACACCTGCTCGCGCACCGGCTGCTGGTCGAACCCGCCGGACAAGGCCGCGCACGGCGGCCAGGACCTCGGCCCGTGGTACCTGGACCGGATGCGCGAGTACGAGCAGCAGCACGGCACGCGCATCCTCGACTACTTCGACGTCCACCTCTACCCGCAGCAAGCCGGCGTGTTGGGCGACGCGGCGGGCGACGCCAACACCCAGGCGTTGCGACTGCGCTCGACCCGCCAGCTCTGGGACCCAACCTACGTGGACGAGAGCTGGATCAACAGTCCCGTCCGGTACATCCCGCGCCTGCGCGAGCTTGTCGACCAGCACTACCCGGGCACGAAGATCGCGATGACCGAGTACAACTGGGGCGCCCACGGGTCGCTCAACGGCGCGCTCGCCCAGGCCGACGTACTCGGCATCTTCGGCCGCGAAGGGCTCGACCTGGCCACCCTCTGGACCGCACCCCAGGCCGACCAGCCGGTGGCCAACGCCTTCCGCGTCTACCGCAACTACGACGGCAAGGGCGGCGCGTTCGGCGAAACCTCCGTCCAGGCGACAAGCGCCGACCAGGGCAAGCTGGCCGTGTACGCCGCCGAGCGCAGCGCCGACAAGGCGCTCACCCTGGTCGTCGTCAACAAGACCGGCGACGACCTGACCAGCCCGGTCGCCCTCACCGGCGCCTCCGCCAGCACCGCTCAGGTCTACCGCTACAGCGGGGCGGACCTCGCCGGCGTCGTCCGGGAGGCCGACCTGCCGGTGACCGCCAGCGGCCTCACGGCCACCTTCCCGGCCAACTCGATCACCCACCTGGTGCTGCCGCGCGGCACCACGCCCGGCGACACCCAGGCGCCGACCGCCCCGGGCAAGCCGGCCGCCGGCACGATCACCGGCGACAGCGTCGCGCTGACCTGGACGCCGTCCACCGACGACACCGCCGTCACCGGCTACGACGTGCACCGGGTCGACACCATCGGCACCGTGAAGGTGGGCAGCGCCACCGGCACCGCGTACACCGTGACCGGGCTGACGCCGGACACCCCGTACACCTTCGTGGTAACCGCCCGCGACGCGGCGGGCAACGTCTCGGCGGCCTCGCCCGGCCTGACCGTGCGGACCGCGCCCACCGCCCCGACCGTCGGCTGCACGGTCGGCTATACGGCGAACAGTTGGCCGGGCGGCTTCACCGCGACCGTGACGATCAAGAACACCGGCATCACCGCGATCGACGGCTGGAAACTCGCCTTCGACTTCCCCACCATCGGCCAGAAAGTCGGCCAGGGCTGGTCGGCCACCTGGAAACAGAACGGAACGAGCGTCACCGCAGACAGCATGAGTTGGAACGGCAAACTCGCCCCGGGAGCGTCCACCAGCACCGGCTTCAACGGCACGTGGAGCGGCACCAATCCGGCGCCAACCGCCTTCAACATCAACGGTCAGCGCTGCGGGTGACCTGAGAGACCCCTGCTCCGTGCCACACCGGCGGAGCAGGGTGGAGGGGTCCGGGGCGCAACTGCACCTCGGACCCCCGCTCTCGATCGGCGGCCGGGCCAATCCCGCGACAGGACGGCTCAGAACCGCACGTCAGCTGATGAGACGCCGCCGCTTGTCCCGTGGCTCGCGGATGCTGTCGATGATCCGGGTCCAGTTGTCGCCGCCGTGCCCATTCTCGATCGCCTGCCGATAATGTGCTCGCACGGCCAGGGGAAGCGCGAGGTCGAGGCCCAGTGTCGTGCTGGTCTCGACGATGTGGTCGGCAGTCGCGCCCATCATGGTGACGGTGCTGAGGTCGCCGGGGTGTTCTCCGGCGTCCAGCGCGGCGCCGGGAGTTTCCTCGCCGGCGCGGAGAATGGCGCCGATCGACTCGGCCGAGGCGATCAGCTCCGGTAGTGCCTGCGTGGCCCTCATTCCCGTGGCGCCCAGCATCGCGGTGGCGTGCATCAACGCGGACAGAGTGCCGAGGAATACCGCGAGCTGGGCTTGGTACATCATCTGGGCGAGACCCGGGTCCTCGCCCAGGTGTTTCGGTGCGCCGAGCTGGGCCAGCGCCTCTCGGCTGCCGTCCAGCACCTCGCCGGGGCCGCTGTAGTAGACGTACGCCGCGTCCGTGCCGACCATCGGCGCTGGGACCATGACGCCGCCGGTGAGGAAGGCCGCGTCGTGGCCCGCCGCCCAGGATGCCGCCTCGCGGCTGCGGTCGGGGGTGTCGGAGCTTAGGTTGACCAACGTCCGGCCGGCGAGAGACGCGGTGGCCGGGCCGAGGATGTCGTACATCGCTTGGTAGTCGGTGAGGCTGAGGATGACGAGGCTGCTCGCCTCGACCGCCTCGGCGGGTGTCGCCGCGAGCGTCGCGCCGTCGGCGACCACGCCCTCGGCCCGTCCGGTGGTGCGGTTCCAGACCGTGACGGGGTGGCCGGCGGCGAGGAGGGTGCGGGTGATCGCCTGGCCCATCGGGCCGAGCCCGATCACGGTGACGGCGCTGTTCTGCTGCTGGTTGTTCACCTCTCCATGCTCGGCGACGCGTCACTATTCTCGTAAGTACCCACTAAGTTCTGCGGTACTTACCTTTAAGTAAGGGGATCAGCGATGGCCAAGGCACCTCGACGCGGGCCTTACATCTGCGGCATCGACGCGGCGCTCGACGTGGTCAGCGGCAAGTGGAAGGGCCTGATCCTCTGGGAACTCGAGGCCCATGGCGTACGCCGTTTCGCGCAGCTGCGTCGGGGTCTGCTCGGAGTGAGCGAGAAGATGCTGACTCAGCATTTGCGCGAGCTCGAGGAGGACGGCCTGGTGCACCGGAAGGTCCACGCCGAGGTGCCGCCGCGGGTGGAATACTCCTTGACCGAGCACGGGCGCACGCTCAACCAGGCGCTAGGGCCGCTCGGCGCCTGGGGGAGCGAGCGGATCCGTCGCGAGGGCGCCGAAACGGTCGACGCGGCTCCCACTGCGTCGTCGAGGGCCGACCACGCCCCCTGAAACGCACTTCCCGACTATCAGCCGCACCTAGTTGCTCGCACCACAGCATCTATGCCCCAGGCACAGGAGACACGAGACACAAGCGGTGGCGCCGACTGTTTTCAACAGTTGATCCAGCGTGCTGGGCGCAGTCGGGAGCCGTTCACGGAGCCTACGATGAGGCCGTTATCGGCGATCCCCCAGCCGAAGGAATCTTGGACACCGGGGATGGCGCCGCCTAGGGCGACGAGCCGGTCGCCGTGGTCGACGGCTCGGTCGCCGAGCACTGTGCCCCGGCTGTTGACGTCCTGCGTTGATACCAGCGCCGGGTTCACGGCGGACGCCACGCCAGTCCGCAGGTCCCAGCGCACCAGGGTGCTGTCCCCGCCCTCACTGCCGGTGCCGATGCGGCCAACTGCCCAGGTCCCCTGGGCCGCGGATATCCCCGACCACTGGGCCCCGGGGGCGGTGAGCCGGTCGGTCCTTGCGTCGGGATGGCGTACCCAGCCGAAGCTGCCGGCGGTGCCGATGATGGTGCCGTCGTCGAGGATCTCCCTCGCGCTAGCGTAGGACGGGGCGTCGATCACCTCGACGGTGCCCGGCCGGTCGGCGGGCCAGAGCAGCGGCAGGGTCGTCTCGGTCTCTTCGACGGCGCCGTGGCCAACGATGTCGCCGCGTGAGTTGATTCCCAGCGCCAAGGTGTTGGAGACCGTCGGCAGGACGGGTAACCACTCCAGGCGCCCGTTGCGGTAGCGCCAGGGGCGGTAGACGTTGCCGACGAAGGCATTGCCGACGGCAACGCCGTACCGATTGATGTTCTCGACTTGCCCCGGCGCTTCTATGGTGACGACGGTGAGGCGGGGTTCGTCCCACACCCCAGGCCCGGGTCGGCGCGGCGTTCCGGCCCAGAGCAGCAGCAGCGGCTGCGTATCGTCGTCATCGATTCGGTAGCCGATACCGGCGATGAACCGACCAGTCGGGTCGACCGCCAAAGCTCGACCATTCATGTCCGCTGGTAAGGGCAGTGGTCGTAGCGCGCAGACCGGGACGGGCCGGCGCTTCGGCTCGGCCGTGGCGACGCCGGGCAGGCCCAGCGTTGCGGTGAGGGCGCCAGCGGTCAGACTGACCAAGAAGCCTTTCCGAACAGACCGGCTCATCTCTACTCCCAGTGACGTGCGGTGGTGGTGTGCTTACCGAAGCACGTCGATGTCACCACCGGAAGTACTCTGCCGGCGGCTGGGCGGCGCCGATTTCCGACACCGCACAGCCGCGATGGTGCGGAAGCCGCCGTTGCATCGGCTGGTGCCGCGCTCGTTAGCGGACGGACCTATGCCGGCTCGCGGACGCCGCCGGCATTGCCACCATCGTCCGGCATAGGTTCGGCCGGGGCTTCTGGCAGTTCGTCCGCCGCGCCGGGCAAAAGGACGGCCGCGTCGTCGGGCACCGGTTCACGCGGGTCGATGGGCGGATACTGTTCGGGGTCGAGTTCCGGTCCAGTCATCAGGCGAGTATCCGTCGTCTCCCGGACCGCCGCTCGTCGGGCCCGCGAGCTGAGCGGCCTACCCCTGGTCTTAGGCGACTGGCGGCACTGGTTCGTTGGCTGCCTGCCACCTCGGACAGTGCCCATCGGCGTCGCCAGAGCCCACTCGCCCCGATGACCACGGTGGCGGGTCGCGCCGTGAGGCCGACCGCCGGTTCGGTCGCCGCTCCGGCTGTCGCGAAGCCAGGATGGCCCTCAGAGATGCCCTGGTCGATTAGATCGACGGCCCGAAGATCTTGCGCCGTAGGGCGGGGATGGCCGCGCTGGCACGGAGAAGCGCACGGAACGCGGTCCGGTTCGCCGGTGTGGCGAGGGCGGCGTTGGTGGCGTTTCGGGTGGAGAGGGCTAGGGCTTGGTTGGCGTAGTGTCGCATCGCTGTTTCGTAGACACCGATGCTGTTCACCGGGTCGGTGCCGGTCGTGAGGGCTTGGCGGAGGTGGTCGGCGTCGCGCAGGGCGGTGTTGGCACCGATGCCTGCCATGGGTGTCATGTTGTGGATGGCGTCGCCGAGGAGTGTGACTCGCGAGGGTGCCCACTCAGGGAGCTGAGGCATGGTCCGTAGCGGCACGGTGGTGATGGTCGCGGCGTCCGTGGCGTCGACCAGGGTCCGCAGCGGTGCTGCCCAGTCGTGGACGCGTTCGGCGACGAGTCGCTTGAGCTGAATTCCGTCGAGGTTCTTCACTCCCGGCGGGTACGAGTTTTCCGATCCGGCCCAGGCCCAGACGACGTACTCGGCGGCACCGTTGCTGACGTCGGTTTTGTCGGGATCGCCAGTGGGCCAGGTGGAGAGGAACATCCACCCGTTGCGGGCGGGGACGACGTTGTTGATGCCGCCATCGGTGAGGTCAGCCGTCAGGGCCGCGGCGACGGCGCCTGCCAGGGAGACACGCCCGGCGATGTTGATGATGCCGAGTTCCTGACGTTGCAGGCCGGGAAGACGTTGGTGGCGTACCCGGGAGTTACTGCCGTCGGCGCCGACGAGGATGTCGCCGTCGGTGTGGGAGCCGTCGGCGAAGAACGCACGGACGCCGTCGCTGTGCACCTCGTAGTGGGTGAACTTCTTGTCCCAGTGCACGAGAGGTTCCGCGTCGTCTTCGGTGCCGGTGTTGTGCAGGAGGGCTTCGTGGAGCTTGCCGCGGCTGATCGCACGGCGTTTGGTGATCGGGTCGGTGGTGTGCTCGGGCAATCTCTTGTCGATGGTGGCCAGGACGCCGCGGCGGGGGTCGTGGAACCGGATGATCAGCGGCACGGGAGTTCCGGCCGCGTCGATCATCTTCCAGTTCTGATCGGGGAGGCAGGCGTGCAGGGCACGCAGGCCATCGGCGTTGAGGTGGATTCCGTAGCTAGCCGGTTGCTGTGCGCGGTGCGCCGATCGTTCGAACACTCGGGCGTCGATTCCTGCGCTTCGTAGTCCGTGCAGGAGAGTGAGCCCGCCGAGGCCCGCGCCGATGATGAGAACACGCATGAGGTGCTGCCTTTCGTGCCAGCGAGCTGACGGTAAGGGCCCGCCGGACGACATCGGTCGGCCTGAGACGGGTGGTGAACGGCCGGGTATCAGTCCGGTGGGCTCACGGGAGCGACCATCGTGCGCAGGAGCCGCTGGAGTTGCTGGGCCTGCGCAGCAGTGAGGGGCGCCGTTGCGGCCGAGGCCGCGGGTTCGGCAGCCTGGTGCGCCTGGGCGAAGACCTCACGGCCGTGCTCGGTCAGGGTGACGGCCCGCAGCCGCCGATCACCGGGCACCAGCTGGCGTGAAGCGAGGTCGAGTCGCTCGAGGTCGTCGACAATCCGGACGATCGAGGCTTTGTCGTGGTTTGTTTGCGCAACGAGGTCACGTTGGCTGAGCGGACCCGAGGCGTGCAGCCGCATCATCACCATCAGGTGGCGCCGCTCGATGCCGAACGGCGCCAGAGCGCCGTCCATCGCCGCCGCCACGCGGTCGTGCGCCTGACGCAGCAGCAGCCCGATCGCAAAGGGTGACCCCTCCTCCGGGTTTTCCGGAGTGCCGGACGTAGCTGACTGGTCGGCGAAAGCTTGTTCGTTAGGCACCCCCGAACACTATCTCACGGGACACAGGTTTGCAAGAAACCGTTTCACGTGTAACCATTTTGGCCATGAGCAACCAACGAGCCACCCTGACGATCGGCGATCGAATGCCCGAGTACGACGCCAGCCGTGACCCCGAACCACGGCCCCAACCTGGCCCGCGGCAGGGCAGCCACCAGGGACCGGAGTCAGGATGGGCGGCGATCAGGCAAACCTGGAGTGACCCTGAGCGCTGGGTCGGGATCCTCGTGGCCGCGGCCCCGGGCCTGGTGTTTGTCGCGGCGAATGTGGTGTTCTCCCTCTACCCGGCGATCACCGCCGCTGCCATGACCGCTCTCGCCGGCCTGGGCTACCGGTTGGCGCGCCGACAGTCGCCGAGGTCGGCACTGATCGGCATCCTGGTGGTGGCGGTGTGCGCGGTGGTCGCCGCGGTCACCGGCGAAGCGCGGGGCTTCTTCCTGGTCCCGACGCTGATCCCGTTCGCCGTGATCATGGTGTGCCTGGCCAGCATCATCGCGCGCCGCCCGTTGACCGGTCTGCTGCTCAACCGGGTCACCGGCGGCCCGCACGACTGGTACCGCAACGCCGCGCTGCGCCGCGTCCACCTGACCGCTACCAGTACGGCGATCGGAATCAACGTCATCAACGCCACCGTGCAGGTGATCTTCTACGACCGGGGCGACACCATCGTGCTCGCCGTCGCCCACGCGGCCACGGGACCGGTTTTCGCCACCCTCGTCGCGGTCACGATCGTCGCCGTCCGCAAGACTCTGGCGGCTCAGCGATGACCGCCCCCACCGAGCGCCCGGCCAGCCGACCCGACAATCCGGCAGCCGCGAGCGGCGAGCTGACCGTGACGAGCGTCTTCACCGTGACGGAACAACACCAGGACCAGCTGTACGCGCTGCTGACCGCCAACGGCCACGACGTCCTGGAGCACACGCCCGGCTTCCTCGGCTCAACACTGACCCGGTCCGATGACGGGCGACATGTCATCCACCACGCACGCTGGCGCGACGACGACGCCCTGGCGGCCATGCTGGCAAGCCCTGGCGGCCGTTCCAGCATGGCGGCTTCCCGTCTGCTAGCCGACGTGCAAGTCTTCCGCTCCCACCACACCCGGGCATTCGAAGCATCATGACAACCACCCAGACCACGCCATCCGGGCAGCCCCAAGCCACTTCGTCGAAGCGGCGGTGGCCGATCTGGCTGTTCCGGCTCACCAGCACCATCGCAACAGTTCTGGCCTTCGACCAGGCCGTCTTCGCCGGCCAGTTCCTATCCGGCAGCTACGGGGCACTGCACCTCCACCGAGACACAGCCACCTACACCGTCGCGGCAATCGCGGCCAGCATCGTCACCGCGACCCTGTGGCGCCTCGCCGGGGCAGGCCCACGCTGGCCACTGCCCGCGTCGATCGTGCTGCTCATCCTGACCGCACTGCAGACCTGGCTCGGCTACCAACTGATCCTCGCCGTGCATATCCCCCTGGGCGTCACCGTCATCGTGCTGCTGCTCGCCCTCACCGCCGCAGCATGGAGAAAGATCCGATGAGCACCATCAGCCGCCGAACCTTCCTCGGCATCGCCGGAGCCGGGATCGCTGCCGTCGGCGTCGGCGTCCCCTTCATCAGCGGCATCGCCGGCGCCAGTTCCACCGGGAAGGTCCTGCCCAGCCGCGCACCGCTCCCATCGCCATTCCGACGGCGGCTCACCCTTCCACCCGTACTACGCCCGACCCGCTCCGACACGACCACCGATTACTACGACATCGTGCAAACCGTCACCCGGGCCTCGATCCTCCCCGGACTGACGACGGAGCTGTGGACCTACAACGGCTCCTTCCCAGGGCCCACCATCCGGAGCGGACGAGGCCGCACCGTCAAGGTCCGGCACACCAACAACCTGCCGCTACCCACCGTCGTCCACCTGCACGGCGGACGGACACCGCAGGACAGCGATGGCTACCCGACCGACTACGTCTACCCGACCGACATGAGCTACTACGCCCGGCACCACCGCCACGAAAACATGGGCGGCGGCCACGACATGGTCACCGGCGGCGACACCCGACAGGGCAAGCGGACCTACACCTTCCCACTACAGCAGCGGGCAGCGACGCTGTGGTACCACGACCACCGCATGGACTTCACCGGTCCCAGCGTCTGGCGGGGACTCGCCGGCTTCCACCTGCATCACGACGACGAAGAAGCAGATCTTCGCCTGCCGGACAACGAGCACGAGCTGCCACTGATGATCACCGACCGCAGCTTCGACGCCGACGGATCACTGCTCTACCCCAGCCTCGACCCCACCCTGGTAAACCAACACGGAGTCCACGGCGACTACGTCGCCGGCGTCCTCGGTGACGTCATGCTCGTCAACGGCACACCCTGGCCCATCGCACCGGTCGAACGGGGCACCTACCGGATACGCCTGCTCAACGCCTGCAACGCCCGACGACTGTCACTGCGCCTTGACCCGGCGCCGCCGTCCGCCATCACCCAGATCGGCACCGACGGAGGGCTCCTCGCCGAACCCGCCCGACACGATCACCTCGAACTGGCCCCCGCCCAACGCTTCGACGTACTCGTCGATTTCTCCCACTACGCCCCGGGCGCCGAAGTCACCCTGGTCAACGACTTCGGCACTGGAGCAATGGGACAGGTCATGCGATTCGTCGTCGGCGAAGGCCGGCCGCAGACATTCAAGGTGCCGGATCGACTATCCGCCATCCCGGTTCTGCGGCCAGCCGACGCGGTCGTCACCCGCAAATTCGACTTCCGGGCCGGTGACGTCAACGACCACGAGGGCTGGCTCATCTCCCAAGCCCCGTTCAGCCCCGACTCCATCGCGGCGCACGTCCGCCTCGGCAGCACCGAGATCTGGCAACTGAACGCCGACTTCCACCATCCCGTCCACATCCACCTCAGCCCCTTCCAAGTCCTGGCTCGGGGCAGCGGAGGCCCAGGTCCGTTCGACGCCGGCTGGAAAGACACCATCGACCTGCGCCCCGGCGAACAAGCCAAAATCCTCATCCACTTCGACGGGTACGCGGGCAAATACGTCTTCCACTGTCACAACCTCGAACACGAAGACATGGCCATGATGGCCAACTTCGTCGTGAGTTGAGCCTTGGAACTGCTGCTCTTGTCGACCGTGACGTGGTCCCGGGCGGATGCGAGGTCAGCGGTGGTACCGCTCGGCAGGCGACGGCTGGTCGCCTGCCGAGCTGGCGTCAGCTCAGAGCTTCGACCTTGCGGTTGCCCAGTGCGGAGGTGAGTCGCACCGGGACCACCGCCTCCTTGGCGATTGCTGGGCACTCCTTGCCGGCCGCCTCGGGTAGCAGCCCGACGCGGATCCGGAGGCGCACCGCGGTTTCACTCTCTGTCACTTCCGGCTCGGCTCCGTAGCAGTCGGCGGGTCCGGCCGTCAGGGTGACCTCGAGGATTCGATCGTCGACACTGCGCCAATCGCGCCACTGAACAACCTGCGCGTCGATCAGGTCGCTCCGGGTCGGCAACGCTTCCGGCCGGGTCGGTCCGGTCGGCGCTCGGACGCCTGACGTGTCGCCGCCGGGCTCGGCTGCGGAGCCGCAGGCGCTCAGTGCGGCCACCACAGCCAGCAGCCAGGCTGCCAGTGGAAGTGGTGGCCGCATTCTCATCAGTTCAACTTACCAATCAGCGTTGGCGGCGTTCATCGCATCGACGACAGCCTGGTCGAAGTATGGCCCCTTGTTGACGCCTTCGCTGTTCACCGTGGACATGACCGAGCGGACCGAGCCGAGCCCGCTGGCGTTGTCGTAGTTCCAGGTCCACGGTCCGCCCGAGGAGCCACCTCCGAAGTTGCAGGTGATTTTGGATTTGTCGTCCAAGATGCTGTTGTCGGTGGCGGTGCCCCAGCAAGCCCACATGACGTTGCCGCCGTCACGGTTGCTCGGATATCCGAAGATCGACGTGTCGAACTCGGTGCCACCGTTGTAGACCAGGCCGTGTCCGCCGATGGTGTTGACGACTGTCGTGTTCCAGTCGCCGCCGGAGTAGGTGGTCACGAAGCCGACGTCCCGGTTGAGGTTGCTGTTGTTGATCCATTCGTTGAAGGTCCGCAGCCAGTACGCCTGGAAGCGGCCGACCGGGTCGTGGTCCGCGTTGAAGGCGTTGTATCCCGGCACGAAGACGAGGTTCTGCAGCCAGGTGCCGCCCTGTCCGTCATGGACACAGTGACCGGCGGTGATCAGCACCCGCTTGGACGAGGTGTTGATCGCCGACGCCGAGCACCATGAGCCACTTTCGTAGCCACCGATGAACAACTTGCCATTGGTGATCGAGAAGTTCGTCACCGGCGGCGGGGCGTTGGTCACGCTCCGCGAGATCTGGGCGGCCACCGGCTTCGCCGCGACGGCGGCCGTCTTGCTGGCCACGGCGCGGGCCGTGCTCTCGACCCATTCCGCATCTCCCGGGGCATCCAGCGGCTTGGCTGCCTTCATCCGTTCCGGCGTCCAGTACGCCAGCACCTCGGGGTCTCCGCCGGTGCGCTCGAACGACTTCAACTGTGTGGGCGTGTAGTTGCGCACCGCTTTGTCGCCCGGCAGCCGCACCGGGGCAGGCGCACTGCTGGTGCTCAGATCGGAGCCGCTGATCCGAGCCGGCGAGGGGTTCGCCCCGGCGGGAGCGCCCGCGGGAGCGGTGAGTAAGGCGACTGTCGCGACGGCCGCAGCCAGTGCGGCGGCCCCCAGGCGTCTCACGCTTCTCGGACAACGGATTTTGCTTGACGAATCCATCCGGCTGACTCCCCCTGTTCAGCAACCGTTTCCGGTGCTCTCGAAGCCGTCTTCATGCCGCTCGGCGACGGCTGCCGTCGAAAGGTGAAGCTACCGAAGGAATCGGTCCACATCTATGTCATTCCATAGACCGCAAGTGCGTGAGGAGCTACCGAGAGAGATCGAACCAGTGCGACCTGCATACACAGATGAATGTGTTTTTGGACACACCCTCGCGCCGTCCGTCATTTACGCCACCGGCGGCTGACGTGCTCGACGACCCGCACCGGCAGCCGGGCCGGTGAGCCGGCACGGGAAAGGATCTTCGGAATTAAGCGGGTTCGTCTAATTCGTAGAGATCAATGTGTTCAATACCAGGGCCGTCGACGCGCTCGGGTGAATCATCGCGGTGGTGGTGATCGCCGCGAGCGTCACCGACAATGTGATCGTCGTCCGCCTGCTGGACAAGGCCCGGCCTACCATCGGCGACGCCGTCACCGCCACGCTCGGCGATCAGCCGGACCAGCTTCCGGAACTGAGGGGCTGCAACCCCGTGAACGGGAAGATCCACTCAGACCGGGCGGCGGTGATCACCTGCACCCAGGCATCCTGCCCGACTATCCACACCAGACGTACTCGCGGGGCTACGAGCGTCCCTTAGCCTCGGCGCGTGGATGACGAACTTCTTCGCCGGCTTCGGACCGAAATAGCCCGGGCGCTGCTTGATGACGCCGACCCGCACTACGCGGTGATGCTGGCCTGCGACCTGCTGGTTGCCGGCGTCAACGGCGACGCCGTGGTGGCGCTCGCGGCCGAGTCGGCGCGGAAACTGCCGGCGCACGACGCGATTCGGCGCCTGGCGGCGGTCGCCGACGAACTTGGGCTCCCGGAACCGGACGTGCCAACTGCGGTGGCGCTGATCGCCGCCGACACCTGCGAGCGGATCCTCGACCGCAGCATCCCCGCCGAGGTGGGAACCCACCGTCTCTACGTGGTGGGACACGAGGGCAGCCCGCTGGATGACCTGCTCCCCGCGGTCACCGCCCTGGCCGCGCATCTCGAAGACGGCCTCGGTGGACGGGCCGACGACGACCTACGAACCCGGCTCGCCGCGCTGGCCCGGACCATCCTGAGCCGCCTGACAGCCGGAAATCCGGCTTGAGGCTGCGCTGCCCGAGGGCTTGGGCGACCGCCGACGCGCGCGCCTGATGATCGCCGGCAGTCCGGACTGGACAGCCATCGCGTTACGATCCATCGCTTAGGTGGACGCCGGGTTCAAGCACGACTTGGGCATCCACGGCGCCAGACCTAGGGCTCGGTGCTCGTCGGCCCACTAATTGGTCCCACCCGTGCGACCGGGGCTGGTAGCGTGCGCCGATCATGAAGATCATGGGGGGAACATCGATGAACCAAACTCGGCTCGTCCTGACTGGCTTGGCCGTCGCGGCGGCGATCGCGATGTCCGGCTGCGATCCGCAGCCCGAATCTGAGGGCACCGCAACCTCGCCGTCCCCGGCGGCCTCGAGCGCCGCCCCGACCGGCGGTGCGGCCACCGCCGCGACCAGCACTGCGGCCAACGACGCGGCCACAGTGAAGGCCTGCGCCGACATCAAGAAGGACATCAAGGACAACGCGGCTAAGGTCACCAAGGCCGAGAAGATCGGCCCGCCAGCCGGGCACTTCGCGGTCAGCGCCCAGTGGGCCGCCGGCTCGGTCGCGATCCTGGCGCACTCCATAGGCGCCAACGAGGCAGTCACCGCCGCCTCCGAAAAGATCCAGAACGAGATGATGGGCCTGAGCGACGCGTACAACAAGTCCGCCGACGCCAAGCCCAGCAAGAAGGCCCTGGAAGCCGCCATCAAGGAGCTGGACACCGCCTGCTCGGCCGCCTGACCGGTTCGACCACACGATCGGCGGTGGCCCTCCCCCGGAGGGTCACCGCCGATTCGCATGTACGTGCGGCCTGCGGCACCTGGGTCAGCGGCCTCTGAGCAACCCATGGTCAGCCTGCGCGACGCCCAGCGAACTACCGCGAAGGGCGGCGCGCTGTTCCCGGCAAGCCGTGGAGCGCTGCGAGGACGCTGCGCCGGGCACGACGGCGATGCGCACCCCACCATGGCATCCAAAGCACCCGTGATGTCTTCGCGACCGAGAGCCGCCCGCACATCGACCGGCCGGGCCGGCGCAGGGTTGTGAGACCTTCGGTGCTCGTGGGTCACGCCCTAACGCGGTCCACATGCTCAGCAATGTGGGCGGTACCAGGCACATCGCGCGCGTGGTCGAACTGAAGTAACCGCTGGCACGGCGGCCCGACACAAAACCGGCATTCCGGAAAAACCACTGCATTGGGTGCGTAACGTGCCGGACATGGTCTCTCGCACATGGCGTAACCTGTTGCTCACAGCGCTCGGGATGGGCATGCTCGCCGGTACCGGTCAACTCGGCATCGCGTTCAGCTTCGGCATCGTCCAGCTCACCGGCGCCTCCACCGGCGCCGTCGTCAACCAGTGGCCCGCCCAGCTCGTCTGGGTGGGCTGGTTCGCGGCACATGCCGCCGTAGCCGGCACCGTCGTCGCCGCACGCCTTGCCCGCCGGTACGGGGTGCTGGGGAACACGGGCAGATTGGTGGCCGTCGCCGCCGCCGCCGCGCTGGGCGCCACCGTCGTGGCGCCGCTCTTCGTCCGGCCGGCCCAGGCCGCCGAGCGCTTCTCTGTGGACCCGATCTGGGCCGTCGCCATCTGCGCGGCCTTCGGCGCGCTGGTTGGCGCGGGTGCCGCGATCGCCGTACTGGTGAAGCCGCCGCTGGGTTGGAACATGGCGGCAGTGGGCGGCGTGGTTTGGCTGCTGGCGCTCGCCTCGGTCGTCCCGTCGCTCGCAGCCGCCAAGCCGTTGCCCGCCGTACGGCTCGGTGTGCTGGAGCCGGCCGGACTCGACGCCGACGCGGCACACCGGCTGGCGATCCTGATTCTGCCGGCGGCGGCCCTGCTCATCGGCGCGGCGACCGGCGGGCTGGCCCGCTGGCGCGGGCATCCGCCCCTGGTCAACAGCGTGACCGGCGCGGCCGGCACGATGCTGGTCGCGTTCACCTATCTGACCGCCGGTCCCGGCGACGCCGTCGACCGGTACCAGATCACGCCGTACTACGGGGCGCTGCTCGCCGTCGCCGCCGGTGTGCTCGGTTCGGCCGCCGCTGCGTTGTTCCGCTGGCCGCTCCTGCCGCGCACCGCCGAAGCGCGGGTCGCCGAGCCAACCGACATCCTCCGTCCGTTGTCCGCCGGCCCAGCCGTGCGGCAGGCCACGAGGCCGGCCGTTGGTGGTACGACCGACGAGCCGGAGCCCGTCGACCTGGCCAGCACGGGGCCGGTCGTCGGCGCGACCACAGCGAAGCTCCCGACCGCAGCCGAACAGCTGGGCTTCGGTGCACCGGCTGGGGACCGGAACGCCAGCGCCGCATCGGCGGCACCCGCCGACCTCGCCACACCGGCTGACCTCGACGACACCCCGGAGACATCGGAACCGGCCCCCGCGATGGCGGCCTACCTTCCCGCGGGACCTGCCGGGGACGGCTCCAGGACGGCCGAGGCCGACAACACCGAACCCGACGGGGCCCTCGTCGCCCCGGGGACCCTCCGGATGTACCAGCCGCCGAAGACCGACCGGACGCGGGTTCAGGCGACCTGGCCCGTCGTTCCGGCGCGGCGGGTGCCGCCCTCGGCCGAGCCCGCTCCGGACGCCGAGGCGCCCCAGTCAGCCGGCCCCGAACCGGCGCTCCCACCTCGGCACCGGCCGCCCCTGCCCAGCCTGAACCAGGCCGCGAACTGGGACGCCCTCGCGACCGCCCGGCGCGCCGGGCCCCAGCCCACGACCGATGCCGTGCCGGCCCGCCCTGCAAGGACCGACCCGGTCCCCGCGTCGGCCGACCCGACATCCGTCCTCGAGGCGGGACGGGCCAGCGGGCGGCGGGGCCTGTTCCGGCGCAACAAGTCCCGGGCCGACGGGGCCGCCGCGGGCACCCCGGCGGACCGCGAGCCGCTGCCGAGACAGGACGCGGAGTTCGTCGACTGGGTGACCCGGCTGGGCAATCCGGTGGCGGACAACGAGCCGGATCAGGAAGGCGGTCGCCGGTCTCTCCGCTTCACCGGCAGCCACCACAGCGACCGTTAGGAGCTCCAACGGGTCCCGGCGACCCGGCCACCCGTTCACCGCAGATCAGCCATTTCGCGGTGGTCCAGCGCCGGTCGGTCCTGCCCACGGTTGCGTTGTGAGGCGAGCAGCACGGCCGCCACGATGATCTGTACCGCCAGGACGAGCGCCTGGGCGGCGGGTGACTTGACGGTGAGCAGCGCGATGGTGGTGTTCACGCCGAAGTGGACCGCGACCGATGCCGCGACCCCGGCGACTTCGTAGGCGTAGCCGGTGAGCAGTGCCATCGGGACGACGCTGAGCGTGAACAACAGGCCACTCCAGCTGACCAGGCCGAACTCGGACTGAAGTGTCCCGTTGATGAAGAACAGCGGCAGGTGCCACACCGCCCAGGCGGCGCCCAGCAGCAGACCGGCGCGCAGGCGGCTCATCGACGCGCGCAGGCGTGGGTAAGCCGTGCCACGCCAACCGGGCTCTTCGGCCAACGGACCGCCGATCAGCATGCTGATCAGGAACGGTACGGTTCCTCCCGCCGTCGCGATCAACTCCTGCCCTTCAGTCAGGCTCAGTGCCGGGCCGCCCAGGAACTCCGCGAGCAGTGCGGCTGCCAGCACGGTCCCCGATGCCAGGGCCAGCATGGGCAGCGCCCAGAACAGCCGTGGGCGCAGCCGAAGTCGCACCGTATGGGCGGGGATCGGTTGACGACGGCGATAGCGCCGTATCCGGACAGCGATCGCGCCGATCGCCGGGCCGAATCCACCGAGAAGGTACGGAACGAGGGTGGGGGACGTCATCGCCGGTTCATCGAGTGTGATCGCGAAAAGCCAGAAGGCAAAGGTCCATGCAAACGTGACGATCCAGAAGGTGGTGAGGCCGTCATGTTGGCGAGCAGAGGTTGCGGTGGTCACGCCATTTCCCTTCGCGGGGTTCGAAGCAGGGGTTGTTGGGGATGGCTCTCTGTGTGGGGGTGGGCCATCGGTTACCCGGCACGAACCGTGTCGGGCGTCTCGTGTAGTCGGTGGGCGAGCCAGCCGGCCACCTGCGCGAGCAGGTCGGGGTCGACCGGCTGGCGGAGCAGCCGCCGGTAGGAGCGCACCGAGGGACGGCCGAAGTCGCGACGCAGCACGTGGGTGAGGTCGGGGATCCGGTGGACCGTGATGTCGCCGGGCACCAGCCGGCGGATCTCGTCCAGGTCCGCCGGGTCGACCTGGATGTCTTTGTCCCCGGTGATAGCCAGGACGGGAGCCTTGATCTTCGCCAGTTCCGGGCGCGGGTCGTGGTCGAGCAGTTCCCGCAGCCACCGGGCGTTGGTTGGCCTCCCGAGGATGCGCACCATGTCGGTGCTGGTCGTCTTGATTCGGGCGAGTTGCCGGTTGGCCAGGGATCGCAGGATCGGTAGCAGCGGTCGTACGGGAGCGGGGAGGTCGCGGGCGATCATTGCGGCCTGCCAGCGCAGGGCGTCCTCCCCTGTGCGGGCGAACCCGGCCAGCAGCACCACCGCCGCCACCTCCGGGCGTGCCCCAAGGGACATGGCGTGAACGGCACCCTCGCTGTGCCCGAGCACGCCAACGGCGTCCGCCCGGATTTCGGGTCGCACAGTGAGGGCGCGTAGCGCGGCGGCCGCGTCGTGCCGGCCGGCGGCGAATCCGGTCGCGCGCCAATCGCCGCCCGTGGCGCCGACACCGCGCCGGTCGTAACGCAACGTGGCGATCCCGGCGTTTGCCAGCCTTCCGGCCAGTGGTGGTCCGAGCTCCATCCGGAGGCGCGCGGTGTTGGAATCGCGATCCAGTCGCCCGGAGCCGTGCAGTAGCAGGACGGCCGGGTACGGCCCGGGGCCGACGGGCAGGGTCAGCGTGCCGACCAGGGGAAGTCCGTCGTCTGCGATAGCCGTCATGTCGACATCCCGCATGCGCCACCTCCGATTATTCTCAGTGGCCGGGAACATTATCAGGCCTGGGAGCATTATCGTATGTGGGAAGATGGGTTCATGGCAACCGCAGACCTTCTCCTGCACCCCGTCCGGATGCGCATCCTGCAAACGCTGTTCGACACCGACCCGCTGACCACCACACAGCTCCGTGACCGCCTACCCGACATCCCCCCAGCGACGATGTACCGGCACATCGCCGTGTTGGCCGAGGCGGGCGTGCTGGAGGTGGTCGATGAGCGGCGAGTACGCGGCACGGTGGAGCGCAGCTACCGGGTACGCCAAGACCAGGGCACAGTCAGCCCCGCCGCCCGGGCCGCGATGACCCGCGACGATCACCGACGCGCCTACACCACGTTCGCGGCGTCACTGCTGGGCGACTTCGACCGCTACCTCGCCCACGAACACGCCGACCCCCACCGCGACGGCGTGGTCTACCGACAGGCCGCCGTCTGGCTCACCGACGAAGAGTTCAGCACGATGGTCGCCGAGATCGAGCACGCCGTGGTCAGTCGGACCGGCAACACCCGCGACGGCCGGACCCGCCGCGTCGTCAGCCTCGTCGTCGTACCGGACACGCCATCGACGCCACCTGAACGGCCACAGCCACCCGGCCCCGCCTAGGCAAACACGGTCGAGATCGCAGGTGGGGCGGCGGCGTGCGTGGAGATGCCCTGGGCAGCGAGCGGCGAGGAGGCCGATGGGCCGCCGAGGCGCGGAGCGCACATCGGCGGCCCCCAGTCTCAGCCGTTGTCGATCAGGCTGGCGATCTCGTTGTAGATCAGGTGCGCCTTCGCGCCCTGGTTCGACGGACAACCGCCGAGGTGGTGCAGGGCGATCACCCGGTGGCTGGCGTTCAGCACGGGTGAACCCGAGTTGCCGCCAGAGGTGTCACAGCTGTAGCTGATGTTCCAGGTGTTGTAGTTCGCGTTCCGGACGGCGCAGGTCGCGCCGTTCTGGGCGTCCTCGTAGATCGACAACCGCTTCGGGCTGCCGTCGCCGTGCCCGGGGACATAGATCCGGGTGCCGTTGCTGGTGGCGGTAGTTTCCAGGTACAGCGTGCCGAATCCCTGGATGGCGGCGAAGTTGTTGACCGAGAACAGGGTGTAATCCAGCTGGCTGGAGCCGCCGCTGCTCACCCGGTAGAGGGTGGCACCGCTGACCTTGGTGCCGGCGCCGGGATTCGCGCCGCCGCAGGTGGCGCACTGGTAGTTGAACTGCATCTCGCTGCCGCTCACGGCGGACTGCGTCGAGAAGCAGTGCTTGTTGGTCAGCATCCGGTTGGTGTTGCCGACCCGCCAGGTGGTGCACAGTCCACCGCCGCTGATCAGCAGCCGTGCCACCGCTCTTCCGCGGGCGTACTCGGTGGGGTGGCTGTTCTGGTAGCAGACCACGTCCCGGCGTGCGTCGGTGCTGCACACGGACTGGGTGGAAAAGTTGTGCGCGGCGATTTCCGTGCGGTCGTATCCGCGCCAGAACCGGTCAATGGTGGCGGCGCTGCCACGTGAGGGGCGGCTGCTGTGCAGTGTCACCACGGCGGTGTCGCCCTCCACCGACATCGCCCAGAAACCCGGCTGTCCGTCGGTGGTGTAGTCCGAACCGGTCGCCCGGTTCAGGTGGCGGTCGTACCGGTAGCTCTCCCTGCCGTCCCGGCTCGACACGGTGACGTACTCGCCCGGGGCCAGTCGCAGCGAGCTGAAGTGCACCTTGACGTAGGTGGCACCGGGGTGCTGAATGATCTGCGTCCCGCCGTTGGGGGCATAGGACAGGGAGCTGTCGACGGTGCGGAGTTCACCGATGGTGGTCACACCCTCTGCCGAAAACTGGTTCGATTCCGGTGCCCGCTCGGATTGCGGCGCGAGAGGGGCAACCGAGTACGCCTCGGCGGCGGGTACCGACAGTAGGCTCATCCCAAGTGTGCAGGCAGCGAGCGCGACCGCCCCCGTTCGTAGGCGGCGCAGGGCATCTTTCATCTGTCGCTCCTTCTCAGGAAATCAGCACCGAGACGTGCCTTCGGCCTTCATACCTGAGATCACGCAGGACATGTAATCCCATCTATGTCATAGCTGCCTCCTACACCGCTTCATCCGCCTCATTTCCGTGGGATGCGCCCCGACGTGCGACACATGGCCTGCCTACTCGCCGTCCGAGCCATATTGCTCGTCGTCGTCTATCTATGATCCGGCAGTCCAGGCGGCCGCATCAACGTCCAAGTTCCGTTCGCCTTCGGCTGGGAGCTGCTCGGCTGGGCAGCGTTGCGTTCTGGGTCATCAGCCGATCGGATGACCGAAGGCGATGATCGGCTATTTCCATGTGCGACGGACACCCTGCGACGCCTAGGAAGGAGGCATGACCAACGAGCGGACCGTTCCCCTGCTGCCGTGCGCATCCATTGACGACATCGAGAACTTCTACGAAGTTCTCGGTTTCCGCACCACGTACAAGCAACGCAAGCCCAACGCGTGCGTGGGGGTGCAGCGGGAAGACCTGCATCTGCAGTTCTTCGAGATCCCCGGATTTGACCCGGAGCAGTCCTACGGCTCCTGTCTCGTACTCACCGCGGACATCGAGGGCCTACACCGGGCATTCGCAGCCGGCATGCGCGCCGCGTACGGCAAGGTACTGGTGTCCGGAACGCCGCGGATGACCCGGCCCAGGGCGCGGAAGAACGCCGACGGGTTGGGCGGATTCAGCGTCATCGACCCGGGCGGCAACTGGATCCGCGTCTTTCGGGACGCTGCTACCGCGCCCAGGCCAGCCGCCACGCCTGCCGGACGGCTGGCCAAGGCCCTGGCGAATGCTGTCGTGCAGGCCGACTCCAGGGGAAGCGTCGGACAGGCTGTTCGGATCCTCGACAGCGCGTTGGCCCGGCCGCAGGCCGACGACGACCCGGTCGAGCTGGTAGAGGTTCTGGTCTACCGCGCCGAACTCGCGCTGGTGCTGCACGACCCGACGACTGCGGCCGAGATGCTGGGCCGCGCCCATTCCGTCACGCTAACGGAAGACGAACCCGAAAGGGCGGCACCCGCGTTCGACAATGCCGCCGAGCTCGCAGCAGCACTGCGGTGACTCACCGTTCCGCCAATGCCGGCAGCCGCCGGGCCGCGAGGAGTTCCGGCAGCCGACGGCGCTCGCCGCCCGCTTCTGCACGTCGAAGACGGGGCGGTGAGGCTATTACCATGCGAGCGTGGCTCACGTTGCCGAGGTCCGCAGGCCGTACCCGCTGCTCGTCGCCGCGGCGGTCCTGTTGGCGCTCGGCGCAGCCGCGGCCTGGGGGGTCGGCGACACGCTGGGGTTGAGCCACGCCCCCGCTGCCGTGCCGCGCGAGGACGGTGTCGCCGCCCCGGCGCGGACGCCCGCACCGGTCCCGCCGTTGGCGTCCCTCGTTGTGCCCGACGAGCCGCGCGTCAGGAAGGCCGCAGCCGCCGTCGCCGACGCGGTCGTCTTCCGCGGCCTGCCCCGGCCGGTGCTCGTCCCGGCCGCGTCGAGCCCGGCCGGGTCCGCGACGGCCGCGCCGGGCACCGGCACGGCGCGCGTCGCGGCCCCGGACCTGTCGGCGGTGAGCACGCTGCGGGCGGACGTGCTGGCCACCCTGAGCGGGACGCCCGAGTCCTACCGGCTCGACGTGCGCGGCGCGGAACTGGCCGTCCAGGGCGGCGACGTCGCGGGCGTGGCAGCCGGGATGTACCGGCTGGCCGACCGGATCCGCTCCGGTGCCGAGGTGCTCCCCGCGGCGGACGCGGGTCGGGTGGTCGTCCCCCGGCTCGGCCTGCGGCTGACCGACGCGGGTTCGGTGGGGCGCGAGCCCGACCCGGCCGTCTTCGCCGCCGGCGACGACTATGGCCTGAACACGGACGTGGTCGGGTCGGCGGTGCTGCCTCGCGCACCGTGGGTGGACGCTGGCGCGGTGGCCCGCATCGACGCGCAGTTTCGGCAGTTCGTCGACCACTCGGTGGCGCAGGGATTCAACGCGATCGTCGTGCCCGGCTTCCTGGAGTACGTCACGTTCGTGAAGGTCGGCGACGGGCGCGCGGTCTACCCGCCCGGCGACCCGCACGTCGACCGGGCACGGGCGATGGTCGCGGCGTTCGGCCCCGTCTTCCGGTACGCCGAGGACATGGGCGTGCGGGTCTTCCTGCTGACCGACATGCTCGCGGTGTCGCCCCCGCTGGAGGCATACCTGACGCGGACCGTCGGCGGCCTCGACGCGGCCGACCCTCGGCTGTGGGCGGTCTACCAGGCCGGTCTGGCCGAGCTGTTCGAGAGCATGCCGTTCGTCGACGGCCTGATGGTCCGCGTCGGCGAGGGCGGCGAGGTGTACGCCGGGACCGGCTGGGACTACTCGTCAAGGCTCGCGGTCACCACGGAAACGTCCGTGCGCGCGATGCTGCGGGCGCTGCTGGACACCGCGGGCCCAGCCGGGAAGGAGATCATCTTCCGCACCTGGACGGTGGGCGTCGGTGCCGTCGGCGACCTGCACACCAACCCGGTGTCGTACGCGCAGGTCCTCGGCGGGCTCGACGACCCGCATCTGATCGTGTCCACCAAGTACACCCTGGGCGATTTCTACAGCCACCTACCGCTGAACACCACCCTGCTGGGCGGCGGGCATCGCCGCATCGTGGAGTTCCAGGCCCGGCGCGAGTTCGAGGCGTTCGGCTCGCTGCCCAACGACCTCGGCCCGCTGCACCGCGAGGCGCTGCGCGCATTCCTTGCCGCCAATCCGAACGTCGAGGGTGTCTGGAACTGGACCCAGGACGGCGGTCCGTTGCGCGCCGGGCCCATGTCGCTGTACCTGCGCGCAGGATTCTGGCAGCTCTACGACCTCAACACGTACGCCGTCGGCCGCCTGGCCTGGGACCCGCACGTCGACCCGGCGCAGGTCACGGCGGACTGGGCGTACCGCACGTTCTCCGGCGACCCGGCCACCGTCGCCGCGATCGGGCAGGCCATGGCGCTGTCCCGGCAGGCCGTCACCAAGGGCCTCTACATCGGCCCGTACGCGGACCGGTCGGTGCGGGCGCTCGGGCTGGAACCGCCGCCCATGATGTGGATCTTCGAGTGGGACATCCCGACCGGCGACTCCGCGGCGCTGGACAGCATCTACGCGGTGACCGGCGGCCGCGTCGACGAGGCGATCGAGGAGGGCACGCAGGCCGTTGTGCTGGCCCGGCGCATGCGCGACCTGGTCGCCGCGACCGAACCGGCGACCTGGCGCGACGCCGAACTGCGCGGGCGCTTCACCGCGACTCTCGACTACCAGGTCGACCTGTTCGAGACGCTGGGCGCGTACCGGGCCATGGTGCTGCGGCACGCGCAGTGGCTGGACACGGGTGCCTCGATCGCCCGCCACGACTGGCGGCGGGCCGCGGCGGCATACCAGGACGCGCGTGACGCGCACCGGCAGCGCTACGGCGCCGACCTGGACTTGCCCGCGTACAACTTCACCGCCGCCGACCTCGGGGCGCTGCGCGCCGACCGGGACCCGGCGATGGCCTGGGCGGCCCGGGCGATGCTCGGGGCGATCCTGCTGGTGGTGCTGCTCGGCCTGTACGGGCGCGGGTTCGGCGCAACCGCCGCGCGCGGGTTGTTGCTCGGCGCGCTCCGACCGTGGCGGGTCGCCGCGCTGCCGACGCCCAGGACGCGGGCGGATCGAGTGTTGGTGTGGCTGGTCCCGGCCGTGGTGCTGGTGGCGAGCCGGCTCGTGTTGACCTGGTTCGTCGCGCCGGCGCACCTTCTGGTCACCCTCGGTGGGTGGGCGCTGTTCACAGTCGTCGTACGCCTCGTCGTCGGTCGCCGGGATCCGTTCCACCTGTGGGCCGTGGTCGGCGGCGTCGCGCTGCTGCGCAGCGTGCTGCTGCTGGCGGCGCTCGCCGGGCGCGGGCCAGGCGGTTACTGGTTCGCCTTCTGGACCGCGCCGAGTCTGCGCGCGGCGTACGTCACCGTCGCGTTCGCGGCGTTCGGCTGGCTGTTCGTGGCCGTCGCCGTGGTCCTGCGGGACCGGTACGGCCTGCGCCGCCGAAGCGCCGTCGGGCTGACCCTCACCGCCGCGGGCGTACCCCTCGGTGTGCTGTCCGCCCTGGTCTCGGTAGTGGGTCTGGAACGCGCGCTGACGGTGTGGAATGACCAGCTCGCCCTCCTGCCCTGGGGCCTGTCCCGCATCCTCGGCATCACCGTCCACCTCGGCGTTCCCGACCAACTCCCTGCATACACCGCCGCCGCCGGCATCGCCTTGGCCGCCGCCGGCCTGCTCCTGTCACTCGGCCGCCACCGGCAATCCGCCTGACCGCGGGGGCTGCGTCCGGACGTACCAGGAATGGTCGGACGTGGTGGCCGCCGAAACCAGGAATCCGACGGGCCGGGCCGTGAGGCCGGTCGAAGTGTTGATCGGATCATCACCACTTGTTGAATAGATGCTGACAAATTTTAACCAGGCTTGGCCGCATGGCTATCACCTATCGACGCCTCCTCGCCGCCACTCTCGTGGCCGGGCTGACTCTGCTCGCCGCGTGGACACCGGCACGCGGCGCCGAGCCCGCTCCCCCGGCGCCCGCCGCCACCGCACCCAACATCATCTTCGTACTCGTCGATGACCTCGCGTGGAACCTCGTGCAATACCTGCCGCAGGTGCAGCGACTACAGAGCGAGGGGGTCACCTTCACCAACTACACGGTGACCGACTCGCTGTGCTGCCCGTCCCGCTCGTCGATCCTGACCGGCCAGTTCCCACACGACACCGGCGTGTTCACCAATGGTGGAGCCGACGGCGGGTTCGCGGTCTTCAAGGGCCGGGGCAACGAGAACCGAACCTTCGCGACGGCGCTGCAGGGCAAGGGCTACCGGACCGGCTTCCTCGGCAAGTACCTCAACGGCTACCTGCCGGCGGACACGCAGGGAGGGTCGCTGCCGTACGTCCCACCCGGCTGGTCGGAGTGGTACGTGGCGGGCAACGGGTACTCCGAGTACAACTACGACCTCAACGAGAACCACACAGTCGTCCACTACGGCAACCAACCGGCCGACTATCTGACCAACGTGCTGTCCCGCAAGGGCAAGGACTTCATCCAACGCTCGGCCGCAGCCAACACACCGTTCCTGCTGGAGGTCTCGACCTTCGCCCCGCACAGCCCGTTCACCCCGGCCAACCAGGACCTCGACGACTTCCCCGGACTCACCGCCCCGCGCACCGCGGCGTACGACCAGCTGCCCACCAACCCGCCGTCCTGGCTGGCCGGAAACGGGCCGCTGACCGCGCAGGAGAAAAGCACCCTGGACACGAACTTCCGCAAGCGCGCCCAGTCCGTACAGGCCGTCGACCGCCTGATCGGCAACCTGCGCGCCCAGCTCACCACCAGCGGCATCGCCGACAACACCTACGTGGTGTTCAGCTCCGACAACGGCTTCCACATGGGCGAGTACCGGCTGACCGGTGGCAAGCAGACCGCCTTCGACACCGACGTGCGGGTTCCGCTCGTCGTCGCCGGGCCGGGCGTCGTCCCCGGATCGCAGCGTGCCGAGATCGTGCAGAACATCGACCTGGCACCAACCTTCCAGCGCATCGGCGCCGCCGACGTCGGCACGCACGTCGACGGACGCAACCTGCTTCCCCTGGCCCAGGGCGACCCGGCGCCGAACTGGCGTACCGGGGCGCTGATCGAGCACCACGGCCCCAACCAGGCAGCCGACGACCCCGACGCCCAGGACCGGCGCAACGGAAGCCCAATCACCTACGAGGCCCTACGGACAGCGACCTACACCTACGTCGAGTACTCCAACGGCGAACGGGAGTACTACGACCGCACCATCGACCCCCACCAGCTCAACAACATCGCCGCCGGACTCTCGGCAACGCGACTGGCAGCACTGCACGATGCGCTTACGGCGTACGTCGCCTGCCACAGCCACTCGGCGTGCTGGACGGCAGGTCACGTGCCGGCCTGACGGTGCATCAACGCAACGGCCCTGACCTGCGGCCTCTCGCTGTCGCGGGCCAGGGCCGATCGCGGTCCTCGCCCGGCTGGGCGCATGTGGCGCCACACAAGCACGACGGGACGGGCCGCCCACCTATGAGATGAGCAGTCAATGGCGAGGTCCTCGTGCCTCTCGACGCTCACGACGACGAGCAAGGCCATCCGCCGAACGCTCACCCTGCCGAAACCCCAATGGGTTTCGGCGATTCGGGTGCGCTTTCGTGAATCGGGCCGTCGGGTTCCGGGCGTCCTTCTTCGGAAGTCGTGGCGGCGTCGCGTAGTGCCGATTCGACTCTGCGGATGCTGGTCATGGTGGCCGTGACGGCGGTCATGGCAAGGAGGATGCCGGCGGCGGCGTAGAGCGGGGTGCGTACGTCGTAGGCGGCGGCCAACCAGCCGCCGAGGACGGCCCGAGGGGCGCGGCGCACATGGCGAGCATGCGGGAGGTGGAGGCGACCCGGCCCATCAGGTGGGCGGGGACGATCGCCTGCCGGAGGGAGGGGCCGAGCACCATCGTGGCGCCCATGCCCGCCCCGCAGACGGCGAGCGCCAGCCCGGCCAGGTACGGGTTCGGGGCACCCGCCAGGCCCAGGATGGCAAGCCCTTCGACGGCGGCCGTGCAGGTGAGCGCGGTGCCGGTGCCGAGTTGTCGGCCGAGGAAGGAGGCGATGCCCGCGCCGAGCAGACCGCCGGTGGCCTCCGCCGTGAGGAGCAGGCCGAAGCCGTAGGTGTCGATGCCGAGCCGGTCATGCGCGAAGAGGGCGAGAACGGTCTCCACGGCGAGGAAGGCGATGTTCCCGACCGCCGGACGCAGCGCGAGCCCGAGCAGCAACCGATCCCGGAAGACGTACGAGGCCCCGGCCCGCGCCTGCCGAAGCAGCGACTCACGGACCTGCGGTACGGGCCGGGGCACGGCAGGCAACGACCGTACGAGCACGGCGGACAGCGCGAACGACGCCGCGTCGGCGAGCAGCGGAACCGCCCGCCCGAGCGCGAGCAGGGCACTGCCCGCAGGCGGCCCCAGAAAGCCGGACGCGGCGGTCTGGGCGCCACGCAGACGGGCGTTGGCGCGCTCCAGGAGCGGGGGGTGCCGGCCGAGCAGATCCGGCAGATAGGCCGTCGCGGCCGTGTCGAAGAACAGTCCACCGAGGCCGAGCAGGAACGCGACGGCCGCGAGAAGTGGAATACTCAGCACGTCGAGCGCGGCCGCTGCCGCCGGCATCACGAGCAGCACCGCACGCGCCGCGTCCACGACCCACATCGTGCGCCGACGGTCCCAACGGTCCACCAGCGCACCGCCGAGCACCCCGAAGAGCAGCCACGGCAGTGTCCCGGCGGCCGTGACGACCGCGAGCGCCATCGGATCCCGTGTCAACGTCAACGCGAGCAGCGGCAGGGCGGCGTGCGTTACTCCGTCACCGAGCGAGGAGTGCCAGGTGGCGGGGTCGAACAGATTCCGCGGTGGGTGTCCGGTGCGCGGGCTCTGCACGCCGCGGCGTAACCCGCGGATCTGCCGGACGGTGGCGGGCCGGGCCAGGACCCTGCACACAGCAGATTCGGCGGCGCGCAGGCCCGAAGCGGCGGCGATCAGGGTGCGCAGCGGGGCGAGTGGTGATGCAGGTAGCCGTGGTGCCCTCGATGGACTCAACGAGCTCGCTCGAAACAAGACAACAAGAATCCAACATCGATTCGGCACGATCGTCCCTAACAGATGCCGCCCGCCCGGGCCGGCACGGAGTCGTCGGCGTCGAGACGGTGCCGCGAAGAGAGAGGACCGAGCCTTGTATCTGCCGAAAAAGGCCGTCGCTGTGGGCGCCGCTCTGGGCATGACCGCAGCCACACTTGCCGTGGCTGCCCCGGCCAGCGCGGCGTCCAACTACATCCTCAACAGCAGCAAAATCGGCGTGGGGGTCATCCACGTTCGGGACGGCAACTACACGCGCGGAAACTACGACACGGTGCTCGCCGCAGGCCACCGTACGAGCGAATTCTGGGCGAACGCCGCCGGCTACTACATCGGTCCCGGCTACTGCGGTTACGAATGGACCCTCACCGGCGGCAGCTGGCTCCTGACCGATGACAGCCTGGACCCGGGCCAGCACTACATTCCCACCACGGAAACCATCCAGGTGGCCGCGGCGCGTTGCTGACCGGTCGATGACCAGGACGGCGCCCAAGCAGGGACCGCGGTGGGGTGTGTGCGAAAGGCCCCACCGCGGCTCGCTGAACCGACCTGGACACCAGCCGCTTCAGCCAGGCCGCCTCAGCGCGCCGCGGAAGTGGACGGATCGCCGGCCGCAGCCTTGGTAGCGGACTCGGGCGCGACCGGCGTGACCTCGTGTGGGGCGCTGTGAGGTGGCGGCCCGGTGGCCCCCGCCTCCATTGGTGCAAACGGAGGTGTATTCAGCCTGATCGGCCGGATCAGGTGGGCGCGTTCCCTGTCACGGTGGACACGCTGCGCCTACAAGGCCGCCGTGGTCTTGCCCAGGAAACCGGCGAGCGTGCCGTAGTCGACGTCTTGTCCCTCCGTGATGTCGACGGTTTTGCGTTCACCGTTTCCCATCGCCCGCAGGAATCCCTTGACCTCGGGGATGTCCGTTGCGTTGAAGACCATGAACGAGACCTTGGACTTGGCCACGGCGATGACGGCAGCGTGATGGCCGTTCTTGAAGTAGTGCGGCTTGCCGTACTGAAGCCGCTCCTCGACACCTGGAATAGTTTCGCCGATCATCGCACGCAGCTTTTCGCATACGTCGATCTGCCAGGGCTGCGTCTTGTTGATGTACTGGGTGACGTCGTCATTCACGGTCTTCCCCTTCATGGTGTTCGTTAGAGGGCAGGTGTCTGTAGCCTGTGTAGGCGACGAGGGTGGACTGCCGCTGGGCTCTCGCCCTTCACCGCTTGGGACCCCGGGCTCCTGACCGACCCGACGAGCTTCTCCCCGGCCGGAGCGTAGTCGGGGAACCTCACGTCAGCTCGCCTTCACGGCCTGGACGTGACCACAGCCCGGTGTGAGGCGTCGAGCGGTGACGACGGTGACCCGGGTATCGCCGCCGAGCCCAAGGGCCTGCGGGCACCGGGAACGAGCCGGCCCGGTGTGATCACGGCCGGCACCTTCCACCAGGACGGTAAGCGCGTCTTCTGGACCATTCGTGACGGTGCCCGCACCGTCGTGGCTGAACCCCGGCCACCCTGGCGGCGCCAGGCGAAAATCGGCACGCGGGAGGCCATCGCGGGGCGAGTAAACGACCGACCACTCATGGCCGATCCACTGGCGTCGACCAGTGAGTTGGAACGGAGAACCAGGGTATGACACGGGCTCGCCAGGCTCCGCGGTCGGGAACTCTGAGAGGACGTCAGTCCGCGGGAGATCCAGGAGAACGCGATGTCCGTGATTCACTTCGTTCAGAGAACCACCGCGACGCCGGAGCAGGTTCTTGCCGCACTCACCGACTTCGGGCCGGGCCGCTCGGAGGTGTTTGGCAACAGCGCCGACGAGTATCTGACGGTGCACAGCCAGGGCCCCGGCTGGGCTGACGTCACGGAAGGCTCGGGCGGCATCTGGGAGCGTCTGCGCTATGACTGGTCGAACCCCCGCCGTATCACCATGACGACGACCGATTCCAACATCTGGGGCGGCAGGTCAGGTCACACCTATACGTTGCGGCCGGAGCGGGACGGGACGACGGTCCTGGACGTCGTGGTGGTCCGCGAGGGCAAGAACTTCAAGGGCCGACTGACAGGCGTTGTGCTGGGCTCGGTCGGCAAGGGCGTGCTGGGTAAGGCGTTGAAGAATACGGTCGAAGCCATCGAAGCCCGCAGCATGGCCATCGGTGGTTGACCGGACGTTCCGAGGTGCGGGCGTGGCACGGCCGCACCCTCTGGCACCCGCGGGGTGTCTCCCCTGGGCGATCGCACCAATGGTCACGACAGGGTGAATTTCGATTTCAATCGGCGAACGGCCGCTTACCACGTGCGTGCCGGCGCGCTCCCGCACCGAGACGGTGCTCAGGATCCAGACGCGTTGCCCCCGGCACGACGGCGAGGTTGAGCGTATGGTGCGCCACAAGCCCTCCAGCTCGCCGGCATGGACGGCGTCTACTGCGAGAGCTGCGACATCGCCGAGCTCGCCCGCGACACCGATGCCGACACCGCGGACCTCGGTGGCTCCAACGACCTCTCGGGGGTCGCGCCACACGCGGTCGACACGGCTCAGGCCCAGCATGTGTGGACGCTCAGCGAAGAATTGACCGGCGTCCACCTCCTGTAGAGACAACCAAGATCGGCGTCCGCCAGCCCGCTAGGTCTTCAGGTCGCAGCGACCTGGAATTGCGCTACTGCCACCTGCCAGAGGGCAGCCGGTGACCGCCGAACTGGTCCACGCGGTCGGGCTGCGGACGCCGGTCGAGGAATGCTTCGACTTCTGGGGCCAGGGCCAGATGCACTCCTGAAGGGCCGGACAGTGCGCTCGTCGAGCAACCCGGAAAGCGCCGACGAGCGCCGCTGCGCGGGCCGTCACGGAGCGCGCGAGTGCCTCGGGTCCTCGGCCAGGGTGCACACCAGTGCCTCACCCTGGGGTCAGGTCGCCCCAGTTGGATGAGGGTTATAGGTATGAAGCGACGCTTGATGATTCTGATGGCCGCAGCAGTACCACTAGCGGCCTCCCTCACGCCCGTAGCTGTCAACGCCGCTACCCGCGACGGCGGCACGACCGCCGCTGCCACCTGCGCCGCCGTTCCCGTTTCCGCGCCGTCTGGCACGTCAGTGGTGTCGGTCAAGGCTGTCTCCAAGGCCGGCGGCGACTTCACGTTCCCCTCCACCCCGGGGCTCCCGCAGAATCCGCCGATCAACGCCGTGCCTGCCTGGTGCGACATCAATGTGGTCGTGACCCACCCGGGCGCGAATGACACCGTCACCATCAAGGTCTCGCTCCCTCAGGATGCGAAGAACTGGAACGGACGTTTCCAGGCCACCGGCGGCAGCGCTTACTCCGCCGGCGACCTCAGCGATCTAAGCGTCCCGCTGATCAGCGCGGTCAAGGGTGGATACGTCGGCGCGGCCACCGACGCTGGCGTCAAGGGCGGCCTCGACGCCAGCTGGGGGCTGACCGACGGAAAGATCAACACCGGCCTGCTCACCAACTTCGCCTCCCGCTCTGTGCACGACATGGCGGTCATCGGCAAGGACGTGGCCAACAAGTTCTACCAGCGCACGGTGAAGTACTCGTACTTCACCGGCTGCTCGACCGGTGGCCGCCAGAGCTACTCGGAGGCACAGAACTACCCGACGGACTTCCAGGGCATCCTCGCGAACGCTCCGGCGATCGAGTGGAACCGGTTCGAGATCGCCACGCTGTGGTCGCAGGCCGTCTACAACGAAGAGAAGGTCGCTCCGTCGCAGTGCGAACTGGCCGCCTTCAACACCGCCGCAGTCACGGCCTGCGACCCCCTCGACGGCGTCAAGGACGGCGTCATCCACAACCCGCAGGACTGCAAGTGGGACGCCCGTCGCCTGGTCGGCAAGAAGGTCGTCTGCGAAGGCGAGGAAATCACCATCACCAAGGCGGTGGCCGACGCGGTCAACAAGATCTGGGCCGGCCCGGTCTCACCGTCCGGCAAGAAGCTCTGGTACGGCCAGAACAAGGGGTCCGCGTTCAACTTCATCGCCAACCCCGGCGCGCCCTTCCAGGTTCCCGACCAATGGGCCAAGTACTTCGTGACGAAGAACCCGTCGTTCGACAGCACCAAGCTCACCTACAAGACGTTCACGCAGCTCTTCACCTCGGCGACCAAGCAGTACGACGACATCATCGCCAACAACAACCCGAACCTGTCGACCTTCGCCAAGGCTGGCGGCAAGCTGCTCACCTGGCACGGCCAATCAGACCAGCTGATCCCGACCCAGGGCACGGTCGACTACCGCAAGCACGTCAACGCCGCCCTCGGCGGTAACAAGCGCGTCGACAACTTCTACCGCCTCTTCCTGCTGCCCGGCGTCGACCACTGCGGAACGCCGCTCTTCAGCACCGGTCCGCTGGTCAACCCGGGCGCCGACCTCGACGCCCTGGTCAACTGGGTGGAAGAGGGCCACGCCCCGGAGACCCTCCCCGCCACGTCCGTAGACGGCAAGACCACCAGCAACATCCAGCACTACCCGCGGTGACCCGCCACAGCGGCCGCGACAACACCAAGGCGGCGAAGTGCCGCCGCGTCGCGGCCTGAACTGAACCGAATCAAGAAGGCGGCCCCCGATTTTGCATCCGGGGCCGCCACTCGAGATTCACTATTGAGGCGCGAGAGTTATGTGCAGCATCGCGGGTCGTTCTCGTCGTACTGGGGCTGGCGCGGTTTCCTCGGCCGTCAAATCGGTCGACGTCTCCGTCCGGGGGTGCCATCCTGCCCTATGGTCATCGATCTGAAGCAGCGGCTGAACCGGCCACGGTTCCCGAGGAGCGCTGACTACGACCCCCATTGGATGATCGAGAACTGGATGGGTCCGAGCGCGCTCTGGCTGCTCGAATGGCTGTGCTCCGAGCTTCGCCTTGCGCCTGGCGCTCGTGTGCTCGACCTTGGCTGTGGCAGGGCCATCACCTCGATCTTCCTGGCGAAGGAGTTCGACGTTCAGGTCGTTGCCGCCGATCTCTGGATCAAGCCCACCGAGAACTGGCGCAGGATCGACGCCGCGGGCCAGGCCAAGCTCGTCACGCCGCTGCTGGCCGAGGCACATGACCTGCCGTTCGCCGAGGGCTACTTCGACGCCATCGTCAGCGTCGACGCCTACCACTACTTCGGCACCGACGAGCGATACCTGCCGTACCTGAGCCGTTTCCTGGCTCCCGGCGGCCATCTCGGCATCGTTGTGCCGGGGCTGGTCACGGAACTCGACGACGGCCTACCGGAGCACCTCAAGCCGCACTGGGAACCGGATTTCTGGACTTTCCACACGCCGGCTTGGTGGAAGCAGTTGTGGAGTCGCAGCGGCGTCGTCGACGACGTGCGCGCCGACTTCCTGGAGGATGGGTGGCGCGACTGGCTGGTCTGGAGCGAAGCCGTCCTGGAAACGACCGACAACGAGACCGCCCGCAAGCTCGTTCCCCGGGAAGTGCGAATGCTGCAAGCCGATGCCGGCCGTCATCTCGGCTTTACCCGCGTCATCGCCCAGCGCACCTGACCAGCTGTGTCGCTAGAACGTGTCCTGCCGATCTTGTGGTGGTTGATCGCCGACGATGTGCTGACGGTACGTAATGATGAACTGACTGACAGCTATCTCTGACACCTGTGCTGGTCTGGTTCCGCAGACCGCGTGTTCTGCGCACCTGTCAGGTGCCGCTGCGCTGGTGACCCTTGGGCAGCAATCCGTCACCCCAGACCATCAGATGGTACGTCCAGGTGTGAGGACGTTCGGTCGTGTTGAGAAGACCTGTAGCCCACGGGTCGTCTTACGCACAATCGCGTCTCCTATCGTCTCGCTTCAGCTCGTCGTCGCCGGAGCCGCAGGTGGCACATCGCCCACGGCGACGAAGGTAGTAGGCGTAGGCCGCGACACCGAGCGCGATCGCCCATATCGGCCACAGCGCGTGAATACCAACCAGCCACGGTTGCGCCCCGAGTTCGCCGAAAAGGATGTCAGTGTTGCTGAGCAGCCCCAGCCCGGCCGACATGATCAACACAGCGACCACCATGGCCGGGATCACGGCCAGGCGCGCTGGCACCCGCCTTCCCCCGATCCGGAAGACCCACCGGGGGAACACCTCTCCCCAGTGCTGCACGAGTCCCAGCGTCAGCCCCGCCCCGATCACGGCGAAGGTGGCCAGTGCGCCGCCACGCCATCGCCCGTCGGTGTCCAGCAGATGCCGCATCGCCGCGTCACTGATACCGAGCGGAACACCGGCCATCCAGGCATACCGGGTAGCCGCGAACAGCAATGGCACGGCGACTGCGACGCCTGTCGCCCATCGGCCCACCGTGGCCGCGCGCGAGGACGATCCGGCGCGGGAGTGCACCCGGCCGCATGCGACGCAGGCGCCCCGACTGCCGCGCTGCCACCGCACCATCCTGATAGCCACCAGCACTCCTGCGGACACACTCACGCCCTGCCAGGCCATCGGCGCGGTGACGATGGAGCTGTAATCGACGTCCGGCCAACCGAACGGCGCTCCCACAACGAGCATCGGCAGGTAGGCGACCAGGGCCAGGAGCCGAATGTCGGGCACCACAAACAGCAGTACGACCACCGCCGCCCACCCCAGCGCGAGCATCGAAGCCCGACCAGCACCACCCGGTCGCGCGGCACGTCGACCCTCCATCCCGAGCATGATCAGCATCGACACGAACAGGACGCCTGCCAGCAGTGCCGCACCGACCCCCGCCGGAACGGCACGGATCAGCGACATGTCATCAACCGGGTCATTTGGCCCGAACGGATAGCCCTGCCCGCTTGCCGCGCACAGGAAAGCCAACACGGCCAGACCACCGGTGAGGATCGCAGCCGCGTAGCCGTACCGGTCCCGGGCGCGGACACGGCCGAGGCGGTCCGCCGCCGTCACAGCCTGTCCCCTGGCAGCGGAGAGTGCTGGTTGCTGGTGCGGCGTTCGAGGAGATGCAGGGCGCCGGTGATCGCCAGGACCGGCCCCGCGAGCAGCGCACCCAGCTGGGTGAGCCCGTTCAGAGCGGTGACGTTGTCAGACTCGGGCGCGCCGAGGACCACCGCCAGGAGGGTCAGCAACGCATACCCGAACATCGCGCCCGTGCCAATCCAGGTCAGCACCAACCCCGCCGGCACCGCCGTGCGACTGCCACCGGCCGGCCAGCGCAGCATGAGAAGTACGCCGACGGCGGCGGACACCGCCATCGCCGCGTTCACCACCTCGCCCGAGCGAGCCGTGTACTCCCAACCCTCCTGGTAGGCCCCCACGAAAGCGCCCTCCGCACTGAACGCCATCACCAGGTGGGCGACCGCGACCGCGACAGCGGCGGCGCCACCCGCGCAGGCGAGCACCACCTGTAGACCACGGGTCGCGCCGATCCCGGTAGCCGAGAGCCGGTCGAACACGTACGGCCAGCGCGACCGCGCATACCTCACGAAGGCAGCCCCCAGCAGCAGGCCCTGCAACGCGAACGACGTGTAGACCACCACATAGACCCACGGGGCCACGAGTCCACCGGCAAGACTCACTTCCCGGCCACCGGTCACCGCTCCGGCCAACGCGCCATTGACGACCTCGATCACGGCCGGGGCCAGCAACCCGGTCCCGACCCAGACCGGCGCCAGCACCAGCCACACCGGCAGCCGCAGCCCCCAGCGGTGTGTGAAGGCCAACGCGACAAGGACCGCCACCACGTCCATCGCGGCAGTGACAATGTTCGGACCGACGAAGTCCGCTCCACTCGCCGGCGAACCCTCCGGCACACCGAGCATCACCCCGCCGATCCACAGCACCTTCAGCAACAGATACGGCACCACCGCGGCGACAACCCCGTAGCCGACCACCAACCGGGTCAACCGCGCCCGACGCGCCCGGTCGACAACCGGCCCGTCCGCACCAGAACCATGCACCGACACATCGACAGCCATAGGCCGATGATCCGTGCCGACGGGTCATCGTTCCTCCCCCAGTAGAGGCGAACATGCTCCCTCCACCGAGGGAGCGTCGGCTGTCCGGCGTCCCGACTCGGAAGGCGGTCGTCGGGTCGTCGCAGTGAAAGGGTTGCTCCACGACGCAGGTGCCCGCAGCGGTGCGTACCCGGCTGCATTGTGCAGGGTGGCGGCGGACGCCGCTGGTCACGACGTTGGCGCGGGCTGCTCGGCCGGGCGACGGCGACCACGACGAGCGCCAAGCGTTGCACCACTCCCACACGTGACATCATTGCTATATATATCGCGGTGCGGTATATATAGTTCATGGATATCAGTGAGCAGACGTTCCTGATCCTCTCCGCCCTCGCCGACCAACCCCGACACGGCTACGCCGTGGTGACGGAGGTCGACGAGATGACCGACGGCCGGATCCGGTTACGCGCTGGCACCCTCTACGGGGCCCTCGACCGCCTAGTCACCCAAGGGCTCATCGCCCCCGACCATGACGAGGTGGAGAAGGGCCGGCTGCGCCGTTTCTACAAACTGACCGACGCGGGGGCAGACGCCATCCGCGCCGAGAGCCGGCGGATGGCCGCCGCGGTCCGGCTCGCCGAGGAGCGCCTCAACAAGCGTGCCTCCCGCAACGCCCCGCGCCTTGGGACCATCGGATGAGCCCGGGCATGAGCCCTCTGGAACGACGATATCGACGGCTGCTGCGGCTGCTGCCAGCCACGCACCGCACCGCCCGCGGCGAAGAACTGCTCGGTCTGCTGCTGGACCTCGACGATGGCCGTCGACACCCGAGCCGACACGAGACACTCAACATCATCGCGCTGGCGATCCGGCTGCGACTTACGACGCCCGTCACCACCGCTGCCCTCACCACCGGACTCAGTGCCCTGCTGGTCGCCGCCGGCACCCAGCCCGCCGGTGGCACCCTGGACCTGTTCACCGGCGCCGTCCTCGCCGCCGACATGCCGGCCATCATCTCCAGTTGGCCGGCGTTGCTCGCACTCGGCCTGCTGCCCCTCGCACCGCTGATCGCCTGGCTGTGCGGCGCGACCCGGACCGCCCTCACCCTGCAAGCAATATTCCTGACCGTCACCGTTGGTTGGTTCGTCTTCGACGTGTCCAACGGCACCGGCATGGGCATCCACATCGGCCAACTGCTCTTCGCATTCGCCGTACCGGTCTCGATCCTCGTCCTGCTCGCGATCGCCGACCGCGAGCGGTGGACCGCGCCCCGGCCGCGCCTGTTCTGGTGGGCCCTCGTCCCGCTCGGCATCCTCGCCTGGAAAGGCACCGGAGAGTGGGGACGCCACGGCGTCTACGTTCTCGACGCCGTGCCGACGGTCATCGGGATCCTCACCGCCGCCACCGCCGCTGTCGCCGCCGCCTTCGCGGTCCGCCGCCACCGGCCCGCCGTCATCATCGGCGTCGGACTCACCGGATTCCTCGCCGGATGGCTCATCCCGACACGCTGCTCTCCAACACGGTGATGCAGCACTTCGACGGTCAGCCGCTACCACTGGCAATCCTCATCACGGTGATCGCTGCCACCATGACTGGCATCAATCACCTTGCCCGGCGCCACAAACCCGAGGTGCGGTCGCTACCACCCGACGAACCCGTGATCCGCTGAACACCAGCTCTGGTCAGACGGAACCGTTGCCGAACCGGGCGGTCGGCGAGGTCGGCGTGCTGGTCGCGTACCACGCCAAGCTCAGCGACAGCCCGACGCCCGGAAGCTCGGGGCAGCATCGCTATATCCTCGGCCGTGATCGGACAGTGCGTCTCTTCGATGCGGTACGTCATGCGGGCGCCTCGGCGGCAGACGGAGGTGGGCAAGGGCGCCAGACGGCTTCGACGCGTGGTCGCCGAGCACGCGGAGCGGGCTGGGATCGGACGGGTCGTTCGGCTGCACCGGCAACACCGGAACGCGGTTCGCGTTCGTTGGTCCGACTGTGACGGACGCTGATGTCGATCGATGGCATGGCGAGTTGGACCGGTTGCATGCGCGGATCGGGCCTCGGTTTCGGCGGGCGGAGCCGCGACTGCGGGCGCGTCAGCACCTGTGTGGGCTGGTCTCGGGGCTGGGGGCTCCGGCTGTGGTTCCCGACGGCCGCGCGACGACCCGGGCGGACGGCTGCGGGCCTGGCCGGTACCGGCCAGGCCCGCAGCATCAACCAGGTGCCGCATGGACGTCTGGTAACACCCGCCAGCGCTACCCCACGGGGTGGCGGCGATGGGTTTGAGGCTCAGGTGACGTTGCGGATGGCGCCGCCGTCGACGCGGATGTTGGCACCACTGATGTAACCGGCCAGCGGGCTGGCGAGGAAGGCGACCGCCGTGGCGATCTCCTCCGGCCGACCAAGTCGGTCGATGTCGTTGGGCACCAATGCGTCCGTCGCGTCCTGCTCGATCTGCTCCCAGGTCTCGCCCCAGCCCCGCTCGGGAGCAATCTCGATCAGCAGGTCCTTGACGGCCTCGACGAGGATCGCTCCGGGCGCGACGATGTTGGACGTCACGCCTGTGCCCTTCAGTTCCCGGGCGAGCGATACCGCCAGGTTGTGTCGAGCGGCGAGGGTGGCGTTGTACCGCGGGTGCTGGAACAACGGCTGGGTCGCGAGACCGCCACCAATGGTGATGACGCGCCCCCAGCCACGCTCGCGCATGGAGGGCACCAGTCGCTGGATCATCCGTACGCCGGAGATGACGTTGCCCTCGTAGGTCTCGCGCCAGGAGTCCGGCGTGGCGTCCGTCCAAGAAAGGTGCTTGTAAGCGCCCGCGTTGTTGACCAGGATGTCGACCGGGCCTCCGGCTAGAGCCGCTGTGGCTACCGCGTCCGCACCCTCGTCCGTGGTGAGATCCCCGAGCGCGATGTCGGCTTTCCCGCCGTCTGCCCGGATCGCCTCGGCCACCGCCGTGGCGCGCTTCTCGCTCCGTCCGTGGACGACCACCTGGGCACCTTCGGCGGCGAGCAGTCGCGCCATGGCCTCACCGAGCCCGGAGCTTGAGCCGGTCACCAGGGCACGCTTGCCGGTCAGTTGCAGGTCCATCAGACTCTCCTCTTCTTTCGCTCAGGCTGGTATGTCTACGACTGTAGACAGGGCCGAACGAAGTAGTCTACACTCGTAGACGTGACGGCAGACACAGACGGATCCGGCGACCGTCCTCGGCGGCGCGATGCCAGCGCTACCCGCGAAGCGATCCTGAACTCAGCGATAGAGGCGTTCACGCGCCTGGGCTATGACGGCGCCGGCGTACGCGAGGTCGCCGGGGGCGCCGGAGTGACCGCAATGCTGGTCAACCGCTACTTCGGCTCCAAGGAACAGCTGTTCGCCGAGGCGGTCGACCGCTCGTTCGCTCCGCGAACCGTCGTCAGCGACGACCCGAGCGAGCTGAGCGCAGAGACGGCGACCAGGCTCGCTGCGCGGACCTCACCAGACGCAGACGACCTGGACCCGTTCCTGCTGATGCTGCGATCCGCAGCCAATCCACGAGCCGCCGAGATCATCCGTGCGGGCATCGAAAAGCACGTCGGAAGGCGCCTGACCGATACCCTGCCCGGGCCGGATGCCGCCCCACGTGCGGAACTGCTTCTCTCCCTGATCGCCGGAGTGTGGCTGATGCGAAAGATCATCGCGACCCCGGCCCTCGCCGGCATGGATCAAGGCGCTCTCGTCCAACAACTGCACGATCTGATGCAGGTCCTCGTCAACGCCCCACCGGCCAGCAGCGGCGGCGACGCGGCACCCGATTCGACCAACTCGCGCTGAGGCTGCACGGGCTTGGCGTCGACTGAGTCGACCGTTGAGACACCCGCGGCCCAGTGCGCATCACCGATCCGGTCCGTGGTGACTGCGCCTCGTCGGGGCACTGGCCAGCATTGGTAGTGAGCGAGTGGTGCATTGCGGGCGAGCTTGACGGGCAGCGAGGCGACCTCCGGCGCATCGTACCCACCTCGTTCTCGGCTCCAGCAGCCTTGCGCAAACCTCGAACGACGCCGGTCGCGAGAACTTAGCCTTCATGCGCCGACTGGCACACCGCTGCGGCGGTTCAGCAGGAGGAGTAGCAGATGGCGGGGACCAGCGCGAAGGCGGGATCGACGGCGTCCTTCGACGATGTGAAACAGGTCGACGCCGGCGTACTCAACGTTGGCTACGTTGATGCGGGCCCGTCCGACGGTGCTGTGGTGCTGCTTCTGCACGGCTGGCCGTACGACATCCACAGCTTTGTGGAGGTCGTGCCCCTGCTGACCGACGCCGGCTACCGGGTCATCGTGCCGCACCTGCGGGGCTACGGCACGACGCGCTTCCGCTCCGGCGACGCGATGCGCAACGGCCAACCGGCGGCCATGGCCGCCGACGCCCTCGCGCTCATGGACGCCCTCAACGTGGAGAAGGCGAAGCTGGCCGGATTCGACTGGGGCGCCCGGACCGCCGACATCGTGGCCGCGCTGTGGCCCGAGCGGTGCGACGGCCTGGTCTCGGTGAGCGGTTATCTGGTCGCCGGCCAGGAATCGGGGAAGACGCCGTTGCCCCCGAAGGCCGAACTCGCCTGGTGGTACCAGTACTACTTCGCCACCGAACGCGGCCGGGAAGGGTACGACAAGAACCGGCACGACTTTGCCAAACTGATCTGGCAGACGGCCTCCCCCAAGTGGACGTTCGACGACGCGACATTCGAGCGCAGCGCCGCCTCGTTCGACAACCCCGATCACGTCGACATCGTGGTGCACAACTACCGCTGGCGACTGGCCCTCGCCGAAGGCGAACCCCAGTACGACGAGGTCGAGCAACGGCTGGCCGGGAAACCGAAAATCACGGTGCCCACGATCAGCCTCGAAGGCGACGCCAACGGCGCACCCCACGTGGACCCCAGCGTCTACGCCAAGCAGTTCACCGGCCCGTACGAACACCGGACCATCAGCGGCGGCATCGGGCACAACCTGCCGCAGGAGGCGCCCCAGGCCTTCGCCGACGCGGTGCTGCAAGTCTGAGCAGCCCCCATACCGGAAGCAATCCCGGACTACAGGGCTCCACCACGACGGCGTCGATAGTCGATCAGGCCCGAACGGTCCGCTGGCGGAGCCGCCAGGCCAGGGTCGCGGCCTGCAGGACGAAGAAGACGCCGCCGGCCGCGGTGTAGAGGATCAGCATGCTGAGGCTCGGTTCCGCGCCGAGGGCGGCGGGCAGGTACGTCGCACCGGCGATGACCGAGAGAGCGCCCGCGATCAGCATCGGCCACTGGCGGCCGAGTTCCGGGCTGTTGCGGCGGACGGCGACGGTGAACTGAGCCACGCCGGAGACGATCGCCCAGACGCCGAACGTGAAGAGCACGGCGCCGACCCCGCTGACGGCTGCCAGCCCGAGGGCGAGCGCCGCGACGGCGCTGAGCGTGGTGTTGAAGATCTGTAGCTGACGGGCCGGGGTGCCGGGATCCTCGCGGGCGTCGAGCAGCGAGGCCACCACGTCAATGAGTGGGTAGGCGATCAGAAGAACGACGGCAGTGGCGGTGAGCGAGTCGCCGACGGCCGAGAATCCGGCGGCCCAGCCGATCGCGACGAGGCCACGGACGAGGTAGATGCGAAGGAGGGGAGACATCCGAGGGTCAGCTTTCTGCCGGTCTTGGCGGTTACCCGGACGACTCTCCCGGCCACGCCGTTCGACGGCCCCAGGGAGACACCCTGGCGCAGGCACTGGCCTCCGATCGGCCCGCGTTCCCCACCCGGAGCGAGATCTGGCTGCACCTGTTCGACGCGCTGGGCCGGTGAGGCCCAGGGCACCTGCCAGGGATTCTCCCTGGGGCGACACCCGAGTCCGGTGCGCAACGGTGAGGACCGGACGCCGAACGGCGTCCCGCGCGGCGGAGGAGTGAAGATCGTGGACTTCAAGCTCGAGGTCATCGTCCTGCCGGTCTCGGACGTGGACCGGGCCAGGGACTTCTACCAGAACATCGGCTTCCGGCAGGACGTGGACTATATCGCCCCGGACGGCTTCCGCGTCGTGCACTTCACCCCGCCCGGCTCGGCTTCCTCCCTGATCATCGGGGAGGGAGTGTCCGACGCCGCACCGGGATCGGTGCAGGGCGTACACCTCGTGGTGGACGACGTCGTCGCCGCCCGGGCGGAGCTGGTCGCCCGTGGGATCGAGGTGAGCGAGGTCTTCCACGACGCCGGTGGCGTGTTCCACCACGCCGGTACCCGCGACCGGGTGACCGGCCCACAGCCTGATCGGCGGTCGTACAGCTCGTTCGCGTCGTTCAGCGACCCGGACGGCAACGGCTTCGTGCTCCAGGAGGTCACCGCACGCCACCCGGGACGTGTCACCCACGTCGTCTACGGCTCGGTGCCTGAGGTGGAACAGGCTCTGCGTGACGCCGCTGTGGCGCACGGCCGGCACGAGGCCGTGCTCGGTCACGAGGACCCGGACTGGCCGAGCTGGTACGCCGACCACATGGCGCGGGCCGCCGGCCTCGGCTCCTGACTCCGGCACGGCCCCTCGCGCTGTCGGCGGGTGCGGGACCGCAGCCTTGAGCAGGCCGTACGCGGGGTTGGTGATCTCAGTCGGTGTACTGTCCGTCGGGGAGGGGTGACGTGCCGGGTAACACCGACAATTTCGTGTTGCGGGGGCGGCGGCGCGAGCGGGAGACGCTCGACCGGCTGCTGCGCGACGTCCGTGCCGGACACAGCCGGGTGCTGGTGCTCCGCGGCGAGGCGGGTGCCGGTAAGACCGCACTACTGGACTACCTGAGCGAGAACGCTTCCGCCGGTCGGGTGACCCGGGCCGCCGGGGTGGAGCCGGAGTCCGAGATCGCGTACTCGGCACTGCAGCAACTCTGCGCACCGCTGCTCGGTCACCTCGACGCGTTGCCGCAGCCGCAACGAGTCGCCCTCGCCACCGCCTTCGGGCTGAGCCCCGGCGACCCGCCGGAAGGGCTGCTCATCGGCCTCGCCGTGCTCGGTCTGCTCGCGGAGGCCGCGTCGGAACGGCCACTGGTCTGCATCGTGGACGACGTGCAGTGGATGGACCGGATGTCGGAGGTCATCCTCACCTTCGTCGCCCGCCGGCTGGACGAGGAGTCGATCGCGCTGGTCTTCGCCTCCCGCAGCCCGGGGGACGAACAGATCCTCGGCAGCCTGCCGGAACTGCGCGTCGACGGGTTGCCGGCCGCGGAGGCGCGGGCGCTGTTGGACTCGGTGTTGTCCGGGCCGGTCGACAACCGGGTCCGCGAACGGATCGTCGCCGAGACGCGCGGCAACCCGCTCGCACTGCTCGAACTGCCGCGCGGCCTGACACCGGCGCAGCTGGCGTTCGGCTTCGGCGGACAGGCCGCGACGCCCTTGGTGAACCGGATGGAAGAGGGCTTTCAACGACGCATCGCCGCGCTTCCGGCGAACACCCGCCGGCTCCTGCTCGCCGCAGCGGTCGAGCCGGTGGGTGACGTGACCTTGCTGTGGCGCGCCCTCGATCGGTTGCGGGTCGGGCCCGACGCCGCCGCGCCGGCCGAGGCTGCCGGGCTCGTCGAGTTCGGGGCCCGGGTACGGTTTCGTCACCCGCTGGTGCGGTCGGCCGCCTGGCGGTCGGCCGAGGCCGCGGAGCTGCGTGAGGTGCACCGTGCGCTGGCTGAGGCGACCGACCCGGAGCAGGATCCCGACCGCCGCGCCTGGCACCGGGCGCACGCCGCCCTCGGCCCGGACGAGGAGGTCGCCGGTGAACTGGAGCGTTCGGCCGGCCGTGCGCTCGCCAGGGGCGGCCGGTCCGCCGCTGCGTCCTTCCTTGAGCGCGCCGCCGAGCTGACCCCGGACCCGAAGTCGCGTGCCGCACGCGCGTTGGGCGCCGCGCGGGCCCGACTGGAGGCCGGGGAGCTCAATCAGGTGCCGGATCTGCTGGCGGCGGCCGAGTCGGGTCCACTGGAACCGTTGCAGCAGGCCGGGGTGGAGCGTCTGCGGGCGCAAGCCGCCTTCGCGCTCAACCCCGGCAGGGCCGCCGGGCCGCCACTGCTCGCGGCTGCTCGCCGCCTTGAAGAACTCGATCTCCGTGCGGCGCGGATGACGTACCTCTCGGCGGTGGGCGCCGCCGTGCACGCCGGCCGCCTCGGGGGCGGTGACCTGCGCCGGGCGGCCGAAGCCGCCCGCGGCGTGCCGGCCGGCGGCGAGCCCGCTGGCCTGTTCCTGACCGGCCTCACGGCGTGGACCCTAGACGGGTACGTGCCCGCCGTGCCGCACCTCCGCCGGGCCCTCGACACGATGACGGCGGACGAGAATCTGCACCTGCTCTGGCTGGCCGGGCCGGTCGCGCACGAGGTGTGGGACGACGCGGCCTGGTATCGGCTCACCGAACAGGCGGTCCGCTTCGCCCGTACCACCGGAGGGCTGTCGCTGCTCCCCACTGCCTTGACCTTCCGCGCAGGCGCCCTGGTGTTCGCCGGGCGCTTCGCCGACGCGTCCGACCTGCTCGACGAGGCCGATGGCCTCGCCCAGGCCACCGGGATGGCGCCGCATCCGTCCGCATCGCTCACCCTGGCCGCGCACCGGGGCCGGGAGTTGCCCGCGATGGAGCTGATCGACGCGACCATCAAGGACGCCGAGGCGCGCGGCGAGGGTCGCCTGCTCGGCCTGGCCGGCTACGCCAGGGCGGTGCTGTCCAACGGGCTCGGCCAGTATCCGGCCGCGCTGGAAGCCGCACGTCAGGCTACCGAGTACGAAGACCTAGCCGTCTTCAACTGGACGCTCGGCGAGCTGGTCGAGGCCGCCGTACGAGTCGGGGACGCCGACGTGGCCGCCGAGGCCCGCGAGCGTCTTGCGCAGCGGGTCGGCGCATCCGGCACCGACTGGGCACTCGGCGCCGGGGCCCTCGCCGACGCCCTGGCAGGACCGTCTGGGCAGGCCGAGGACCGGTACCGCGAGGCGATCGAGCGGCTGGCCCCGGGCCAGCTCACTCTGCAACTAGCCCGGGCCCGACTGCTGTACGGCGAGTGGCTGCGCCGGGAGAACCGCCGCGCCGATGCCCGGACCCAGTTGCGCGCCGCTCATGGGGCGTTCGCCACGATGGGTGCGGAGGCATTCGCCGAGCGGGCCAGCCGGGAACTTCTCGCCACCGGCGAGACCGTCCGCAAGCGGACGGTTGGCGTACCTGTCGAGCTCACTCCACAAGAGGCGCAGATCGCGCGACTCGCCGTGGCGGGGCGGACCAACCCGGAGATCGGAGCCGCGCTGTTCCTCAGCCCGCGGACGGTCGAGTGGCACCTGCGCAAGGTCTTCACCAAGGTGGGCATCGGGTCGCGCAGGGAGTTGGCGGCGGCCCTGCGCGACCGCTGACCGCGGGAATCCTAAAGTGCCGCCCACACGCCCGTCGATATTGTTCGACGGGCGTGTGAGCGGCCAACCCGCCGAGCAAGAGCTCATTCTGGGCGCGGTAGTGCGGATCGCGGCAGAATACCTACTACTGTTGGCGCACGCTCGATGGACCGCGCTCAGTCGAGCGGTCGGTTGTATTCGTGAAAGCCCACGACCTTGCCGTTTCGGACCATGACGTGAATGCAGTGCCGGGCCGCGTACGGCTCGTTGAAGAAGACACCCCGAGCCCAGTCCTCGAAGACGACGCGATCCTCCGCGACGGTCTTGGAAATCACCTCGACCTTGTCGAACCGGCTGGCACCGGGCGTGAACACGCTGAAGAACCCGACCAGTTTCTCCCGCCCCTCGGCCCCGGTGAAGTGCCCGGTCTGCGGGGCCGGGAGGATCACGTCCACCTCATCGTCAAACAGGTCGAAGAAGCTCTCCCACGAACCCGTCTGGAATCCCTGGACCAGGGCGTCATACGCCTTGTCGGCGATCACCCGAACATCGTCGCTCATCGTCTATTCCCTTCGGGCTGTTCTTTGCCAGATCCAAGATTAGCTTCTAGGGTTGCCCGAAATGCATGCGAGAAACGCCAGAATTGTTTCGCGATAGTCCCGGAGTCGAAATGGATCCCCTGTCCCATGTGCTGGCCCTATCGAACATCGAAGGTGCCGTCTGCGCCGAGCTGCGAGCCGGCGGTGAGTGGGCGATCTCCTACCGCGGTCAGATGCACGTGAAGTTCGGAGTGGTACTTTCCGGAGCCTGTTGGCTCACCGTGGCGACCGTGAAGGCACCGCTGCACCTGCGGCAGGGCGACTGCTATCTGGTGGTCGGCGGTCAGGACTATCAGCTCGCCAGCACTCCGGGGATCACCGCCGTGCGTTCGGAGGAGGTCTGGACGTCGGCCGAGGACCTCGGCTACTGCGGCAACGGCCATGACACCACCCTGGTCGGCGGGCGCCTGCATTTCGACCGCGCCAACGGCGAGCTGCTGATCAACGCACTTCCGCCGGTCGTACACCTCGCCGCCGACGCGGACACCACCGGCGTGCTTCGGGCGACGATTCAACTCCTGACGTACGAGATGGCCGCGCCCCGGCCGGGACAGACGCTCATGCTCGACCATCTGGCGCGCATCATCCTGCTGCACGGGCTGCGCGCTCATCTGACCGCCAGCACCGTTGGACCTCCCGGTGAGCGGGCGTACGCGGCGGCGCTGATCGATCCCGGGGTGGACGCGGCCCTGACGATGATGCACGACGACGTCGCGCGCACCTGGTCCGTCGACGAGCTCGCGAGAACGGCGCGGATGTCACGCTCGGGCTTCGCGGAGAAATTCAAGGCGGCCGTCGGGGAGAGCCCTGGCAGGTACCTGCTGAGCCTGCGCATGCACACGGCCAAGCAAATCCTGCTGAAGTCCGACCGGACAGTCTCCTCGGTCGCCGCCGAGTTGGGATACCGCTCGGAGGCCGCCTTCAGCACCGCCTTCAAGCGGGTGATGGGAGCGCCCCCTCGGGACTACCGGGCCTCCCGTGCCGCCGTTGACATCGGTCCTGCGGGCCACTGAACGCAGCCGGGCAGCCGCGCAGCCGCGCAGATCGCCGATCCACTTGTCGCGTGCAACCAGCCGCCCCTGACCCGCCGCATTCCGGCAAGCCGAACACCCACCCAGGATTCCCGCAGCATTGGCCTGCCTTTTATGCCCGATCAACGGACCCCCCGAGCAGATGTTCGCTGGCACTGACCTCACGTCGTTGGGTTGACCGCGCCGAAGCTGTCCGTGGCCAGCTCGCCGAACCAGCGGCGATGGCGGCCGAACACCTCGCGGACCGTCAGCCCGGCGGCAGCGGCCACCCCGGGCGACAGCCCTGGTGTCAAGCCGGGCAGGCACCTGGTCGCGCCTAACCCGACTCACGTTTGTCGGTCACCGCGTTCAGCTGCGAAGGGTGAGATCGTTGGCGAAGCTCAGCCGGCGGCAGGTGGTCCGGGGCACCGCGTGTGCCTGTCGGTTTGTCCGCCCGGCCGACACCCGGCCCATAGCCTGGCTTTATGACCGAATCGGACGCGCAGTCGCAGAGCGTCCGCACGGTGATCGTGGCTGGTCTCGTCAACGTCGCTGTCGCAGCGGCCAAAGTGGTTGCGGGTCTGCTCTCGGGTTCGGCGGCCGTGCTGTCGGAGGCCGCGCATTCGTTCGCCGATACCACGACCGAGGTACTGCTGTTCGTGGCGCTGCGTCGCGGCCGCCGCCGGGCCGACCCCGGGCGCCCTTTCGGCTACGGGCGGGAAAGCTACATCTGGGCCCTCCTCGCCGCGGTCTTCACCTTCGTCAGCGGTGCCGGCTTCTCCATCACCCACGGCGTGCACGTCATCGCATCGACCAAGGAGACTGGAGACTACTTCGTCTCGTACGCGGTACTGGTCGTCTCCTTCGTCCTGGAGTCGGTGTCCCTGCTGCGGACGGTGCAGCAGGTACGGCGCCGGGCCAAGCGCTGGGACATCAGTGCAGCTAGGGTCCTGCGGCGCACGCCCAACACTGCCATCAAGGCGTTGTTCCTGGAGGACAGCGCAGCCCTGATCGGCCTGGGGATCGCCGGCGCAGGCCTGGGGCTCGCGCAGCTGACCGGTGACCCGGCTTGGGATGGCATAGCATCGGTCGCCATCGGTGTACTGCTCCTCGTGGTGGCCACTGTTCTGGCCAGCAACAACCTCGCTCTGCTCGTCGGCCGGTCAGCAAGGGAGCCAGTTCAGGACGAGATTCGCCGGGAATTGTCCGCCCTGCCATACGTGCAAGGCATCGTGGAGCTGCTGACCCTGCAGCTCGGTCCCGACGACATTCTCGTTGTCGCGAAGGTCAACTTTGCCGACCACGTCATGGCCGCCGACGTTGAGGGCGTGGCCGACGAGGCCAGACGACGGCTCACCGCGCGTAACCCGGCGATCCGATTCGTCTTCCTCAACCCGACCGGCGCCGGCTCCTAACCCTCTCTATACCCACGGATCGCCCGACGCATCGAGCAACAGTTCCTCCTCGGACCAGCGGTGTGTGACCGGGAGGCGGTCGGGCGACGATACGATCTCGGCGCGCTTCAGGAACCGGTCTGGGCGTGCGCTGCGGTACTACGAATGCCTGGGCCTGCTCCCCTATCCCAGGCAGCCCGCGCAGCCGACCTTTCAATCTCCCACACGAGCGCACCGCCATGATGGGATGCCACATCGAGCGCTGACAGTGCCTCCGGGGCGGGCGTGCCCGGTTAGTGCCCGCGACAGGTAGGCGGTTTTGGTCTGTCCTCACCGTCGTCATGTGATGGGCGGAGCGACCAGCGGGCTCAAGCCGCACGACGGCCGTCGAAGGCGTTGTCCGGCGGCACGACAGCTCCATCACGTGCATCAGGAAAGGGTCGTCCGCCACCACCTGCAGCGGTTCCGAATGCGCTCGTCGCGCCTGCGGAACCTGCCGCATGAACCGGTAACCGATCCCGAGGACCCCACCGATGCCAATCACCACAGCGTACGACCAGGCACCGTCACCGCCGGTCAGCTCGCCGAATTGGTTCGCCAGGAACCCGACGAACGTGGCCATGGCCAAACCGGTGACCGCGGCCACGGCGCGCAGGTCAGGAACCAGCGCCGCCGCCACAAGGGACGCGGCGATCATCGCCGTCCAGCCGATCGCGACGCTGACGCCCGTCGGCGTCCGCCGCGCGCTCCTTGTTCTCCACATTTTGTGATCCACCGCCATGGCAAACCTCCGGCGACCGTACCGACTCGCACGTCGAGTCCACCTGACGCCATCTCAGTCCGCCGGCCTGCCATCGTCGACGCCTTTCACGCACCCGTTACGACCACGGATCGATTCTTGACACGGCCACAACGGCAGCCACTTCGCCACCCAGATTCTCCGAGGTAGGAACAGCTCAAATCCGAAGCGCCGGGAAGCTGGTCGGCGTGAGGCTTGAATGACGAAAACCGACGGCGGCGGTCCTCACCGCTCGGACACATCGCACCCTGCGTGTGGCCTACGCAGTCATGCGAGCCGCTTGATGCCGGTGCCAAGACACGCGGTGGGATGTGCTCGTCGTTCAAAGGACGGCTCCCGACCGGGGGTGAAAGGAACGACGGCGGCCAGCTTGACGTGGCGCACCCCGGCGGGTTTGAACGAGCCCACCGTAGGGGGGCGGACGACAGGTGCGGTCCAGACGGGGCAGTGGGCTGCCTGACCGTAAGTGGGGGCATCGTCGGCAGGGGCGCGGCTCCGGGCGCGACCGGGTCGGGGTCTCCATTATGTCCACTTTGTGAGTGCGCGAGGTTCGCGGCCGTTAGGCTCGGTGCGAGGAGACGCAGCTGACTGGGACGTGATGACGGGAACAACAATGCGTAGGTCCTTCGAATTGACCGTGGCAATCGGAGCGGCGTGTCTGGTGGTCTGTCCCACGCACGCCCGGGCCGACAGCACCGGCGACGTCACGGCCACCGTCGTCGTCGCCGGCGGTGAACTCTCCATCATCGTGCCGGCGAGCGCAGATCTCGGGCACGGGTCGCCCGACGAGGGCATCTCCGGTCAGCTCGGCACGGTCACCGTCGTCGACGATCGCGCGCAGCTCGCGGCGACCTGGGTGGCGACCGTGACAGCGACTGACTTCACCACCGGTGGCGGGACGCCGGAAGAGACGATCCCGGCCAGCACGATCGACTACTGGTCGGGGCCAGCTACGCAGGATGTCGGCACGGGTGTCCTCGTACCGGGTCAGCCCACCGCGGCCGAGGCGGTGCCACTCGCCACGGAACCGACCGCGTTCAGCAGGACCACCGGTGACGGACTGAACAGCGCCAGCTGGAACCCGACCCTGATCTTTGAGCTGTCACCGTCCACGGTGGTTGGCGTCTACCGCGGAACCGTGACCCACTCGGTCGCCTGATCGGCGCCGTACGCCGAGCGCCGGCCCGGCAACCGCCTCTCGGCGGCCGCCGGGGCGCGGGCTCACTCAGTCCAGACTGACCGCGCCGGCCATTCGGTCGGTGCTCTCGGTCGGTCGGGACGCCGAGTGGGCGTGCGCGGGCGCAACCCGGCGTCGGCGGCGGCGAAGCAGGACGATCGCGCCCAGGCCGACGATGAGCAGCGCCACCGCCGCACCTGCGGACCAGAGCCAGGAGGTGCCGGAGTCCTCGGCGGCCGGGGCGACAGCGCCGGCCGGGAGCAGATCGGAGTGGGTCGCGCAGACGAGTGGCTTCTTGCCGCCCTTGGCGGTGGCACACGCGACCGTGGCGAGTCGCAGCAGATCCTTTGGCGTCTCACCGACCCGGGCCACAGTGGTGAAGGTGGACTCCTGATCCACGGTCAGATCGGTGTCCCAGGTGACCGCGCCGTCCCGAGCCTTGCCTCCGCGGTCGGCGGAGACAAGGGTCAACCCGGTCGGCAGGCTCTGCGAGACCTTGATGTCGGCCACTTTGGTGGTGCCGAGATTGCGGACGGTGAGCCGGTATGTCAGCTCGTCGCCGACGGCGACCTCGGTCCGGCCGTCGTCCACCGTGATGCTGAGGAGCGGGCCGGGCGGCGAGGCCGACGCGGACGGCTTCGGCGTCGGGGCCGCCGCCTGCGCCGGGGCGACCGCTGGCCCGGCCAGCACCCAGGCGGCCAGTGTGGTCGCCAGGACAGGGATCCTTCGCATGATGCTCCTCAAGCTGTTACTCGGTAATCGCCACGTATTCCAACGTGGTGGAGTACTCGTCGGCTACGACTGCGGGAATGCTGACCTCGTAGTCGTTGCCAATCGCGTCCCCGCCGGGCGCCGACGGCCCGGGCTGGCGGTGCACCACCACCGGCGTCACATCGGAGAGTTCGCGGAAGACGCTGGTACCGCTCTCCCGTACCCGCAGGTTCTCGATCGGGATCGTGTACGGATTCTCGGGATTCGCCCCAACCAGTTCGGGCGCCAGCCCGCGCACTGTCACGGCGTATCCGGTGGGGCTGTTGGTGGTGACGGTCATCGTGACCGCCTCTGGCTGACCGACCACCTGCTGAGGCCGACCGGTCAGGGTGAACCCGGCCGGCAGGCCGGACAACGTGATCGACTGCGCGGCCACGACGACCGTCGCCGTGCATGCTGCGCCGCCCCCACCCGCCGGGCAGGTGTTACCGAGGGTGGTGGAGGCCACGGTGTTGACCAGGCTCCCGTCGCCGGACACCGGTTGGTTGACGGTGGCGCTGTAGGTGATCGCGGCGGTGGCGCCGACCGGCAGGTCACCGGTCCAGGTGAGCACCGGGGCGGTGTAGGACAGCACGCCCGTGGTGGTCACGGCGTCGCCGGCGTAGACGGCGTCGTCGAGGACGTCGGCGAGCGAGTCGGTGACCGTGGCGCCACGGTAGGGCGACTGCCCACTGTTGGTGATCAGCACCGAATACTGCACCGTGCCACCCGCGACGACGCTGCCGGTGTTCGCGGTCTTGGTGATGGTCAGCTCCGGGATCAGGATCGCGACCGTGGCGGTGCACGCCGGTGACCCCGGACAGTCCGCGCCCACCGTGCTGGAGCTGACCGTGTTGGCGAGACTCCGGTCGCCGGTGCTCGGGAAGTTCACCGTGACCGAGTAGGTGATCACCGCAACCGCCGCGACCGGGAGGTCACCGGTCCAGGTCAGTACCGGCGCCGCGTACGAGACAACCCCGGAGCTGGCGGTGGCGTCGGCGTTGTAGGCGGCGTCGTCGAGCACACCGACGAGTGAGTCCGCGAGGGTCGCACCGGTGTACGGCGACTGCCCGGTGTTGGTGACCGTGATCGTGTAGGTGACCGTGCCGCCGGCGGTGACGGTGGCAGTATCCGCCGTCTTGGTGATGCCCAGCCCGGGGATGAGGATGGCGACGCGGACGCTGCACCGCGGGTCGATGCTGCCCACCGCACAGTTGTTGGCCGCCGCGTCGGAGGTGACCGTGTTGGCGAGGGTGCGCCCGGCCGTCTGGTCACCGCTGACCGTGACGGTGTAGGTGATCGTCACGGCGGTGCCGGTTGGCAGGTCACCGCGCCAGGTGAGCACCGGTGCCGCGTAGGAGACCACCCCGGAACTGGCGACGGCGTCGGCGTTGTAGACCGCGTCGGCGAGCAGGCCGGCGAGCGAGTCGGTGATCGTGGTGTCGACGTAGTCGGTCTCGCCGGTGTTCGTGGCGCTGATGGTGTACGTGACGGTGCCACCCGGCGTGATGGTGGGGTTGTCGGCGGTCTTGTCGATGACGAGGCCGGGCAGCAGCACGGCCACGCTCACGGTGCACCCGGGTCCGGGTGCGACGGTCGAGCAGTTGCTGCCGGGCGCGTCGGTGGTGATGGTGCTGGCCAGCGTCCGGTTACCGGTGTCCGGGTCGTTGACCGTGACCGTGCCGGTGATCACGATGACACCACCGACCGGGATGTCGCCGATCCAGGTCACGGCGGCGCCGACCACGGTCAACGTACCGGAGCTGGCGACCTGGTCCCCGTTGGGCCGGGCGTCGTCGAAGACGTTCGCGGCGTTGGTCACCACCCGGATGCCGACGTACGGTGTCGGGCCGGTGTTGGTGAAGGTGGCGGTGAACCGGACGACGCTGCCGGGCGTGGTGGTGGCCACGTCGGCGACGTTGGTGATGCTGAGCGCCGGGATGAGGACGGCGACGGTGACCGTGCAGTCCGGGTCGGTCCCCCCGGCCGGGCAGTTGCTGCCCGGCGTCGTGGAGGTGACCGCGTTGGTCATGCTTCGGTCGCCGTCGGAGGGGTCGTGCACCGCTACCGAGTAGGTGATCACGGCGCTGCCGCCGACGGCGAGGTCACCGGTCCAGGTCAGCGTCGGCGCGACGTACGACACCACGCCGCCGGTGGTGACCGCGTCGTTGTTGTAGGTGGCGTCGTCGAGCACGGCAGCGAGACTGTCACTCAGGGTGGCCCCGGTGTAGTCGGTCTGGCCGATGTTGGTGACGGTGATGGTGTAGCCCACCGTGCCACCCGGGGTGGTGGTGCCGACGTTGGCGTGTTTGTCGATGCTCAGGGCCGGCAGCAACACCTGAATTGTCGCCGTGCAGGCCGAATCCGAACCTCCCGGCGGGCAGTTACTGCCGGCGGCGGTGGAGCTGACCGTGTTGACCAGGACCCGCCCGCCGGTCTGGGGATCGTCGGCGGTGATGGTGTAGGTGATGGTCACCGACCCGTCGATCGCCAGGTCACCGGTCCAGGTGAGGAGCGGCGCGCTGTAGGAGACGCCACCCGCGCTGGCGACCGCGTCACCGTTGTAGGTGGCGTCGTCGAGCAGGCCGGCAAGACTGTCGGTGACGGTGGCCCCTGTGTACGGGGTCTCACCGACGTTGGTGACGGTGATCGTGTAAGCGACGACGCCGCCGGGGACGGTGGTGGCGCGATCGGCGGTCTTCAGCACGCTGAGCGCCGGGATGAGGATGGTGACCGTCGCCGTGCACGCCGGGTCGGTGCCGCCCGCCGGGCAGTTGTTACCGGGAGCGGTCGAGTTGACCACCGAGGTCATGATCCGGTTGCCCGGGTCGGGGTTGCGGACCGTGAACGAGCGGGTGATGGTGACCGAGGCGCCCACCGGCAGGTCACCGGTCCACCGGATCGAGGACGTGTTGGGCACCAGAACCACGGTGCCGGTCGAGGACGCGGCGTCGCCGTTGTACGTGGCGTCGTCGACCGCGCCGGCGAAGTTGGTCGTGATCTCGATCGCGGTCAGCGGGGTCGTCCCGGTGTTGGTGGCCGTGGTGGTGAACCCGACCGTGCCGCCTGGCACCGAGGTGGGCGCGTTCGCCGCGTTGACGATGCGGAGCACCGAAACCGTCACGGTGGCCGTACAGGCCGGGTTGGTGCTGCCGACGACGCAACTGCTGCCAACGGCCGCGGAGCTGACCCGGCTGGTCAGGAGCCGATCACCGGCGTCCGGCGCGGCAACCGTTACGGAGTAGGTGATCGTGGCCGTCGCCCCGGGTGCGAGGGTGCCCGTCCAGAGCAGGTTAGGGCTGGTGAAGGTGACCGCGCCGGTGGTCGCCACGGCATCACCGTTGTAGGTCGCGTCGTCCAGCAGCCCGGCCAGCGCATTGGTCACCGTGACGCCGGTCTGCGCGGTCTGTCCGGTGTTGACGATGGAGATGGTGTACCCCACCTGCGCACCGGGCGTCGTGCTGGCCGTACCGGCGGTGATGGTGATGCCCAGGCCGGGCGTGAGCACGGGTACCAGCACCGAGCAGTCCGGGTTGGAGCTGGCCGGTGGGCACGTGCTGCCAGGCTCCGTCGAGGAGACGGCGTTCACCATCGTCTTGTCACCCGGATCGGGGCTGAGGACCGTCATCGTGTACGAGATGACCGCGCTCTGCCCCGCCGGAAGGTCACCGGTCCAGGTCAGCGTGGGCGCCGCGTACGACACGCTGCCCGCGGTGGTGGTGGCGTCGTTGCCGAAGGTCGCGTCGTCGAGTGCGCCGGTCATGTCGTCGGTGACCACGGCGCCCAGGTACGGGGCGGTTCCGGTGTTGCGGACGGTGATGGTGTAGCCGACCGTGCTGCCCGGTGTCGTCACCGGCGTGTCGGCGACCTTGACGATGCTGAGCGCCGGCACCAGCACGTCGACCCGGACGGTGCAGCGCGGATCGGTGCCGCCGACCGGGCAGTTGTTCCCCTGGATCGCCGAACTGGCCGTACTTGTGATGATCTTGTCGCCCGGGTCTGGATTCCGGACCAGGAAGGTGCTGGCGATGGTCACCACGCCGCCGACCGGCAGGTCACCGATCCACGCGAGACCGGCCGGGCCGACCACGAGGGCGCCGGAGGTGACGGTGTCGCCGGTCGGCACGGCGTCGTCGAGCAGGTCGGCGCCACCCAGGTTGACGGAGGCGCCGAAGTAGGCGGTGCCGCCGTCGTTGGTGATGGTGGTGGTGAGGACGACCGTGCCGCCGGGCAGCACGGTGGCCCTGTCGGCGGTGTTCTGAATGGTCACCTGGGAGACGGTGACCCGCGCGGTGCACCGCGGGTCGACGCTGCCAGCGGAACAGTTGTTGTTCCCGGCACTGGAGACCACCGTGTCGACCATCAGGTTGTCACCGCTGACCGGCTGCACCGTCACGGTGTAGGTGATGGTCACCGACCCGGCTGCCGGCACGTTGCCGGTCCAGGTGAGCACCGGAGCGGTGTAGCTGATGGTGCCCATCCCGCCGGCCGAGGCGTCGTTGTTGTAGACGGCGTTGTCGAGCACGTCGGCCAACGAGTCATCGAAGGTCGCCCCGACGTACGGAGTGAGCCCGGAGTTCGACACCACCACCGTGTACGTGACCACCGAACCGACGGCGGCCGAGGCCACGTCCGCGGTCTTGGTGAACGCCAATTGGGTTTCGTCAACGACCGCGACGGTGACGGTGCACCGGGGGTCGACGCCGCCCACCGGACAGTTGGCTCCGGCCGCGGCGGAGCTGGCGACGTTGACCAGCGCGTCGTCACCGACCGCGGGATTGGCGACGGTCACGGTGTAGGTGATCGTGACGGTGGCACCGACGGCCAGGTTGCCGGTCCAGGTGAGCACCGGCGCGGTGTAGGAGACCGTACCAGCCGTGGCGCTCGCGTCCGCGTTGTAGGCCGCGTCGTCGAGGACGCCGGTCAGGTCGTCGGCGACGCTGGTCGCGGTGTACGGAGTCTGCCCGCTGTTGGTGATGGTCAGCGTGTAGGCCACCGTGCTGCCCGGCGACGTCGTCGTGGCGCTCGCGGATTTGGCGACGGTCAGCGCAGGGGTCAGGACCGACACACTCGAGGTGCACCCCGGCGCCGTCGTCGTCGCGCTGCAGGAACTGCCGACAGCGGTGGACTGCAGGGTGTTGAGCATGATCTTGTTGCCTGGGTCGGGCGAGCGCACCACCACCGAGTAGGTGATCGTGACGATCGCTCCGACCGCCAGGTCACCACTCCAGGTGAGGGTGGTGCCGGCCAAGGCCACGGTGCCTGCGCTGGCGACCGCGTCACCGTTGTAGATCGCGTCGTCCAGCACCGCAGCCAGCGGATTGGCCACGCTGATCGCGGTGTACGGCGCGGTACCGGAGTTGGTGATCGTCACGGTGTAACCGACGGTCTGCCCCGGAGCGGCGGTCGCCGTGTCCGCGACGACGTCCAGCGCGAGACCCGGTATCAGCACGGTCACGCTGATCGAGCATCGTGGGTCGGAACCTCCTGGGGGGCAGTTGTTGCCCGGGGCAGCCGACACCGACGTGGCGGTGAGCGACGGGTCGCCCAGGTAGGGGTTGAACACGGTGATGCTGCCGCTCAGGGTGACGGTCGCGCCGACCGGGATGTCACCGGTCCAGACCGCGCCGGTCGGACCGAGGGTCAGCGTGCCGGAGGATGCGGTCTGGTCGCCGTTGCCGGTGACGTTGGTGCCCAGGCCGGTGGCGTCGAAGGCGACACTGATGTTCTGGTAGGGGACCTGGCCGGTGTTGGTGTAGGTAGCGTTGATCCGGACCACGCCGCCCGGTGTGGTGGTGGCGACGTCGGTGGTGCTGACGATCAGGAGCCGGGCCACCGGCACACTGACGGTGCATCGGGCGTCGCTGCCGCCGACGGTGGGACAGTTGCTGCCCACCGCCGTCGAGCTGACCCGGTTGGTGAGGATCAGGTCACCGGCGACCGGGTCGTTGACCGTCACCGAGTAGGTGATCGTCACCGAGGCTCCGAGGGCCAGAGCTCCGGTCCAGGTCAGATCGGGGCTGACGTAACCGACCGTGCCGGCCGAGGCCACCGCGTCGTTGTTGTAGCCCGCGTCGTCGAGCACTCCGGCCAGGGCGTCGGTGACGGTCACCGTCGGGTACGCGGTCTCCCCGGTGTTGCTGATGGTGACGGTGTATCCGACGGTCGCGCCCGGCGCGGTGGTCGGCACGCTGGGCGCCTTGGTGATGGTGAGGGCCGGTACCCGCACCAGCACGGTGGCGGTGCATCGCGCGTCGCTGCTGCCGGTCGGGCAGTTGCTGCCCGGGGTGCTGGAGACCACCCGGTTGACCAGCGACTGATCGCCCGGATCGGGGTCGAGGATCGTCATCGAGTAGGTGATGGTGGCGGTGGCGCCGAGGCCCAGTGCGCCCACCCAGCTCAGGTTGGGAGAGGTGTAGCTGACCGTGCCGGACGTGGCGGTGGCGTCACCGTTGAAGGTGGCGTCGTTGAGCGGGTTGGCCAGCGAGTCGATGAAGTCCGCCGCCGCGTACGCCGTCTCGCCGGTGTTCGTCACGGTGATCGTGTAGGTCACCACGCCGCCCGGGACGGTGGAGGCGGTGTTCGCGGTCTTGACGATGGTCAGACCAGGCAGCAACACGGTAACCGTCGCCGTGCAGGACGCGGCGGGCGTACCGGGCGGACAGTTGTTGCCGACCGCCGTCGAGCTGAGAGTCGAGGTCAGCACCCGGGAGCCGGCGTCGGGGACCTGGATGGTCACCGAGAATCGGACGGTGACGGTCGCACCCACCGCGAGCGCGCCGGTCCAGGTCAGCACCGATCCGGTGACACCGACGGTTCCGCTGTCGGCCGTGGCGTCACCGTTGTAGACGGCGTCGTCGAGCACGTCGGCCAGCGGGTTGGTGACGCTGGTCGTCAGCGGGTAGGCCGTCTCCCCGGTGTTCGCGATGGTGATCGTGTAGCCGATGGTGTCGCCGGGTGTGGCGGTGGCCGCGCTCGGGGTGTTGGTCAGGGTCAGCCCGGGCAGCAGGACGGGGACCGTCACCGAGCAGCGGGCGTCCGCGCTGCCGGAAGCGCAGTTGGCGCCCGGCGTCGCGGAGACCAGCTTGTTGGCCATCGACCGGTCGCCGGTCGCGGGATTGTTGACGGTCACCGAGTACGTGATCGTGGCGGACGCGCCGACGGCGAGGTCACCGCTCCAGGAGAGGGTCGGGCTGGTGTAGCTGACGGTCCCGGAGGTGGCGGCGGCGTTGCCGTCGTACACCGCGTCGTCGAGCAACCCGGCCAGCGAGTCGGTGAAGTTCGCCCCCAGGTAGGCCGACTGGCCGGTGTTGGTCACGACGATCTGGTAGGTCACCGTCGAGCCCGGCGTCGTGCTCGGCACGCTCGCCGTCTTGAGCAGCGTCAGCCCGGGGATGAGGATGGTCACTGACGCGGTACACCGCGAGTCGATGCTGCCGGGGGCGCAGTTGTTGCCGACCGCCGAGGACGAGACCACGCTGGTCAGGACCGGATCGCCGGTGGTCGCCGCGCTGACCGTCACGCTGAATGTCACGGTCACCGTCGCGCCGACCGCGAGGTCACCGGTCCAGGTCAGGATGGGGCTGGTGTACGAGAGTGCACCCGCGGTGGTGGTCGCGTCATTGTTGTACGTGGCCCGGCCGAGCACCCCGGCCAGCGAGGTGGCGACACTGATGTCCGTGTACGCGGTCTGCCCGCTGTTGGTGATGGTGACCGTGTAGCCGACGGTGGAGTTGGGTGTCGTGCTCGAACTGCTCGCGGTGTTGGTCAGGACCAGGCCGGGCACCAGCACGGTGACCGTCGCGGTACAGCGGGTGTCGTTGGCGCCGGCCGGGCAGTTGCTGCCCAGGCTGCCGGAGCTGACGGTGTTGGTCACGACTTTGTCGCCGGGGTCCGGCGCGCGCACGGTCATCGTGTAGGTGATGGTGGCGCTGGCACCGACCGCCAGGCCGCCGGTCCAGGTCAGGTTCGGCGAGCTGAAGGAGGCCGACCCGGTCGTTGCCGCCGCGTCGTTGTTGTAGACCGCGTCGTCGAGCACCGCGCCCATCGCGTCGGTGAAGGTGGCGGCCGGGTAGGCGGCCTGCCCTGTGTTGGTGACCGCGATGGTGTAGCTGACCACGTCGCCGGGTGTCGCGGTGGTCCTGTTCGCCGTCTTGACGATGGTGAGCGCGGAGACCGGGACGGTGGCCGTGCACCGGGCGTCGAGGCTGCCAGCCGTGCAGTTGGTGCCGAGCGTGGGCGAGGTGACCGTGTTGGTCAACACCAGGTCACCGGTTGGCGGGCTGGCCACGGTGACCGAGTAGCTGATGGTCACGGCCGCGCCGGCGGCCAGGTTCCCGGTCCAGCTCAGGGTCGGGTTGACGAACGATACGGTTCCCGAGGTGGCGGTCGCGTCGGCGTTGTAGACCGCGTCGTCGAGCACACCGCCGAGTGGATCGGTGATCGTGACGCCGTTGAGGGCCACCGAGGCGGTGTTGGTTACGCTGATCGTGTAGTTCACCGTTCCGCCGGCCGCCACGGTGTTCACGTTCGAGGTCTTCACCACGACGAGCGGCCCGGTGGTGATCACCAAGGTGACCGGTTGGGTCGCCTCCTGACCGGCGGCGTCGACCACGCGCACCGTGAAACTGGAACTGCCGGCGGCGGTCGGGGTGCCGGAGAGCAGGCCGGTGCTCGCGTTGAGGGTCAGCCCCGGCGGCAGGCTGCCCGCACTCACCGACCAGACGAATGGTGCCGTACCGCCGTTGACGGTGAGCTGGGTGCTGTACGGGACACCCACCTGGCCGGGCGGAGGCGGCGGGAAGGCCAGCGTCGGTGACGCGGTGATGCCGAGGGAGACCGTCCGGGTGGCGGCCTGGCCGAAGGAATCAACCACCCGGACGGTGAAGGAGAAGTTTCCGGCGGTGGTAGGGGTGCCGGAGAGCAGACCGGTGCTCGGGTTCAGGGTCACACCGGGCGGCAGGCTGCCCGCGCTCACCGACCAGGCGAACGGGCCGGTGCCGCCGTTCACCGTGAGCTGGCTGCTGTAGGCGATGCCGACCTGCCCCTGCGGCGGTGGCGGGAAGGTCAGCGTCGGCAGGGGCGCGATGACGATGCTCAGCGCCTGAGTGGCCGCCTGGCTGCTGGCGTCGACCACCCGGACGGTGAAGGAGAAGGTCCCGGCCGTGGTGGGGGTGCCGGAAAGCAGACCGGTGCTCGCGTTGATGGTCACCCCGGGCGGCAGGCTGCCCGCGCTGATGGACCAGGCAAATGGCGCCGTACCGCCGTTCACGGTTAGCTGGTTGCTGTAGGGGACGCTGACCTCGCCGGCGGGCGGCGCGGGGTTGGTGAGGCTGGGCGACTGGTTCGGGATGACCGGCGCGGACTGCGCCGAGGGCGGTCCGGCGCCGCCCGCGTTGCGGGCCGTCACGGTGAACGTGTACGCGGTGCCCGGGGTCAGCCCCGTCACCGTCTGGGTGGTCGCCGCACTGGCGAAGGTCTGTGGGGTCTGCGCCACCCCACCGATGTACGGGGTGATCACATAGGAGGTGATCGGGCTGCTGTTGGCGTTGGGGGCGGTCCAGGTCAGCGTGGCCGACGAGTCACCGGCGCTGGCCGCCGTGATGGTCGGAGCACCGGGCACCGCGTACGGCACCACCGCGTTGGACGCCGGACTCGTCGCGCTGGTGCCAAGCGAGTTGACCGCCGCGACGGTGAACGTGTAGCTCGCGCCGACCGTCAGCCCAGAGATCACCCGGCTGGTGGTGGACGCGTCGTACGTGATCGGGGTCTGCGCCACCCCGTTGCGGATCGGGGTGACGATGTAGCTGGTGATCGGGCTTCCGTTGCTCGCCGGCGCCGTCCAGTTCACCGTGGCGCTGGCCAGGCCGGCGGTCGCGGTCGGCGCGGTCGGGGTGGCCGGCACGTCGGTGTAGACGTAAGTGGCCGCTGCGGCGACACCACGGGTGACCACTGTGACGTTCACCGTGGCGGCGCTACTGCGCGCGGGCATGGACGAGATGCTCAACGTCCCGTCGCCGTTCACCGTGAAGCAGCCGGGCGCCGGGCCGGACGGGCAGGGCAGCAGGGTGACCGGCGTGCCGGCCTGCTGCTGAGCCGTGGTGCCGATCTCGATGGCGGTCGCCCCGGCGATGTTCGTCCCGCCGACCGTCACCGCGACGCCCCCGGCGATCGTGCTCGACGCCGGCGAGACGGTGATCCCGCTGGGCGTCGTCGGCGGCGTGCCCACGACCGTGGTGGTCGAGATGCCGGGGTTGGCGTCGATGGACGAGGCGGTGACCGTGGACTGGGTCTGGATGATCGCGGGCGTGACGTTGGACCCGGTGACGATGCCGACCACCGAGATCGGTGGCAGCGACGTCCCGTTGGCGAACGGGCCGTTGCTGTTGGTGCAGGTGATGCTCTGCCCGGACGGGGCTGCGCAGACCCACCCGCTGCCGAAGGCACCAACCGGCACCACACCCGTCGGCGTGGTCGCGGTCACCGAGATCGGGGCCGTCTCGTTGGAGCCAACCGCGACCGAGGGAACGACCGTGTAGTTGACCGGGTCACCGGGCTGCGGGTTCGGACCGGTGTAACTGGTCTGCGTGACGTCCAGGTCAGGCACCGGGTTGAAGGTCACCACTTTGGCGTTGTCGACCTCGTGCGTGTCCACCACCGACCCGGTGGACGCCACCCAGCCGAAGGCGAGCTGGCGCGGGATGCCGTTGCTGTTCAGCATGGTCGGCGAGGTGTAGAGGCCGGCTGGGACCACTGGCAGCGGGCCTTCCAGGACCCGCGAGACGCTCGCGCCGACGGGCCTGAACACCACCATGTACCGCCCGGACGCCACCACCAGACCGGAGGCGGTGGTGAATGACGAGGTGGTCGGGTTGATCACGACCTCGACCGGTACGACCGAGGCCGCGCGCGTGGCCGCGCGCAGTGGGACCGGCGGCGACGTGGCGTTGGTGGCGGTGCTGTTCAGGCCGCAGTAGCCGACCGTGCCCCTGCCCGGTCCCCGGACCACCACCTGCCCAGGGATTCTGGGGACGGTGATGAAGGACGGGTCGGTGCAGCCGCTGCCCTCGTAGTTGGTGGTGCTGTAGTTGCCGTAGGCGTCGAATCCGATGCCCAGATACCCATTGGCCAGACCGGCCAGGTTCCTGGTGCCGCTGTAGCCGAGACCTCCGCCGGACTGGCCGATGGTTGCGGGCGCAGTCGGGCTGGCGGGATCGACCGCGGCGAGGACCAGGGCCATACCGTCGGCCCCGAAGGATCCGCTGCCGTACTGGTAGAGGTTGAAGGTGATGTCCAGACCGGACGCGGTCGGCACGCTGGTCGCGCCGAAGAGTCCTCCGGTCTTGCTGGTGGTCGCGTCGGTGAGGCGCAGCTTGCCGCTACCGGGCGGGTCGGCCGCCGCCGGGCAGCTGCGCGGTGCCCCGACGCTGGTGTTGCCGGAGGCGGTCAGGCAGGCGACGTTCGTGCCGGGGATTCCGGTGGGGAGGGCAGGCAGGACGACGCTCCCCAGGCCGTCCGGGGTGTTGTTGTGGAAGGGCTGGTCGAACAGGACGGTGCCGGCCGCCTCGGCGACGACCGGGTTGAGTATGGCGACCAGAGTGGCCAGCAGGGTACCCACGACGCCAACTGCGGTTCGGCGTCGGACCTCCCGGCGACCGAACAGACGCGAGGACCGCGTGCGGGTGTTCAACGGTTCAGGTCCGTGCTGTCGACGATTGCGACCGTCAACGCGGTACGAACACCGATCGTCGCGGCACCGCTGCGAAGTCGCCTCGCCGTAAAGTCATTCACCATCGCCACGCACATGCGTCAACCCCCCATAAGACGCATTGAGGGTATGCCAACCGAGGAGCCGCTTTCAGGCACAATCGGTAGAAACAGGACAAATAGCCGCCCGGACGGGTCTGAGCGTGATTTCGTGAATCGTGAAAGACGCTCGGCGGATCGCGGTCGGCCCGCCAGTCAGACCAATCGGGACGGACCGAGGGACAGCACGCCGACTACCGGTTCAGGTCGTCAAGAACCGACGCCGGCAGCGCCGGATGCCCTCCGTCACCAGCCACCATGGACGGAGCCGACGCCGCCGCAGCGGCGCCGCCCCGGTGACGCCGGAGCATCCAGCCGAGCAGGAGCACAATTACGAGGCCCCCCACCGTCGGACCGATGAGGTGCAGCGGGAGGATGACGACCGTCGCCTGCGCGCTCCCCGCCCGGCCATCCGAGTTCGGCACCGCGACCGTCACCCGACAGACGCAGATCAGGGGTGGATCGTCCCACCGGGCGCTGACCTGTCGGCTGCCGTCGCGCAGCAGGGTGAAGTCGGGGAACGTCACGTCCTCCCCCGCCACCCGTGCCCGCAACCGGTCGGCCGCGACGAAGTCGCGATGAAGGGTGCCGACGTTGCGTACCGTTGCGGTCAGCGCCAGCGGACCACGCAGCGCGAAACCGGGCGCATCGACCTCGGCGACCTGCACCGACTCGATCGCGTCGCCCGGCACCGTGACGTAGACCGGCGCGCCGACACTGCGGCGGATGCTCGTCCCGGGTGCATTGGCCGGCGGTGGCGCCGAGAAGATTACCGCTACCTGGTGCTCGCCGGGTTCGGCGTTCGCCGGTACCGCGATCCGGAGTTCCACCAGTTCAGCCGCACCGGGGGCAAGCAGAAGACGCTTCGGGTCCACCGTGACCCAGTCGATCGCCGTGTGCGCCGCATCCGAGCGGAACGTCAACGCCCCGGCGGGGTCCACCGCGAAGCTCGCGGTTCGCATCGAGACGTCGATCGCCGACCGACCCCGGTTGGTCACAGTGAACTGACGCGGCTGCCCGATCTCGTCGGCTCGTACGACCATCCGGCTGGGGCTGACGGTCAGCGAGAAGTCCGACTGGTCCTGCGGAACGGTGCTGGCCGGCACGATCGGCGTCATTGCCAGCAGCACCGGCAACACAGCACCCGAAATGTGAGGCAAAATCGATACCTGTTCAGGGTGTATTGAGGCGAAAGATAGGCTCTTATCCTAGCTAGAACTTGCCGTCGCTATACCACGATTTGCCCCAAGGACCGTCGGCACCTGGGCGATCACGCTGCTCGGAGCGAGACCGGTGGTCAGCCGGCGAGGGTGATGTTGTGGAGCCGTTCGCTCCATTGGTGTGGATGTCAGGCGGTGCGGCGGCTGCGGGCAAGCACGATCCCACCGAGCAGGGCGGCGGTCGGCCCGAGACCGAGGGCCGCGGAGCCACCGACGATGCCGTTGCCGGTACCGGGTCCACCGTCGGCGGGGGCCACCGCCGATTTCCGCTTCACGTTACGGATGGTGCGGCGGCAGGGCCAGCGCGCCAGCGAGCCACGAGGGCGGCGGCGGTGGCCACGACGCGATCTAGGTTGCGGACCTGGTGCAGCGGGCACGGGTGAACGGCCTCGACACAACGCTGACGATCGAGGGCACCACTTGGGATTGCCAGCCACGGTAGACCGGACCGCGTACCGGATCGTGCAGGAGTCGCTGACCAACGTCACCCGACACGCCATGGCCGCCACCGCCTCGGTCCGCGTCGAGTACCGTCCCGACACGATCATCGTTCAGGTCGAGGATGATGGACGGCGACGCCGGCTTCCGCCCATCACGCGTCCGACTCGTACGGCAACGGCTTGAGTCCGTCCTCGCCTTGCCACCAGCGCGAGTCCTTACCGTAGTAGATGGTACGAGCCCAATCGTCCGGCGGTTCGTGGAAGATCAGGTCCATATCGCCGATGTGGTCGAGGTGTCCCCATGCCTGGTTCACCCGGCCCACCGCCTCGTCCCGAGTGATCGGGAATCGCACCAGCATCTCGTGTAGAACCTGCTCGACGAAATCTCGAGCCTTGTCGGACATACGCAGTTGCAACTCCACGGCGCGCTCCTTCGCTTCACCGCACCGGATGCCTGTCCATCATGCCCGATCGAGCAGCGGACCGATCCTTCCCATGCCAGGGCCAACTCGTGACCGTCGGATACGGCAGCCAGGACCGGCGACAACCACACCGACTCGACGGCACGGGACGAGGCGCACTCGCGCGGCGGAGTCGATATGGGCTTTGCCGGCTGCGGGCCGGTGCGCACATCGGAGTTTGCGGACGCCGCCCTACCGCCTCCAGCCATCGAGCCCAGGACCTGTACGCGGACCATACGATCCCATCTATGGTCCGCACCACACCTCCGCGTCCCCTGGATATCACCGCGCTCTTCCCCGAACTGCGGGAACATTCCGTCACCGCTACCCGCCTGCATCCCCGACCCGGCGCTCCGACCGTTACGGACAGCTCGGTCGGCGGACCGCTGTTGTGGCCGGCCGACGAGGAATGGCCGGTCTGCGACGACGCCGGGGCGCACGAGCCATACAACCTGACCACCCCGGCCGCCCTGCACCGCAGGCGGGAAATCCTCGCGACCGCGGAAGCCCGCAAGCCGCTGCCGGGCGGGGACTTCTTGACTGCCGAGGAGCGGGCCGAGCTCGATGCGGCCGACGCTCTGCAACTGGACGACCTGATCGAGGATCCCATCCCGTTGGTCCCGGTCGCGCAGCTGTACCGGCACGACATCCCGGACTACGCCGGTCCGGACGGCACCGACCTGCTCCAGGTGCTGTGGTGCCCATTGGACCACTCGGACCGACACTACAGCCCTCGCGTCTTCCTCTACTGGCGCAACAGTTCCACCGTCGGCCCGCTACTCGAAGCGCCTCCCGAACCGCCGGTGATCAGCGACATGTACCTGCCGCTTCCGTGCGTGGTGCACCCCGAGCAGGTCCACGAGTACCAATACGCCGACCTGCTCCCCGATGACCTACGCGAACGGCTCAACGAGTGGGACGACCACGAAGACGAAAGCCGCCCCCACTATCAAAGCGACTTGTCGCTCGCGCCGGGATGGAAGGTCGGCGGGTACGCGAACTGGTCACTGACCGACCCGTACCCGATGGACTGTGCCGCCTGCGGCACCACGATGACCTTGATTCTCACCGTCGACTCAAGCGACTGGAACGGCATGCATTGCAGCTGGCGCCCGACCGAGGAAAACCCGACCGCGTCCCCAGACACCGTCGGCGTGCAAATCGGACGCGGATACTCGCTGTACACCTTTCGCTGCCCCACATCATTCGACCATCCCCCGGCCACCGCTATGCAGTGACGCGGCCTCCGTCCTCGCCTTCTGAATACTTGTGCGCTGCGTAGCCGTCGGCGACGAGCGCTCCGACCTGCCGCTCTTTGCTGCGGTCGGGCTGGCCATCCCATTCAACGCAACCCCGGCGGCTCACACAGTCGGCACGGTCGACGGGCCTGCACCAGAAGCGGCTCGACGCGCTCACCTACCGCGAGCTCGACGTCCTCCGCCTGATGGCACATGGGGCCTCCAACCAGGACATCGCCGAACAGCTGTTCCTGGCGGCAACCACGGTCAAGACCCACATCAGCTCCCTCCCTCTTCAACAAACTCGGCCTCTGGGCGCAGGTCTTCTCGTATCTCCAGGAGCGGTAGGCCCGCCGCGTACCGCCGGAAAAAGGTGGCGGTCGGGGTGTCGGCTGTCGCGACGGCCTCCGGGGCGCCCGCCGCGACGACCGCGCCCCCATCCGGCCCGGCTCCCGGCCCCAGGTCGATCACCCAGTCCGCGGACGCGGCGACGGGGATGTCATGTTCGGCCACGACGACGGTGTTTCCCGAATCCAGTAACACGTCGAGCGCGTCCACCACACGCTGGATGTCAGACGGGTGCAGGCCCGAGACGGGCTCGTCGAGAACGACGAGACCAGCCTTGCGGCTCGCCGCACCTCGCTGGATCGCGGACGCCAGCTTCAGCCGCTGCGCCTCGCCGCCGGACAACTCTGTGGCGCTCTGCCCGAGTTGGAGATAGCCGAGCCCGACCTGGTTCAGAGCACCCAGGGTCTCCGCGAGCTGCCGAGGCTCGGAGAACTGCTCTACGGCCTCGGCGATGGTGAGCTCCAGCACCTGATCGATGGCCAATCCCCGGTACGTAACCTCCAACGCATCCGGCTTGTAGCGCCGGCCCTCGCACCCGTCGCACACCACCCACACGTCCGGCAGGAAGTGCATGTCGACCAGTTTGCGGCCATAACCGGTGCAGGTCTCGCAGCGGCCACCGCCTGCGGTGTTGAAGCTGAACCAGGAGGCGTCGACCCCCCGCCCGCGCGCCACGTCGGTCTCGGCGAACAGCTTGCGGACGATGTCGAACGCCTTGCTGTACGTAGCCGGGTTGGATCGCGGCGTCCGTCCGAGCGGTTCTTGATCGACGACGGCGACCCAGCTGAACCCCTCGATGCCGGTCACCTCCCGCACCGCGTCGGTCGCCGTTCCGTCCAGGGCGGCCCCCACGCTCGCCCCGAGCGCGGCGAGGAGGCTGCTCTTGCCGCTGCCGCTCACGCCGGTCAGGCAGGTGAGCCGACCGGCGGGGAACCGCACCAGGCTCGCGGTGACGTTGTGCGCACGCAGGCCGTGCAGCTCCACCCAGTCGGTGTCATCCCCTACCGGGCGGCGGGTCCGGTGCAGCCGCGGCCCCTCGCCGGCCAGATAGCGCCCGGTCAGCGACGTGGAATGAGCGGCCACGTCGGCGGGAGGCCCGGACACGAGGATCTCACCGCCGAATCGGCCCGCGCCGGGCCCCATGTCGATCACCCAATCGGCTCGGGCGATCAGCTCAGGGTCGTGCTCGACGAGGAGCACTGTGTTGCCGGCCTCGCGCAGCTCCAGGGCGATGTCGAGCAGGTGTGCCTTGTCCGCCGGATGCAGCCCGGTGCCGGGCTCGTCCAGGACGAAGATGATGCCGCTCAGTTCGGTGCTGAGCTGCGCGGCGAGTCGGGTGCGCTGCAACTCACCCCCGGACAGGGTCGCTGCGCTCCGGGACAGTTGGAGATGGGCCAGGCCGAGCCGGTCAAGGATTCCGAGCCTCCGGCCGAGGTCCTGCAGCAGCGGTTCGCCCACCTCACGCTGCCGGACGTCCAGCTCCTTCGCCACGCGTTTCGCCCAGTCGCGCACCTCCCGCACCTCCACCTCGAGCAGGTCGGGGTAGGTCAGCCCGCCGAGCTGCACGGACCGGGCCACCTGGTCGTACCCGCTGCCGCCGCAGGTGCCGCAGGGCTGTTTGCGCATGTACGGCAGGTAGCGCTGCTTGGCGCTGGACGTCTGGGCGTTCACGAACACCCGCTCCACCTCGGCGAGCGCGCCCCGCAGCGGCTGGCTCGAGGTGTAGGTCACCAGGGCCGTCTCATTCCTGTTCGACATGTCGACGGTCGCCTCGATCTTCTCGTCACCAGTGCCGTGGAGCACGCAGTGACGAAACTCCTCAGGCAGCGACTGCCACGATCGGCTGAGGTCCACGCCCCGCTTCTCGGCAAGCGCCGGCACGAACGCGTGTTCCCCCGAGCGCCACTTGGCATACCAGGGCGAGGCCCCCTCGAAGAGCGGAAGCTCCGGATGGGTGATGACCAGGTCCTCCTGCGCCTGCCAGCGCCCGCCCACCCCGTGGCAGTCCGCACAGCTCCCTTCGGGCGTATTGCGGTCGAAGTGAGCGGTCGTCAGATACTCGTTCCCACTCTCCCCCGCCTGGTCTGCGCCGATCCCTGGAAGGCGCGAGTACAGCAGCCCCAGGTGCCCGTCAATGCCGGTGATCGTCGCGACGGTGGAACGGGGGTTACGGTTCAGGCGGCGCTGGTCGACCGCGAGCGTCGCGCTTAGGCCCAGGATTCGGTCCACCTTCGGCCGATTGCGCTGCGTTATGTACTGCCGCACGAACGGCGAGAGTCCTTCCAGATACCGTAACTGGGCTTCGTTGTGCAGGGTGTCGATGGCCAGTGAGGTCTTGCCGCTGCCGCTCACTCCGGTGAAGGCGACGAGCTGTCCTTTGGGAATGCTCACGGACACGTCCCGCAGATTGTTGGTACGAGCCCCCACCACGTCGATGGTGTCGCGTCCCATCCTCGCGACACCCGATCCGATTTCAGTCAACCTTCGCCCGCCTCTCACACGCGAGGCAGGGCGCGGGCGTGCAGCCCCTGCCCTGCCGAACAAACCGAACACGCGCTTCACCGCAGGTCGCCGTCCAGGGGACCTGCGCGGATGCCTCACCGATCTCTCAGGACGTGGCTGGTCTTGATCCGGCCACCGCCGCGGGATCAGGACTGGGACAGGCCAGGGAGCTTCGCGATGTCCGGCGCGTAGGCGGCCATCCAGTGCGGTTGCAGCCGGTAGTAGACAACGTCGGTGTCCCAGTCGAAGAGGTCCTCGCCGTAGAAGTCCTTGAGGTACGCCAGCACGTCCGGCCAGTCGTCGGCCGGCTCGCCGACCTGTGGGTTGAGGATCTCGGCCCTACCGTGCGTGAACACGCCCAGATCCTCACCGCGCATGTGCGCGGCGCTCACGGCGGGCCGCGCCGAGAGATGGCGAGCCTTGGCCGAGCCGCGCGCCGTGCCGAAGAGCCACTTGCCGTGCAGGAAATGCCCGTCCACACCGCTGATCCGCGGCTCTCCCTTCGCCGTCACGGTGGACAGGGCGAGGGTGCACATGCCACTGAGGACGTGGGTGAGCTGCTGCGCCGTCAGAGTGCGCTCGGTGCTGATGATCGAGCGGAGGTGCGAGGTGGAACGGGACAGGGAGGCACCAAGGAGAGCCTGAAGCTCTGTGAGATCTTCCGAAGTTTCGCGCACGGAGGTCCTTATCTGTTCGAGTTCCCGGCTTACGCCGCACCATCGGCGTCGACCAGCAACCCATGCTCGACCCAAAACCTGACACCTTGTGTCTTGATTTCTTCACCGGTTTTGCGGACACCATTTGGACGGCACGCCCGGACTGAGGACGCTCATCCCGGTGCTCACCAGCGAGGTCACCAGACAAGGCCCGGCTCAGGGCGTCATACTCGACGCCTGCTGGACCTCCTGCTCATCTCGGTGCTGCGGGTGTGGTTAGACCGTCCCGAAGCTGAGGCCCCAGCCTGGTACCGGGCCCACACCACCCGGTTGCCGGCGAGGCGCTGCGCCTGTTTCCACGACGACCCGGCGATCGATTGGGCACTGGCGCGGGTCGCTGCCGAGGTCGACGTGTGCCACCTCGGCGGTCCAGCGCTGCCAGGCGCGGTCGAGCAGTTCGAGCAGGACCGCCTCGCGGGAGTCGAAGTACTTGGGATCGCGGATTTGGCGAGCCGGCTGCGGCGGCTCAGCTCGTTGAGGGTGATACCTGGACTTCGGTTACCTGCGGAATTCACCCAAGCTCCGGTTCTGGTGTACCGCGGCGTACCAGGCCGGGTCGTCGGCGGCGGGTGCTTCACAGAACCCCGTTGATGCCCTGCCGGTGATCCCGCCACCGCCCCCGAGCACACCCGGCTCGGGCAGCAGCGGCGGGGTCACCGTCCACGTCTCATCCGTCAACTCGCCCCGACCAGCACCGGCACCGGCACCGGCACCGGCACACCGTCAACGATCAACCACCACATGATCAGGACACGCCCTAGACGAGGTCGAAGGACTCCCACGGGCCGATCGCCGCGCGGTTCGCGATCAGCGCCCCGGCGCCGGCGTTCTCGGCGCAGACGTACATGCCGTTCGCGCTGCTGCGGAAACTGACACTGCCATCCGGGTTCGCCACCCGCGTGAACGTCTCCCAGCCGCCGAGCGCGTCCCGGTCGGCCACCAGCGCCGCCGCGCCGGCCTGCTCCGCACAGACGTACTTTCCGGTCCTGCTGGACTTAAGGGCCACGAGACCGCCACCGGCGTCGACGATGGTGAACTTCTCCGACGCCGACGTCAGCGAGGCGACCAACGGCGAGCCCCCGACGAAGCGGCCGTTGGCACGGGCCCTGATACCGACGGCGGCGGGCGGGGTCGGCGTGGAGCCGCCGATCACCGGCGCGGTCGGCCGGGTGGCGGTCAACGCGATCGTGCCCTTGAGCATCCGGCCACCGTCACCGCTGAGCCGCAGGTAGTAGTCCGCCGAGCACGTCGTGCCGTCCTCGTCCAACGGCAGGAACTTCGAGCCGACCGGAACGAACGCCGCGGTCTCGGCCGTCTTGGCGATCTGGTTGCCCTCGTTGTACTCGTCGAACATCGAGATGTAGATCGCCGGTGCGCCGGCCCGAATCACGTTGTAGAACTGCCGCCACATGAAGTCGCCGTGTGCGCGCTGGCGTTCCTGGAGATCACCGGGCAGCACACACGGCTGGTAGTCGATGCCGTGCGCCACGCAGTCCCGCACGTCGGCCACCGTGACGTTCGTGTAGAACCAGTCCGACCCGGCCGCGTCGCCGATCCGGCCCACCATCCACGGCGAGATCATGTCGTACGCGTGGTAGACGTCGGAGAAACCGGGCCGCGAGTCGCTGTCGCCGTTGCGCCAGTGCGTCGGCGTACCACCCATGACGTACACGCCCTGGGCCTTGAACCAATTGATGACGTCCAGGCAGACCGGGGCACTCCACGGGTGGTTGGTGTCGTTGAAGCCGAACCCCCAGATGCCGACGACGGGCTTGCCGTTCTGCTTCGCGTACGCCGGGGAGGCCGTGTACGCCGTCATCTTGCTCGTCCAGTCGTCCTTGATCTGCTGCTGCATGTCCGTCCAGCCGCTGACGTCGTACATGATGTAGAACTTGCGCCCGAACTCTTCGGCCGCGTTGCGGACCTTGATCGTGACGGCGTCGCGGATCGGGCCCTCCCCGCCGACCGGGTTGAAGCGCTGCAGCGCTGCGGTGTCCAGCCCGTTCTCCTGCATCCAGCGGAAGTGGGTGTCGACGGTTTGCTGGTCGTAGGACGAGAACAGAGACGCGGGTTGCCCGTTGCCCAGGTTCTGGTAGCCGGTCTTGTACACCCGGTCGTAGTCGCGCACGTCCGGCCACGACTTGAGCGCCTCGTTGACCGGCGAGGGGGTTTTCTGCCAGTCCTGGCCGTAGTGCCACCACCCGACAGCGGGCTCCCGTCGCCGGCCCCGGTGAACCAGCCCTGGTAGCCGACGGTGACCTTGCCGACCACGTCTCCCGGCGGGCTGACCGCAGCAGCGGCGGGACTGGCCGCGAAGGCGTCGAACGAGACCCCGGCGACGGTGGCCGTGGCGCCAGCCATCGCGGAGCCGAGCAGGGTGCGGCGGGACAGTCTCATGAAGGCGGCAACTTTCCTCAGGGGATGTTCGCCCGGATCGTAGAGATGGGGATGATCCGGACGGGATGAGGTTAGTAAGCCTGTTTGTCGACCATCAAGCCGAGCGGTCGAACTTCAAGGAACCTTAAGAATACGAGGTGCCCGGGAGGCTGTCTCGGGGACTGATTCCCGCCGGTGGTCAGCGCGAGCAGATCGGTGATGGTCACGTCGGGCTCCACCGCGTCGGCCAGCGCGGCCCGGCGTACCAGTGGTTCGTATAGCGAGCGTATCGAAAACTGCATACACCGCCGCAACAGTCTTCCGTCTTCAGTGGAGGGATGAACCACAGCACACGACCGTCAGTGTCAGGTTTGTCGACTGGGGAAGGACCGTGATCATGGATTTTGATTCGGCACGTGGCATTGACCGGCGGCGACTGGTCAAATGGGGCGGGCTGGCTGCCGCTGGTGTGGTGACGGCCGGCGCGCCGCTGGTGAGCCCCGGGACCGGCCACGGCGATTCGGCCCCAACCGGCTCGTCCGGGCACGACCAGATGCCGCGGGACACCCTTCCCGGCGGCGCCTACGACCGGTACGTGGCGCAGCTCGCCGCCGCAGGCAAGTTCTCCGGCGTGGTACTGCTGTCGCACCGGGGCCGGACGGTGCTGTCCCGCAGCTACGGCATGGCCGACCAGGAGAAGGGGATCCGCAACCACGAGGGCACGGCATTCAGCCTCAGTTCGGCGGGCAAACCGTTCCACGCGGTGGCCATCTTGCAGCTGGCACAGCAGGGCAAGCTACGGCTGTCAGACACGGTGGGCACCCACCTGACCGGCTTCGCCACGGACATCGCACACCAGGTGAACATCCACCACCTGCTGTCCGGCACCTCCGGGCTGGACTCCCCGGATGAGGACGTGCAACGCGTCTTCCAGAGCCGGGACGAGGTGCACGAATACTACGAGCAGCGGGCCCGGCAAGCGAAACTGGTGGGCGTCCCGGGAACTCCCACCACCACCCACGCCGAGGCGGAGGTCACCATTTCCGCGCTGATCGTGGAGGCCGTGGCCGGCACGACGTACTGGGACTACATCCAGGAGAACATCTTCAAGCGCTGCGGCATGACCGGCTCGGCGTTCTACACCCGGCCCCAGTGGCTCACCGACAAGCACATCGCGCACCCGTACATGAAGCTGGCCGACGGCAGCGTGGTGGACGCCATCCGCAACCTGGACAAGGGCAGCCCGTCCCCGTACGTACTCGGCAAGAACCCGGGCCGCGCCTTCATCGACGCCCCCGGAGACGGCGGCTTCGCCACCGCGCCGGACCTGGTCCGGTTCGCGCACGCGCTGGGCGACGGCACGCTGCTGGACCGGCCCTGGGCCGACGTGCTCACCGGGGCCAAGATCCCCCACGGACCGACGTCGTTCGGCGCGTACGGGATCCCGATCAAAATCGTCAACGGCCAGTGGATGTACCAGCGCGCCGGGGGCAATCCCGGTGTCGGCGCCAACTGGAGCATCTACCCCTACAGCGGCTGGGTCGGCGTCATCCTCACCAACGGCGACTCGGACAGCGTGTCGCTGGTGGACATCATCGGGCAGCAGACGCAGGCCATCACCGGGGCTCCGGCCGGCGGCGCGGCCGGCGGCTGAGGGGTGGGCGACGATTCCGTGTATCGCGGACGTATCCAAAACTGGATACGCCACCGCAACGGCCCTCCGCCTCTAATGGGGGCATGAACCACAGCACATCCCTGTCAGCACCGCCCCGCCGCACGCGCAGGATCGTGCTGGGCGGTCTGGCGGTCCTGGGCGTGGCGGGCGTCGCGTTCCTCGTGCGGCGGCCGCTCATGATGGCCGCTCCAGCGTGCATGGCCGGACGGTGGCACGGCTGCTTCGACACGTTCAACGGTCCGCTGCTGATGATGCTGGTCGGGCTGCCGTTGGCCGCTCTGGTGGTGTGGGCTCTGGGGCGCCGTCGGCGTGCCGCCGGCGTCACATCGGCGTGGCGGATGTCGCTGGCCGAGGTGGGCATGGTCTACGGGACGGTGCCGCTCGTATGGATGACCCTGATTCCCGGCCCGGAGGCCGGCGTCGTCCCCGGCCGGGTGATCCTGATCCCGCTGCGGGACCTGCTCACGATCCTCGCCGACGGGGGGCCGCGGACGCTGACGGGGCAGGTCGTCGGCAACCTGCTGGTGTTGGCGGCGTTGGGGTTCTGCGCCCCGATGCGGTTCTCGGCGCTGGCGTCCGTGCCGCGGATCCTGGCGCTCGGGGCAGGCTGCTCGGTCCTGATCGAAACCGCACAATACGTCCTGCGGCTGGACCGGGTCTCCTCGGTCGATGACGTACTGGTCAACGCCGCCGGCGCCGTGCTAGCCGCGCTGGCGTCGCGCCACTGGTGGCGCACGACGGCGGAGGTGCCCTCGCCACCAGCCTCGCCCCGCACCGGCAGACGGAGTTGCGTGTCCGATACGCACACCTCGGCGATAGTTTGTGCTGACCTAGGCTTCACGCATGCGCGTACTGATCGTTGAGGACGAGCCCTACCTGGCCCAAGCCGTCCGTGACGGTCTGCGGCTGGAGGCGATCGCCAGCGACATCGCCGGCGACGGCGACGCCGCCATGGAACTGCTCAGCGTCAACTCCTACGACCTCGCAGTCCTCGACCGCGACATTCCCGGCCCTTCCGGCGACGAGGTCGCCCGGCGCATCGTCGCGTCCGGCAGCGGCATCCCGATCCTCATGCTCACCGCTGCCGACCGGATCGACGACAAGGCGTCCGGGTTCGAGCTCGGCGCCGACGACTACCTCACCAAACCGTTCGAGCTGCGGGAGCTCGTTCTGCGGCTGAGGGCGCTCGACCGTAGACGCGCGTACGCCCGGCCCCCCGTCCGCGAGATCGCGGGCCTACGGCTCGACCCCTTCCGTCGAGAGGTCTTCCGCGACGGACGCTACGTCGCGCTCACCCGAAAGCAGTTCGCGGTGCTGGAAGTCCTCGTTGCCGCCGAGGGCGGGGTCGTCAGCGCCGAAGAGCTGCTGGAACGCGCCTGGGACGAGAACGCCGACCCGCTCACCAACGCCGTGCGAATCACCGTCTCCGCACTGCGCAAACGGCTCGGCGAACCATGGGTCATCGCCACGGTGCCCGGCGTCGGCTACCGGATCGACCCCAGCACGAACACCACTGCCCCTGGCAGGGGCACCACCACCCCCGGCCGTACGCATGCCTAGACGCCCAGGGCTCAGCGCCCGACTGAAACTCACCCTCAGCTACGCCGGGTTCCTCGCCGTCGCCGGCGCTCTCCTGCTGGCCGTGGTGTGGGGGTTCCTGCTGCGCTACGTACCCGACACCTCCCAGGGCCTTCTCGGGGTCACACCCAACCGATATGTCCTCCTGCAAGTCTTCACCCCCGCAGCGGCCGTGGCGATGGCCCTCCTGCTCGTGTTCGGCCTCGTCGGGGGGTGGATCCTCGCCGGCCGGATGCTCGGACCCCTCACACAGATCACGGATGCGGCCCGGATGGCCGGGAACGGGTCGCTGTCCCACCGGATCCGCATGACGGGCCGCCAGGACGAATTCCGTGAACTCTCCGACGCGTTCGACTCGATGCTCGAACAACTCGAGTCCCACGTCGCCGAGCAGCAGCGATTCGCCGCGAACGCCTCCCACGAACTGCGCACCCCACTGGCGATCTCGCGGACGCTCCTCGACGTCGCCCGCAAAGACCCCACGCGGGACCGGGGCGAACTCATCGAACGCCTGCACACTGTCAATACGCGGGCGACCGACCTCACGGAGGCGCTCCTGCTGCTCAGCCGCAGCGACCGCGAAAACTTCACCCGCGAGAGCGTCGACCTCTCCCTCATCGCCGAAGAAGCCGCCGAAACGCTGCTTCCCCTCGCCGAACAGCGCCGGATCACGCTCGACATCACCGGCGCGGCGGCCCAAACCAGCGGCTCCGCCGAATTGCTGTTGCGGATGGTGACCAACCTCGTTCAGAACGCCATCGTCCACAACCTCCCCGCCGACGGCACCGTAACGGTCCACACCGAGGCCCACGGCGACACAAGCGTGCTGCGGGTCGAGAACACGGGCCCCCGGCTCCCACCGGAACTGGTACCGACCCTCACCGAGCCCTTCCAGCGCGCAACGGCACGCGTACGCACCGACGAACACGCCGGCGTCGGCCTCGGCCTGGCCATCGTGCACAGCATTGTCCGCGCCCACGACGGGACCCTCGACCTCGTCCCCGGCCCCGCCGGCGGTCTCCAGGTCGCGATCCGGCTTCCCGGCACGCCATAGGATCCTCCCCAAGCCGGCCTCGTTCGGGCTGGCGCCATTTCATGGCGATCAGGTCGAGGCCGGCATCGACTCCGGAGTGACGGCCTCAGAGCCGAGCGCTCGTGCTCCCCACCGCCGCGGTCGGCAGTATCACCGCCAGCTGGTGCAGCGGCCGAACACGAGCCCCACTGCGACGACAGCCCCGACCCGGTGAACCGCCGCACTACTGCTCGACGCACCCATCGACGCCGCGGGACGACGTTCAGGTAGTTCCACCGCTTGGCTGGCGAGGGGCTGCTGACTTCTCCAGGAGCTGTTTGAGCGTGCCGAGGTTATCGCGCATCCCGCCTTTGAAGAGTCGCTCGGCGAGCGGTCCGAGGAGTGCGGCCGGGCCGGTGAGCCCGGCCGCACTTATCGTGCCCTCAAGGATGAGGTTCGTCGTGTCGGGTGAGGGGCGGAGGAGGTAGCGGTAGGTGAACGGGGTCGGCCCGCTCAGCGATGTAAAGACGACCTCCTCGCCCTCTGAATACTTGGTGATCGATACCTCGTTCAGGGCGGGCCCGCCGGGGAGGTCTCGATACACCTTGTATCGGGTTCCCAAGCCGCGGGTGCCTGTGACGCGCTCCACGCGTTGCACTGCGACGTACCACCTCGGCATGGTGGTGAAGTCGGCGACAAAGTCGAACACTTGCGCTGCTGGGGCAGCGATGTCCAGGTTCAGCTGGAAGGTCATGAGTTCCCCTGCGTGCATGTCGCACTCCGCGACGTGGTCATTCCATCTGCTTCTTCTCGGCGGCGAGGCGGTTCGCGTATGCGACTCCGGCCGGTGATTGTCGGGTGAAGCCCTGCAGGAATCTGATGAAGACGCCGACGTCCGCGCCCGCGCTGGCATGGTCGAGTAGGTCGTACAGCTGGTTCTCGATCTCTACGACGCGGCGAGCTTTGCGCTCGTCAAGAGCCAACGAGACTCCGGTGTCGGCACGCGTCGCCGCGGGCTCCGCCGTGGCCGCCGCGCCGCCGAGAACCGCCGCCGGACTGGACATCGCCGCCGATGCCACTGGCCTGACGCTGTTCGAGACGGTGCGGCGCGCTCACGAGCCAGGGTGATCCCCGCGGTCGGCTTCGTGTTCGTCGCCGACGCAACCTCAATCGTCAGTCGAGGCCTTCGATGATGCGGAAGTCGCGCTCGACGCCGTCAGCAAGTGCGGCCAGCGCCTCCTGGTAGGCCGCACTAGCATGTGCGGCGACCGCCTGTTCGAAGCTGTCGAACTCGATCAGGATGGTGCGCCCGGCGATTCCGGCGTCGTGTGCGACGACCCGACCGTCGCGGGCGAGCAACCGCCCGCCCCCGGCCTTGACGGCCGCAGGGGCCAGCTTGTTGTAGGCAGCCAGCTTCTCGGGGTCGGAAATGGCGCGGTAGGCGCTGACCCAGTAGCCCTTGGCCACGGTACCTCCTGTGTTCGGCATTGATGTTCAGATCCATGGCCGGCGCGCTGCGGGTCAGCGAGCCGACGGAGACGGCGTCGAATTCGGACGGCTTCGATCCTCAGCTTCCGGTTCGACTCGACCGGCCCAGGCCCGGCAGACCGACTGGGGCTGTGACCGGATTGGTCTCGGGTGAGCGTCGGCGGGCGAGGGCGAGGCTGGCCATCGTCGTGATCGCCATCGCGGCGACGCCGACGAGCGCCGCGGTCGTGTAGGCGTCGTCGTTCGGGAAGAGGCGGCCCGTGGCGGTGCCGGCGGCCAGGACCAGACCGCCGATGGCGCTGCCCAGGGAGTACCCGACGCTGCGGACGACGTAGTTGAAGCTCATGGCGCTCGACGTCTCGCTCTTGGGGGTGACGGCCAGGATGACGCCGGGCATGGCGGCCGAGAAGCTGCCGACGCCGAAGCCCAGCACACCCATGGCCACGAGCAGTTCGGCCAGGTCGGATCGGGCGGTGGCGAACAGGACGAACCCGCCGCCGACGATGGCGGCGCTGCCGGCCAGGAGCAGGGGGCCGTCGATCCGTTCGCGGACCCGCGGCGTGAGCTTGCCGGCGACGAACCCCAGCACGGAGAACGGGATGAGGACCAGCCCCGCGACGAAGGTGGTCAGTCCGAAGCCGTAACCGGCGCTGTGCGGCGTCTGCGCATAGCGGGTTATGAGCGTGAGCAGGAGGTACATGCCGCACCCGCCGACGAACATGGCGATGTTCGCCCCGGCGACCGCCGGGTGCCGTACCGCCCGCACGTCGACCAGGGGCGTCTTGGTTCGCAGTTCGGAAACGGTCCAGACGCAGAGCAGGAGTACGGCGGCGCCGGCAAGGGTCACCGCCACGGCGAGGTGTCGGCTCCACAGGCTCCTCTCGCCGGCCAGGAACAGAACGAGGAGCAGTCCACCCGCCAGGACGAGCGCACCGGCCACGTTCACCTGAGCGGAGCGGCCTTCGGGAGCTGCGGGCATGGAGCGCCACGCGGTCACGAAGGCGATGGCGGTGACGAGTAGGCCGAGGCCGTAGGCAGCCCGCAGTCCGCCGAACTCGGCGAACAATGCGGCCAGCGGGTAGCCGACGCCAGCTCCGATGATGGAGACCACTGAGATCAGGGCGATCGCGGCCGCGCTGCGCTCCTCGGGAAGGTGGTCGCGGGCCACGCCCATCATCAGCGCCGTGAGACCGAGTCCGACGCCTTGGGCCGCTCTACCCACGAGCAGCCAGGCGAACGGCAGCGGCAGCACGGTGAGCGCGCTGCCGACGACGATGATCGCCAGCGTGGCGAGAATCGTGGCCCGCCGGTGCGGGCCGGCTCCGAGCCGGCCGAGGACGGGTGTGGCCACGGCGCCGCTGAGCAGGGCGATGGTCAGCGTCCACTGCGCGCTGTCGAGGGAGACGTGGAAGGTGGTTGCCACGCTGGTGATGAGCGGCGTCCCGAGGCTGGCGACCACCGCCACGACCAGGGCGATGAACATCAGGGCGGGGACCAGCAGACGTGCCTCGGAACGTATCAGGGCACTGCTCGTCGGCGGGCCATGAGCATCGGCCGCGGTCACCGGTCCGACTCCTCTCGGGCCTGGCTTTCGAGCTCGGCCAGATGCCGCAGCGCCGGAAGAGCCGCTGCCAGGGCTTCGACCTCGTCACCGGTGAGTTCGTCGATCAACCGCGCGTACGCGTCGACGCCCGCCTGGCGTCGCGTCCGGACGTACGACGCGCCGGCCTCGGTCAGGCACACCAGCGTGACCCGTTTGTCGGACGGATCGCCCTTCCGCTCGACCAGCCCGGATTCCTCCATCACCCGGACCAGGACGGTCATCGCGGGCTGGGTGACGCCCTCGGTCACCGCCAGATCGGTGATCCGTCGCGGGCCGGTCTTGTCCAGGGTGGCCAAGGTGGCGGCGGACGTCAGGCTCATGTCGCGGGGAAGGCGTCTCACGGCCCTGGTGGCCAGACCGTAGAGGGCTGACCCGATGGCATCGGAAGCGCCGTGCGCGGCGTCTCGGCGACTCACGCCAGAAGCATAGCAGCTTTATATGAATCGTTTATGCATCTCCCGATCAGGGTTCAGTACGTAGTCCGCGCGCTCGGCGGCGTCGACCTGATCTTGCAGTCTGCGGCGCCCCGCGCCGGCTGGCCGGCCCTACCTCTCGGCCGTGCTGCCGGACGGGCTCGCAGACCCCCATCTTTCATCGATCACCGCTACGCCGGGCTACCTCACCGTCCCGAATCCCTTACACAACACGGGCTAGGCTGGACGAACCCGGACGACCGCCCCGACCAGGAGGTACAGATGGAACCGCTGGACCTGGCAAGCGTCGCCGTCGGGGCGCTGACCGCCCTCTCCACCGGCGTGGCCGGTGGGGCAGCGCAGCGGCTGCTCTCCGGGGCAGACCGAGTGGCCCAGGTGATCCGGCACCGGTTCGCTGGCGATCCGGGGACGCTGGAGGTCGTCGACGAGGTGACCACCGCGCCGACGCAGGCCGCCGAAGATCGGCTGACGCTGCGGCTGGCCCGGCAGATCACCGCCGACCCGGAGTTCGCCGCAACGCTGCGGGCCGCGCTTGCCGAGGCCGGCCCGACGATCATCCAGGCGAACGAGAGCGGCGCGGTCGCGGGCCGCGACGTGCGCGTCTCCGGCCGGTACGCCGCCGGCCGGGACCTGCACATCGGTGGCCCGGACGGCGGCTAGGCGCTAGTCGCTCAGGAAGGCAGCGAGGCGGCGGGACAGGGCGAGGGTGGTCAGGGACGGGTTCGCCGCGCCGCTGCGCGGGAACGTGGCCGGGCCTGCGACGTGGACGCCGCGTACCCCTAAAACGTCGTGATCGAGGCCTAGCGCCCGGCCGAACGCGAGCGTGCCGGCCTCGTGATACTCGGTCCCGATGGCCCGCGACCACGTGACCGGCGTGCGGGACGGCGCGGGGCCGTGCATGTCCGGCAGGACCATTTCGAGGGTGCGCTCGGCGGTGGCGAAATCCGGGAAGTCCAGTGCGGTCGCCGGCAGGCCGAGCAGGTCCGCCAGTCCGCACCAGACCGCCTGGAGCAGGTCGCGCTGCTGCCCGGCCAGCGCGACGTCGACGGATGCGAGTGCGGGGCGCACCACCGGCGGCCGGACCACGCCGGCCGGGTGGGTGAGCTGCTCGCCCATCGCACCGACATTGACCACCACGGCGGACGGTCCGGAATCGACGTTGAGCAACACGTTCGTGCGCAGGCCAGCGTCTCCTTGCCAGATATGCGCGCCCCCGGGAGGCAGCGGCGAGCCCGGCGCGACGGCGACCGTGAAGCCCTGGGTGATCTTGTCAACGATGGGACACGGCGACGCGAGCACGCCCATGCCCGCGGCCAGGCGCGCGTTCTCCACGGTGCCCGCCGCCAGCACCACCGTTTGGCAGCCGATCCGGCTGCCGTCGGTGAGCTCGACCCCGACCGCCCGGCCACCCGACAGGAGCACCCGCGCCACGGTGGCGCCCGTCAGCGCGTTCGGGGTGAACCCAGCGTTCAGCGCGCTGTACGCCTCCCAGCCCACTCCGGCGGGTCGCACCGCCCGAGGTGTGCGGCGGAACGCGTATCCTCCAAGGTGGATGTCGCTCGGCCCCGTGGGCGTGAAACCGCCGCGCCAGGTGTCGAGGTCGGCCAGGACCAGGTCGTAGAGAGACGGTCCACCGCGGAAGGACCGGGTCAGGTCGCTGACGATCCCGTCGGGCCAGGAGCGGAGCGCCCAGGGCTCAACTGGCAGCGTGACCCCGTGCCAGTAGAGCGACCGCCCGCCGAGTCGCCGCCGCAGCCCCGCCACCCCGGCATAGTGCGGCGGGCGGGCCGTCTGCCAGGGCCGCCAGAAGTACGGGTCCCGGTCCGGCTCCAGCCAGGTGCGCAGCGGCGAGACGGCGGCCCCCACCGCGTTGATGTGCCGGCCTCCCGCGTCCGGTCCGGCCTCGACGAGCAGCGACCGCCGGCCGGTCAGGTGCCTGGCCACCTCCAGGCCGGCGAGTCCACCACCGACGATCACCACATCGGCGCTGTTCATCGAGGGTCGAGCAGTCGCGCCGCCGCACTCTCCAGCATCGGGTTTCCCAACCGTCGCGCGTTCTCGATCAGCCGCTGCAGGGTGAACCGGGCCGCCGGGCCGGGCATCTGGGCCTCGGCCAGGGTGAGCAGCACCAAGGATTCGCTGTACGGCTCGTTGAGCTCCCGGAACCGGCTCGCTGACCGCTCCAGCCGCGGTAGCGCGCCAGCTACATCGCCGGACCGCAGGTCGAGTCGGGCACGGTGGTACTCGGCGATGTCCGCCCAACGGAGGTCGCCGATGTCGGTGAAGGTGCGCAGCGCCCGGTCGAGCAGCAGGCCGGCCTCCTCCCGCACCTCCAGGTCCGTCAGGCTCGCTGCTCGGTGAACGTGGGTGACCGCCTCCCAGAGCGAGAAGCCGAGCGCGGCGAAGATGTCCCGCGCCCGGCTGTAGAGGGGCAGCGCCCGGCCCGGCTCGCCCTGCTGGCGTAGAGCGCTGCCGTAGTGGACCAGGCAGATCCCCTCCCGATGCCGGTCGCCGACAGCCCGGAACAGCTCCAGCGCCCGATCGAAGGCGACACCGGCGGCGGGCCAGTCGGCCTGGTCTCGGTGGATGATGCCGAGGGTCCGGTGCGCATAAGCCTGCCAGCCCGTCTCTCCGGTCGCCTCGAAGTGCGCGAGTGAGTCGAGCACCACCTCGCGGGCGGCCTCGTTCTCGCCGATCGACCGGAGCAGCACCGCGTAGATCAGGCGGGTCTCGGCCAGCGCCCCGGCGTCGCCCAGGTCCGCGAAGTCGGCGATCGCGGCCTCGAGCTCCGCGCGCGCCTCCGCGTACCGGCCGAAGTCGCGGAAGGCGCGGCCCAGGTCCCGCCGCGCCCCGGCGAGCCGGGCCCGGTCACCGGCCCGGGCCCCGGCTTCCAGCACGAGCCGGTGCACCCGGATACGGTCCTCGACGAACGGGGTGAGGATCAGCAGACTGAGCATCGCGTCGGCGAACCGGCCCACCTGGTCCATCCGGCCCTCTTCGGCGACCCGGCCCAGGCTGGCGAGAATGCCGTCCCGCCCGGACGCGAACCAGGCGACAGGAGCCCGTCTGATCGTCGCGCGCAGCTCGGCGAAGTCGTCGTCCGGCCCAGGATCGACGGGATCGGCAGCGTGGCCGCCAGAACCCTGGTCACGCAGCGCCCGGGCGGCGGTCGACAGGAGGTCGAGGTAACGGTCGTTCAGCCGGACCGCCATGGCCGCCCGCTCGGAGGCCGGGTCGGTGTCCGCCAGCAGCTCGCGGGCGAGGTCGCGAACCAGGTCATGCAGGCGGTAGAGGGGTAGGCCGGTGCCGTCCACCTGGGTGACCCGCACGAGCTGTGCGTGGACCAGACGCTCGACCAGCCGCTCGCTCTCCGCCACGCTCACCTGCAGCAACGGTGCCAGCACCCAACCGGGAAACTCGCCGTCATCGGTCAGGGCGAGTGCCCGCAGCGCCCGCTGCTCGCCGGGATCCCGTTCGGAGTAGCTGGTCAGCAGCGTCGCGCGCACCTCGAGGTCCCCAATCCGGAGAAGGTCGAGACGGTTGGCCGCCGCCGCCATCCGGTCGGCCAGCCGGCCCATGTCCCAGTCCGCCCTGGTCCTCAGTTTCGCACCGGCGACACGCAGCGCCAGCGGTAATCTGCCGCACATCCGCACCAGCCGGGCCGCCTGGTCCGCGTTGGATGCGTCGATCTTCACTCGGGCGAGGCGGCCGACCAGGGCCACGCTGTCCGGCTCGGGCAGCATCGGTACCTCGATCAGCTCGGCGCCAGGCAGGCCGGGCAGCGGCGGGCGGCTGGTCACGATCGCGCCGGAGCCGGCAGTGGTGGGCAGCAGCGGGACGGTCAGATCGGCGGAGACTGCCCCGTCCAGCACGACCAGGATCCGGCGGCCGGCCACCGCGGCCCGGAATTCCGCGACTAGCCGGGACTCGGTGGTGCCGTCGGCCGGGCGGCCCAGCAGGTAGAGGAATTCGGCGACGATGTCGGCGGTCTGCCAGGACTCGGTGCCGAGGGCGGCGTACAGCACGCCGTCGGGAAAGCGGTCACGAAGGCGATGGGCCGCCCGGACGGCCAACGCGGACTTGCCGATCCCGCCCGGTCCGAAGAGGTTCACCACCACCGGGGCGGCGCTTTCCCCGAACATTTCGAGAATGTCGCTGAACTCGTCCGTCCGGTCGGCGAAGTCGGAGATGTCGAGTGGTACGGCGAATGGCGCAAGGCGTGACTCGGGGACATTGTTGATCACCACATCGCGTCCGGCCGCGTATTCGCCCCTGATGCGGGTGTCCCGCCCAGCGATTGCGCCGGAGCCATATCTGTCCACCTCGGACATCGGGTTGGTCCCTTCCGCTTGCATTCTGCGGTGCCTCCGGTCAAGGTCGATTCTGCGATACGGTTCCTCGCTCCAACAACGGCCGGAGGGCGGATGCTGGCAGTGTTCGGTGGACCTCCGGTACTGAGGCCGGGTGAGCTCGGTGGCTGGCCGGTGTTCAATACGGAGGACGAGGCCGCGGTGCTGGCGGCGCTGCGGGACGCCATGCCGTGGCGATGGCCGATGCGGGCCGCGACCGAGCTGGAGGATGCCTGGTCGGAGCTGACGGGTATGCCGTACGTGCTGGCCGTGAACTCGGGGACGGCCGCGCTGCACATGGCGCTGGTCGCGATGGGGGTCGGGCCCGGCGACGAGGTGCTGGTGCCAGCCGACACGTTCGGGGCGACGGCGCAGGCGGTGCTGCACGCGGGCGCCCGCCCGGTGTTCGTGGACAGCGACCCGGTCACGTACACGATCGACCCGGCGCAGGCGCAGACAGCGATCACGCCGGCCACCCGGGCGGTGCTCCCCGTCGACCTGCACGGTCTGCCGGCCGACTACGCCGCTCTCCGTCGGCTCGGCCTCGCCGTGGTGGAGGACGGGGCGCAGGCGCACGGAGCCACCTATCGGGGTCGGCAGGTCGGGGCGCTGGGTGACGCCTCCGGGCTGAGCCTGAACGGGTCGAAGACGCTCTCCTCGGCCGGCGAGGCGGGGCTGTTCGCCACCGCCGACCGTGAGGGCCACCTGCGGGCCCGGGCGTTGATGACCTTCGGTGAGAGCCAGTCGCGGGCGACCGGGGAGATGCCCGAGGTGACGTCGGTCGGCTGGAACTACCGGATCCACGTGCTCGGCGCCGCGTTCGCCCGCTCCCAGCTGCGCCGTTTGGCGGAGATGTCGGACAGCCGGTCGGCCAACGGTGCGGCGCTCACCGGGCTGCTGACCGGGATTCCCGGACTGCTGCTGCCGGTGGTGCCCGAGGACCGGACGCACGTCTACTTCCTCTACCCACTGCTGGTCCGGCCGGAGGAGTTCGGGCTCGGGCCGGAGTACGTCCCGGCGTTCCGGGACGCGCTGCGCGAGGCTGCCGCCGCGGAGGGTCTGCCGATCGGCCGCTGGCAGACCAAACCCCTGCCGCACCACCGGCTCTTCAGGGACCGGCAGGAATTTCCCGTCGCGGCCGACATCTGCGCCCGGCGGCTGAGCATCGGGCACAGCAGCTGCCCGATCGGCCCGCCGCACACCCGCGACACGATGGGAAGGATCGCCGCTGTGTTCGAGAAGATCCTGGTCACCGAGGGCAAGGCCTTCCGCCGAATGGTCACCGGACGGTGAACGGTGTCGTCTTGTGCCTCGACGCCCACTACGTCTGGCCCACCTGCGTGGCAGCCCGGTCACTGGCCCGCACCTGGCAAGGACCGGAGCCGCTCCACCTCTACCTGCTCTGCGACCCGGGCGTACTCCCGGACTCGCTGGCGGCCCTGACGGCCGCCGCCGCTCCGGCGAGGGTGACCGTCATCCAACGCGACTTCACCTTCCCCGACATGCGGATCGGCTACATCACGCCGATGGGGTACGCGCGGATCGCCGCACCCGGTCTGATCGACGCGGACCGGCTGCTCTACCTGGACTCCGACATGCTCGCCTGCGTCAGCGTGCACACCCTGCACCGGCCGATCGCGCACGACTACCCGGTCGCGGCGGCACGCGACCCGTACATTCCTGAGCTGGGCAGCCCGCACGTAGAGACCGACCGGTTCCCGCTGAACGGCCGGGCGGTCAGCTTCCCGTACTTCAACTCCGGTCTGCTGGCCATCGACGTGGCACGGTGGCGGGCCGAGCGGCTGACCGAGCGGGCCGCAGAGTTGATTGCCAACCCCGACTGGCGCCCCCTGTTCGGAGACCAGGACACGCTGAATTACCTGCTCGGCGGCAGATTCGAGCTGCTCGATCCGCGGTGGAACGTGATGCCGGTCAGTGCCGTGCAGCAGCGGCTGGACTTCACCTACCACGGCGAGCGGTACGTGCCGATGCCGTACCAGCTGGATCTGGAGCGGGCGCCGTTCATCATGCACTACGCCACCGAGGTCAAGCCCTGGACCGAAGCGTTCCCCGACGGCATGCTGCGCCGCCAATGGCATGCGGTGGCCGCGGAGGCCGCCTTGATGATCGAGACCGCCGGGGTGCCGGTCCCCACGGTCAGCCCGACGGTGCGCCCGGCGGATTCCCACTGACGGCACGGCCAGCAATCATCTGCAACGTGCCGCCGGCCGGAAGCGTGGTCAGGAGCTGCAGAGGCCGCCCCGGACGCCGCGCCCCTGGCTGGCGCCAGATTTCCACGCTTCGCCAACCAGCACCCCACGACGACGCCGGAGCGCACGAGCCATACAACCTGACCACCCCGGCCGCCCTGCACCGCAGGCGGGAAATCCTCGCGACCGCGAAAGCCCGGAAGCCGCTGCCGGGCGGGGACTTCCTGACTGTGCCGAGGAGCGGGCCGAGCTCGATGCGGCCGACGCTCTCGACCTGGACGACCTGATCGAGGATCCCATCCCGTTGGTCCCGGTCGCGCAGCTGTACAGGCACGACATCCCGGACCCAACTCGCCGCCATCGACGAATGGCTGTGACGGACTTCAACACATGCCTTAGACCTGAGCACCGTTTCAGTGCAGGTCGCCGTTGGGCCACCGGTCGAACGGCTCGGTCACCGGCAGCGCGATCCCTTCGTGCCTCGGGAGCTCGGCTGGGTCGCGCTTCCCTGCTCCACTCGCCGGCGGGTCGAGGATCTCAATCATCAGCTCTTGATCAGTTCGCGCGGTCGGTGACGCCCGATCCGCCCGACTGGGCGTTACCGCCCGCACCCGGGTCACGCTGAGCCGAGCGCCGTGGACACGGGCGAGCGTGATTCACCTCGCACAAGTTTGCCCCTGACGTCAACGTGAGGTTTTAGCGTGGTGATATGCAAATCAACGGCTCAACAGCTCTCGTGACCGGAGCTAACCGCGGCCTCGGCAAGGCCTTCGCCGAGGCCCTCCTCGCCCGGGGCGCCACCGTCTATGCGACCGCCCGTCGCCTGGAAAGCATCGACATCCCCGGTGCCACCGCGCTCCAGCTGGACATCACGGATCCCGCGTCCATCGAGGCCGCCGCAGGCAAGGTGGCTGACCTCGACATCCTCATCAACAACGCCGGCACCTCCACCGAAGCCCCGCTGCTCGGCCCCTCCACGGAGAACATCCGCCGCGACCTCGACACCAACTTCTGGGGCACTCTCAACGTCACCCGCGCCTTCGCGCCCAGGCTGGCCGGTGGCGCCATCCTCAACGTCATCTCGGCGCTGAGCTGGTACACCTTCAGCCCCGGCAGCAACGGCTACGCCGCCTCCAAGGCCGCGGAGTGGTCCCTGACGAACGGCATCCGACTCGAGTTGGCCGACCAGAAGACTCTGGTCACCGCCCTGGCGCTGGCGATCGCCGACACGGACATGATGGCTGGCGTCGACATCCCCAAGCTCGCGCCCCACGAGGTGGTTGCCCAGGCCCTCGACGGACTGGAAGCAGGCAAGATCGAAGTCATCGCTGACAAGCCCACCGCCAACGTCAAGGCCTCCCTCTCCCGCGATCCCGCCGACTTCTACGCCGACATCACCGGCAACCTCTTCGCCTGACTTCACCGGTAATCCGCCTGCCGGAGTAAGCGGCTTGGTCAACGGGCGTACGCCCGGCGGGCGGCCCGGATTCTCATGAAGCCGGGCCTCCGCCTGACCGCCGCAGGGGCGCGGACCGCGAGCGAAGCCCTGAAGATCATGATCGACTTCGTGGTCTTGAAGCTGGCGCCCCAAGGTGCGACCGAGGGCTCCGGGAGGTCACCGGCCCGGTGCGGTGTGTCCGGGCGTCGGGATCACGTCGAGCGCGGCCATGGTCTCGCCGGTCCAGGGTGATCGCGCTCGCGGACAGGTCCTCGTCTAGGTGCCGAATGTCGGCCGTGCCCGGGATCAGCAGAGTAGACGCGGAATCACGAGACGGGCCAGTGCCGTCAGGGAGGACTTCTGCATGACAGGTCCTTTCAGTCTCGTCGTACGGATTCTCGTCAACCGCCCAATCGACTCAGGTCGACTCCGGGTGGGTCTACCAGCCTCCGCTGGTGGTGACGGGTCGAGTGGATGCGGCGGTCGAGGCGGATGGCGGCGTAGCCCAGGGCGGACACGGCCGTGACGATCAGCAGGTCGGTGACGGTGACCGGTTCGGTGCCGAGCAGTTCGCGCAGCGGCGGAGCGTAGATGGCGGCGAGTTGCAGCAGCAGAGCGGCGCCGACGGCGACAAACAGCATGGGGTTGGCCGTGGTGCCGGGGCGGGCGCGCGACCCTAGAGCCACGGCGAGTTGGGTGAGGCCCAGAGCGAGGAATGTCAGGGTCTGCCACGGCCGGTCGGTGGTGTGCGCCCACACGCCGACGCCGATGGTGACGGCCGCGATGACCGCCGCGACGCGCAGGACGCGTTGCCACAGGCCGGCGCCGAGGACGGTTTCGGCCGGCGGCCGTGGGGGCTTGCGCATGGCGTCGGGGTCGGCGGGTTCGCTGCTCATGGCCAGGCCGGGCAGGCCGTGGGTGAGCAGGTTGATCCAGAGGATCTGGGCCGGGAGCAGAGGCAGGGGCAGGCCGACGAACGGCCCGATGAGCATCACGGCGATCTCGGCGGCGCCGCCGGACAGGGCGTAGAGCAGGAACCTGCGGATGTTGGCATAGACACGGCGGCCCTCCTTTGCGGCGGCGACGACGGTGGCGAGTTCGTCGTCGGCGAGGACCAGGTCGGCTGCTTGGCGGGCGACTTCGGTGCCGCGCTTGCCCATGGCCACGCCGATGTCGGCGCGATGCAGTGCCGGGCCGTCGTTGACTCCGTCGCCGGTCATCGCGACGACCTCGCCGGCGGCACGCAGGGCGTCGATGATGGCAACCTTCTGCTGCGGGGTGGCGCGGGCGAAGACCCGCACGCCGTGGGTGGCTGCCGGGCCGGGATCGGTGGTACGACAGTCGACCGCCGTCTCGCCGGCGTCGATGATGTGCAGTTCGGTGGCGATCGCGGTGGCGGTGGCGGGGTGGTCGCCGGTGATGAGGACCGGGGTGATGCCGGCGTCGCGGCATGCGGCGATGGTGGTTGCGGCGGACGCGCGCGGCGGGTCGAGGATCGCCACGAGGCCCAGTAGTCGCAGGCTGTGCTCGTAGCCTGCGGCGTCGCAGGGCACCGTGTCGCGTTCGGCCTGGGCCACGGCGAGGACCCGGTATCCCTCTCGGGCGAGGGTGTCGGCGCGGTCGGTGGCCTGACGCAGCACGTCGGGGTGGTCGGTGATGATCGCCGGCTGCAGCAGCGACTCCGGGGCACCCTTGCAGATGATCCGTATCTGGCCGTCGGCTATCTGGTGCGCGGTGCTCATCCGTTTGCGGTCGCTGTCGAATGGCGCCTCACCATGCCGGGGCGACGTTTGGTGCAGTGCGTCGGCGTCGATGCCGAGCTTGCCGCCGGCGGTCAGTAAGGCGGCCTCGGTGGGATCACCGACGGCCATCCAGTCGTCGTTGTCGGGGCCGGGCGCTCGCAGCGACGCATCGCTGCAGAGCACGGCCGCCCGCATCAGCTCCAGGAGGTCGGAAGCCCGGTCGCCGGCGTGGTCGGCGACGATGTTCTCGCCGTCGCGGTGGATCTGCCCGTCCGGAGCGAAGCCGGAACCGCTGACCGAGGCGTCCCCCTGTGGGGTCCACAGCTGCCGGACGACCATGGTGCCTTCGGTGAGGGTGCCGGTTTTGTCGGTGGCCAGGATCGTCACCGATCCGAGGGTCTCCACCGCCGGCAGCCTGCGGATCACGGCGTGGCGGGCGGTCATCCGGCGTGCGCCCAGTGCCAGGCTGAGGGTGACCACGGCCGGTAGTGACTCCGGTACGGCGGCCACCACCAGGCTGATCGCGGTGACGATCATCAGCTGGAGCGGTTGTCCGCGCAGCAGGCCGAGGGCCAGGACCAGCCCGCAGAGCAACAGCGCGCCGACAGCGAGTTGGCGGCCCACGCCGGCCAGGCGACGCTGCAGGGGCGTCAGGCCAGGGCTGGTGACCATCATGGCCGCGATGCGGCCCATCGCGCTGGCCGCGCCGGTCGCGGTGATGACGGCGCGTCCGCGGCCCCGGACGACGACCGTGCCGGCCGATACGACTGCTGACGCGGCTGGCGGCGAGTCCGCGCCGGTGGCGGCGAGGGATTTGTCGACGGGGGCGGATTCTCCGGTCAGCGCCGCCTCGTCGACGAGCAGCGCGACCGACTCCACGAGGCGGGCGTCCGCGGGTACGACGTCGCCTTCGGCCAGGATCAGCAGGTCGTCCGTGACGAGGTCCGCTGCGGGCACTTCGCGTTGCCTACCGTCGCGGACCACGCGGGCCGCCGGGGCGGTCAGGGCGGACAGGGCGGTGATGGCCCGCTCCGCCTTGATTTCCTGGAGCACCCCGACCGTGGTGTTGACGGCGATGACCAGCAGGATGACGGCCGCGTCGGTGAAGTCGGCAGTCGCCAGGGTGAACCCTGCCGCGGCGAGCAGGACCAGCACCAGCGGGTCGCGCAGCTGCGTGACGATCCTTCGCCACAGCGGTGTGGGTCGCGGCGTCGGCAGCACATTGCCGCCGTCACGCGCTAACCGCGCCGCGGCGTCGCCCGACGACAGGCCACCGACATCGGCCGAGGCGGTGCGCAGATCGCCGTCCGGCCGGGGCTCCAAGCCCACATCCGGTACGACCTGCGCTGTCGAAACGGTCATTGTGGTTCGCCGCCTTCTTCGATCGTGGTGACAGCTTCGCCGGGCCAGTTGCGCGTGACGGCTGGTCAGGCCCGCTCGATGACCTGATCGGCGGGGATTCGCGGGGTATGCGGTGCGGCGGTGCCGGCCGGGTCTGCGGTGGTGAAGCGCAGCACGAGCTGCGGGTTCCCGAGGTCGGCCAACAGGCGCCGCAGGTGCTCACGGGTGACGGCCACTTCGATCGCGGCGCTCAACGGCAGGACGGATATCCCGAGTTCGGTGGCGCTCAGCCAGACGGCGGAGAGCGTCTCGCCGGCACGGAGCCAGTCGAGTTGGCCGTCCTCAGGCGCGTAGAGGATCGCGAAGGTGGCGGTGTTCTCGTGCGCCTCGGAGATGGGCAGGTCGCCGTGATGACCGAAGTCGCGACCGGGCACCGGTGTCTGCGGGGCGCGGTCGGGGATGGCCGCGTCCGGGACACCACTGCCCAGGGGTCGGGTGCCGCCGGTCCAGTAGGTCACCTCGGCCTGCCAGGCGGCCTCGCCGGATTCGGTGCGTTGAGCGTGATCGACGGCGGTGGCCAGGTCGTACACCTGGTCTGGTTGGAGCAGGTGCAGATGAGCGCCGGCGGATTCGGCGGCCGTGACGATGGCGTGCAGCTTGTCGGCAGCGACCGGGTCACTCACGACGGGCCTGCGGTCGGTGTGCCGTAGAGCGATGGTTTGCAGGTGGCGTACCGCAGCCGGGGTGACCGGGATTCGGTGGTCGATGTGTACCTGCGCGAGGTGACCGGGGTGCGCGGGGCTCGGCATCCGGGCGACGCGCGTGTGCCAGCCGGCTGCGGCGAGGCTGACCAGAGCATGGTGCAGCGCGGCGCCGCAGCTCAGGACGGCGAGGCGGGAGTCGGGGTCAGTGATCTCGAGGCCCCGGCTGTGATCGAGGTAGAGGTCCAGCTCGTTGCCGGTCACACCCCACCGCCAGGGTTGGGTGTTGTGGATCGACGGGGCGTGGCCTGCCGTCGCGGCGGCGGCGGACAGCGCCCGGGCCTCGGCGCGGGTGTCGGCGGCGCGGATAGCGTCAGTGCTCATGGTCAGATCTCCTTCTGCCTGACTGGACATCCGGGCCGGTCAGGGCGTGCGCAGCCAGGCCCAGTCACGGATCTCGGGCAGGTCCTCGCCGGTACGCCGCACGTAGGCGCGGTGCTCGGCGCGTTTGTCGACCATCTGCTGACGCAGGACGGCTGCCTTGCGGCCGAGGCCGGGAACCCGATCGATGACGTCCATGACGAGATGGAAACGATCCATGTCGTTGACGACGAGCATGTCGAACGGTGTCGTCGTGGTGCCCTCTTCCTTGTAGCCGCGCACGTGCAGATTGTGGTGGTTGGTGCGCCGGTAGGTCAGCCGGTGGATCAACCACGGGTAGCCGTGGTAGGCCAAGATGACCGGCCGGTCGGTGGTGAAGATGGCGTCGAACTCCGGGTCCGGCAAACCGTGCGGGTGCTCGGAGTCGGGCTGGAGGCGCATCAGGTCGACGACGTTGACGACCCGCACCCTGAGGTCGGGCAGGTGGTGGCGAAGCAGGTCGGTCGCGGCGAGGATCTCGTAGGTCGGCACGTCCCCGGCAGCGGCGAGAACCACGTCGGGGTCGCCGACGTCGTTGCTCGCCCAGTCCCAGATGCCGAGGCCGCGGGCGCAGTGCAGGGCGGCCTCGTCCATGTCCAGCCAGGTGGGGGCGGGTTGCTTCCCGGCGACGATGACGTTGACGTAGTCACGGCTGCGCAGGCAGTGATCGGCCACCGAGAGCAGGGTGTTGACGTCCGGTGGCAGGTAGACCCGGACGACTTCGGCCTTCTTGTTGACGACGTGGTCGATGAAGCCGGGGTCCTGGTGGGAGGTGCCGTTGTGGTCCTGGCGCCAGACGTGCGAGGTGAGCAGGTAGTTCAGCGACGGCACAGGTTTACGCCAGCCGAGGTGCCGGGTGGTCTTGAGCCATTTCGCGTGCTGGTTGAACATCGAGTCGACGATGTGGATGAAGGCTTCGTAGCAGGAGAACAACCCGTGCCGGCCGGTGAGCAGGTAGCCCTCCAGCCAGCCCTGGCAGGTGGTCTCGGAGAGGATCTCCATGACCCGGCCGTGCCGGTCCAGGTGCTGGTCCACGTCGTCGACCCTGGCCTGCCACGCCTTGCCGGTGGTGTCGAGGACCGCGCCGAGCCGGTTCGACTCGGTCTCGTCCGGGCCGACGAGACGGAAGTTGCGGTACTCCACGTTGGCTGCCATGACGTCGCGCAACCAACCGCCCAGCACCCGCGTCGCCTCGGCGATCTCACCGGCCTTGACCGCGTAGTCACGAAAGTCCGGTAGCTCAAGGTCCCGGGGAAACCGGCCGCCGTTGGTGTGCGGGTTCGCCGACATGCGCAACTCACCCCGGGGCAGCCAGTCGACGACCCAGGACTGCGGTGCGCCGTCGGCGTCGAACAGCTCCTCCGGACGGTAGGAACGCATCCATGCTGTGAGGGAGTCGAGGTGAGCGGCGTCGTCGCGGGCCGCCGTCAGCGGGACCTGGTGGGCACGCCACGTCCCCTCCACCTGCAGCCCGCCGACGACCTTCGGGCCGGTCCACCCCTTGGGGGTACGCAGCACAATCATCGGCCAGAGGGGCCGGCCGGTGACCCCATCCTCACGCGCGGCCCGCTGAATCTCGGTGATCTCGTCGAAGGCGACGTCGAGGGTGGCCGCGAGGAGCTGGTGGACGGCGGTGGGATCGTCGCCGGCGACGAGGTACGGCTTGTGGCCGTACCCCTCGAGAAGCTTGCTGAGTTCGTCGTCGCCGATACGGGCCAGGACCGTCGGGTTGGCGATCTTGTAGCCGTTGAGATGCAGGATCGGCAGCACGGCACCGTCACCGACCGGGTCGAGGAACTTGTTCGAGTGCCACGATGCGGCCAGCGGGCCGGTCTCGGCCTCACCGTCGCCGATGACACACGCCACGACCAGGTCAGGGTTGTCCAGGGCGGCACCGTAGGCATGCGACAGCGAGTAACCCAACTCACCGCCCTCGTGAATCGACCCAGGCGTCTCCGGCGCGACATGCGACGGAACGCCACCGGGAAAGGAGAACTGAGTGAACAACCGCTGCATACCGACCGCGTCCTGCGATATTCGCGGGTAGATCTCCGAGTAGGTGCCTTCCAACCAGGTGTTCGCCACCAGGCCGGGGCCGCCGTGGCCCGGCCCGGTCACGTAGATGACCTCACGGCCGCGTGCGGCGATGATCCGTGACAGGTGGGCGTAGAGCAGGTTCAGGCCGGGAGTGGTGCCCCAGTGCCCGAGCAGTCGCGGTTTGACCTGCGCCGGTTGCAGCGGCTCGCGCAGCAGCGGGTTGCCCATCAGGTAAATCTGCCCAACCGACAGGTAGTTCGCCGCCCGCCAGTACGCGTCGATACGCTGCAGCTCGTCGGAACCCAACGGCTCGCCCGCCGCCACCTTGAAAGTGGATGCGGTGTCCAGAGCTGAGGTGCGGGTCGCGGTCATCAGGACCGCCGCCTTTCCTATCGGTAGTGGAAGATTGCCGTTCACGTGCATGACGACCGTCCGCCGAGAGCGCGAGGCGCACATCCATCAGAATCCCGTCGCGGCCAACGCTGCCAATGGCCGCCGGCACTCTCGCCGCGGCTGATCGGGGCAGCAGGGACGTGAGCGCCGCGCTGCTCTCGCGGGAGACGGATGCGACACGTTCGCCGATGGGCTCAGCCTGCGCTCGCCACCGGCAAATGGTCAGGGCCAGAAGGCCCCTTAAGCCGGGCCTGTCTTCTCAGGCCGCTACCGAGGTCTGGATCAGGTGACGGACATGTCGCTACGGCGGCGCATCGCGGACGCGAATTCAGGCGCGCGTCGGACGCTCCTCGATCATTCAGCGCGGGTCCGCGTGCCAGGCTCGGGTTGCAGCGTGCCCAGAGCGAGAGCGGGCAGCACGTCCGAGCCAAGGGGGCCGCGAACCGGCGAAGCACCGACGGACCACGGGCTACCGACCGTTCGGGCCCACCGCGGCTCAGCCGCGCCGCCGCGTTGTCGGCCGAAAGCCCGCGCGAACCGACCCCAAGCCATCCAGTCTTCCGTCCCAACCAATGATGCGGACCCAACTCGGCTCTGTGCGATGAACGTCTGCGGACCGGATATCACCATGGCTCCCCTTCAACCGCTCAGGGCAGCGTTGTTGACAATCACGCAGGCGAGCAGCCCTTCGTACAGTCCCGCGGTCAAGGGCGATGAGGCCGGCCGGCCGAGCGCTACAGCCAGTCCTTGCGCTTGAAGACCCCATAGAGGCCTGCGGAAAGCGCCGCGATCAAGGCGGTGGAGGCCAGCACTCCCCACTGGGAGCCGAATCCGGGGTACGGCAGGTTCTGGCCGTAGAAGCCGGTGACGGCAGTCGGGACGGCGATGATCGCAGCCCAGCTGGTCACCTTCTTCATGATCAGATTCATCTGGTTGGCCTGGATCGTCAGGTTCGTTTCGACCGTCGTCGCGACGAGGTCACGCAGAGACTCGGTCCACTCGGTGACCCGCAAGACGTGGTCGTAGACGTCCTGGTAGTACGGCGTCATCACCTCGTCCACGACATGCAGGTCCCGACGCAGCAGACTGTTGAGGACCTCCCGCATCGGCAGCACGACCCGCCGCAGCACAACAAGGTCGCGACGCAGCTCGAAGGAGCGCCGCTGTACGGCCTGGATCTGCGCCCGGCGCTCGCCGAACAACAGCTCCTCCAGCCGCTCGATGCCCTCGTCGAGCTGCTCGACCGCGCGGAAGTGCCCGTCGACGATATGGTCGAGCAGGCCGTGGAGCAGGAAGGCGACGCCGTGACTCGCGAGATCGGCCGAGGAGTCCCAGCGGGCGAGGACCGGCGCCATGTCGAAGCCCTCGTCCTTGCGCACGGTGATCAGTGCCTGATCGGTCAAGAACACGGCTATCTCACTGGTACGCAGCCGGATCCCCGGTGACTCGATCTTGACCGCGTAAGCACTGACGAACAGGTGCGTGGCGTACCGGTCAAGCTTCGGGCGCTGCGACTCCTGGAGGGCGTCCTCGATGGCGAGCTCGTGCAACCCGAACTGGGTGTCCACCATCTCGAAGTCACCAGCGGTGGGCCGACACAGATCGAGCCACACCACGGACGTCGGGTCGGTGAGATGAGCGGAGATCTCAGCGACCGGAAAGTCCCGCGCGACGCAGACGCTGTTCTCGTACAACCGGGTGCGGACGCGGGACTCTGGTCCGGTCAGGTCGCCCACATCATCGGGTGCGGCCTCGGCAACCGCAGTCATCGCAGCAAGCTCCGGGATGTCCGGGCCCTGTCCCCCGCGATCGCGCCGGGAGAGATCCCCACGACGGTCATCCGCTCTGCGCCTGTCCCCACGTCGCCGCCTCCTGTCTCACCTCGATGCCGGAACGTTTCAAGCTCGGCTCGACCGTCGTGCGCGACTCAACCGTGCCCCGGGAGGCGGTATGTCGGACAGGGCCACAAGACCCGGACGTTTGACCGGTCCCGCGGCCCTCCAAGGCTTTTGGCCCTGACGTCTGCTGCTCGCGCACCGACGGGGGCGCTGAACGCTGCCGTCCGTCCCGCTGATGGACTTGCTTTCGCGCCTGACAGCCCGTAACGACGGTGGTGGGCGGAGCGCCACCGGGGGTCCAGAGCGACATCCGCAACACGCGCCGTTGACCAGGCGCATGCGATAAACGGGGTGTTTCTTTGCGGCAGGAATGCTCAGGTGTCGGAGGGCTTACCCGGCGACGGGCTGTCGCAGTTCAGCGGCGATCTGGCCAGCCCAGGTGTCGATCTCCGACCAGTCCCGGAAGTCGCCGACCGCGACATGTAAGGCCATGACCATGGCCTTCTCCGCGAGGCCGAGGCGGTGGCGGTCGAGGCGACCGGCGAAGACGCGATGATCGCGTGCGTGCACGGACGCGACGATGCCACTGACCTCGGCCGGCGCCCCAACGGGCTTGGGCGGATCACCGATCGGGCCGCTGGAGAACAGCCACACCGAATGCGGTGGGTTCGACGTGATCCGCTCCGCCGCGCTGCGGGCCTCTTCCAACCAACGTCCCATATAGACCGCGCTCCCCAGCACCAGTGCGTCGTAGGAAGTCGCGTCCGTGACCTCCGCCGCAGCGGCGACATCGACGACGGAACCGGACGGCAATCCGCCCCGTAGGGCGGTCGCGATGTGAGCCGCGATCTCTGCAGTGGCTCCATGCTTGCTTGCGGCGGCGACGAGAACCCTCATGGCTGACAACCCTTCCCTTGAACTGGTAGGCCGGCGGCTGCCGTACCCCATGGCGAGGTCGCGGCTACGTAACCGCACGCGGGGTAGCCCCGCTACGTCGGGCCTGATCAGTCACCCGGGCCGGAGCAACACTGTGAGCCTCCGCCGAAGCGTTGCCGCCGGGCACCGGAGGCCGGGCGCTGCGGACCACCACGACATCAGCGGGTGACCCGCAGCGGATCTGACTACTTGAGCCAGGCGGCGTTACGGACCAGCGGGGTGGACGACCACACCTTGCCGAAGCCCAGAGTGTTCCCGGCGCCGAGCAGGGCCAGCACGATCAGGATGGCCGCGTAAATGAGGTGGTCGTCCATGAACGGGTTGCTCGACGGCGGCAGCACCGCCGCCCACATCATGACGACCAGGATCGCCCCGCCGATAGCGGCGAGCCGCATCCCGATGCCGAGGATCAGCGCCGTGCCGACGGCTAGCAGCGCACCCATGAACAGCACGTTGGTGACGGCGTTGCCGGCGATGGCAGTGAAGAAGCCACTGAACGGGCCCTCGGAGCCGCCGAGGAAGCCCGCGGTGGGGCTACCGCCGTTGAGCCAGGACCGCGCCGACGGGGTGGCGAATCCCCACCCGAACAGCTTGTCCAGGAAGGCCCAGAGGAATACCCAGCCCAGCGCGATCCGGATGCCCGCCAGCAGATAACGGGCCGCGACGGCGGAGCGGCTCTCGGTGCCGGGCAGTGCTGCTGACGAGTCACGACCGGTGGCCCGGGCGTCGGCTTCTTCGGAGTGCCGGTCGTCGGCGGGCCGGCGGACCGCAATGTCAGGTACGGCGACGGCCAGGGGCGCCGTCGGTGGCATCGTGGGCCCGTCGGCGGTGGGGGTTGCGGCGTTGTGGTTCCGGGCGATGTCGACCATCGCACTCACGTTCCTTCTTGGGCTTTGGTGCGGTGTCCCGCCGGGCGTGCGCCCGATGGGTCGGCTGATTGGGCCCGGCCGCCGTCGGTCCTTACACGGGACGGCGACCAGACGCTCGATCTTCTATGGCGTGGCGCTGGCGAGCTGGGCCTTGCCGTTGGGTGCGGGCTGAGCAGGCAGCGGCCTGTCAGGAACTGACGGGGCTGTCACGTTCGGCGCGGTTACGGCGGCGGCCGCGTTCTCCCGGGCCAGGAACGCGCCCAGCTCACCGATGGTGGACATCAGCGGGGCGGGGAAGACGACTGTGGAGTTCTTGTCGACGCCGAGCTCGACGAGGCTCTGCAGGTTGCGGAGCTGCAGGGCCAGCGGGTGGGCCATCATGATGTCCGCGGCGGTGCCGAGGGCGTCGGCGGCAAGCGCCTCACCCTCCGCGGCGATGATCTTCGCGCGCTTCTCCCGCTCGGCTTCGGCCTGGCGGGCCATCGCCCGTTTCATGGTCTCGGGCAGTTGGATGTCCTTGAGTTCGACCAGGGTGACAGCGACGCCCCATTCTTCGGTGGCGACGTCGAGGATCTCGCGGATGTTGAGGTTGATGCGGTCGGTCTCGGACAGCGTCTCGTCGAGGGTGTGCTGGCCAACGACCTTGCGCAGGGTGGTCTGGGCGATCTGGTTGATGGCGGCTTCGACGTTCTCGATCGCCACCACCGACTTGACCGCGTTGGTGACGCGGTAGTACGCGACGGCGGAGACGTCGACGCTCACGTTGTCACGGGTGATGATGCCCTGCGACTGGATCGGCATCGTGATGATGCGCAGGCTGACCCGGTGCAGCACGTCGACGAACGGGATGATCGCGGTCAGCCCTGCCTTCTTGACGCCGACGACCCGGCCGAGCCGGAACAGCACCCCCTGCTCGTACTGCTTGACGACCTTGAGAGACAGCACCAGCAGCACTGCCAGCGTCGCGACGATGATCCAGATGGTGATGGTCATGATGGGTTTCCCCTTGCTGGCTCCGGGAACCGGGGCCGTCTGCGTGCAGCGGCGATCTGGTGTTCAGTGCGTGCCGGCGTGGATGACGGCAACCGGTCCGTAGGCGTAGTGGACGAGCGCGCCGCTGACCGAGCCGAGCATCAGCCCGGCGAAACCACCGTGGCCACGGCAGCCGACGACGGTCAACGCCACGTCACGGGACGCGTCGACCATGCTGTGCCCGGCGTTGAGGCTGCGGATCGGCCGGGACTGCACGTCCACACACGGGTGGCTGGCCTGCACGGTCGCGGCCGCGTCGGCGAGGACCTGCTGAGCTTCCTGCTCGGCGGCGCGCTCCGCGGCGGCCTGCGCGTCGACATCGTTGCCGGCGAAGCGCTCCCACGGGCCGGGCCAGTAGACATGCGCCATGATCAGCGGCACCTGTCGCTTGTCGGCTTCGGTGGCCGCGAAGTCCCGGGCCGCGTCCGCGGCCGGTGAACCGTCGATGCCGACCAGCACCGGACCGAGGGCAGGCACCGGCAGGTCCGGCTGCTCGGGGCCACGCTCGATGACGGTGTCCGCGACCGGGGGCCGGACCACGATGACCGGGCCATGGGCGTGCGCGGCGAGCTGCACGGAGACGGAGCCGAGCAGCAGTTCGGCGAAGCCGCCGACGCCACGGGCGCCCACCACGGTCACCGCAGCGGTACGCGACTGCTCAATGAGCACCGACGCGGCGCCGCCGGCGATCCGCTGGCACTGCACCTCCCCCAACTCCGGGTGCTGCTTGTGCAGCCGCTCAGAGGTGTCGCGCAGCTGCACGTTGCCGGCCTCCTCCTCGCCCTGATCCACGCTGCCCAGGTAGGGGTCGGACATCATGGTCGGTCCGAAACCGGAGAACGGGGTGAGGTAACCCGACACCAGCCGCAGCTCGGCTCCCCGGCGGAGCGCCAGGGTGGCGGCGTACTCGGCGGCCGCCATGCTGGACGGTGAGCCGTCCAGCCCTGCCACGATGAGCGGAATCTGGGACATGAGGGTTCCTGCCTGGTCGACGTTCACGGGCGCAGCGGGATGCTGTCGCCGGTGCGCCAGGGTGCGATTGCCGGCTGCCCGGCGGGCGTGCGCCCGACCCGGAACGCCTCGCGGTCTGCGTACAGGCGCAGACCTGACGCGTCGACGTCGCCGCGCCACGGCTGGGTGTCGACGATCGACGGCGCGGCGCCAGTGGTGCGAAACACCCGTTCGCTGGTGACTGCCGTGATCGCCGTGTCGCTGTCGGTCTGCATATGGCTAGCGTGCGCCTGCACTGCTGCGCGGGACAGAGGCGGTGGGCCCTGCCGGTGGGGGCCGTTGTACCCGCGTTGGCACGTGCCGAACGCTGGATCCCAGGATAGGCAGCTCATCGGCCGTGCTGCGGCGCTCCGGTCGAGAACCCGTTTGGGCCTCGACGAGGACGGCTACCGCCGGCCGGCGAGCGTGAGTTGTCGCTGGCGGCCGACGCCGTAGATGGCAGCGTGCACCGGAAGGGAGCGGACGTGCAGGACCATAAGACCTGAAACCTTCGTGTGTCTCAATGCGGAACTGCCAGGAAGGGTCGTTGGGCCCTGCTCAACCAGGCCGCCAAGGAGTACAACGGAAAGATGATTCGTGTCTTTCTGCTCGATGACCATGAGGTTGTCCGTCGCGGCATCTGCGAGCTGCTGACTCAGGACGGCGACATCGAGGTCGTCGGGGAATCCGGATCAGCGGTCGAGGCTCTGCATCGCATACCGGCGCTGCGGCCGGACGTGGCGATCCTCGACGCCCGCCTGCCTGACGGCAACGGGATCGACGTCTGCCGGGACGTACGCGCCATCGACCCCAGCATTCACGGCCTGATCCTGACGTCGTACGACGATGACGAGGCGCTCTTCGCGGCCATCATGGCCGGGGCCGCCGGCTATGTGTTGAAGCAGATTCGTGGTATCGATCTGCTTGACGCGGTGCGCCGGGTTGCCGCCGGGCAGTCGCTGCTCGATCCGGCGGTCACCGCCAGAGTTCTGTCGCGCATCCGCGATGGTGTGGAGACGCCCGATGAGCTCAAGTCGCTGACCGACCAGGAACTGAAGATCCTCCGGCACATCGCGCAGGGTATGACGAACAAGGAAATCGCGCAGGAGATGTTCTTGGCCGACAAGACGGTGAAGAACTATGTCTCGAGCGTCCTGACGAAACTCGGCCTCGAACGGCGCACCCAGGCGGCGGTCCTCGCCACGAACCTGATGCGGGGCAGCTCCCGCTGATCGGGCTTGGTAGCTGGCGCCCCGTTGCCGACCGTGATCGGGATGGCGCGGTGCTGCTGCGGCGCGGTCACCTTCGCGTGAATCTCCAGGATCCGGTTGAGGTACGACGCCCGGATGCTCTGCTCGTCGATCCCGTGCGACAACCGCACCGTGCGATCGAAGGCGCCGTAGGCGAACTCGGTGTGTGCCTTGTCCTTACGGGCGCCGCCGCGACGGACCTGCAACCGCAGCGCGCCATCGTGATAAGTCACGGTGATGTCGTTCACCGGGTCACAACCAGGGACCTCGGCCCGCGGCGCGTACCTCTTGTCGTCGACGTGCTCTTCGATCCGCACGGTGTTCGGCAGCTGCGACAGTGCCGATATCTCCAGCGGTGCCAGGCCAGCCGGCAGCCATCTCGATACGGTGGCACTTGTCATGGCAGTGCCTCTCATCGGACTTCAGTACAGCCCGATCTGCCGCGCAGACTCAGGGCCAACGGACCCGGGCCCGGCGAGTAAGCCGCCGTACCGGATCCGGGCGTCGGCCGCGACCAGAATGAGCGCTGCCTTGGCGGAGCCGGCGAGCAGCGCGCCCGTCGGGCTGCCGCTGCTCAGGATGCCGTGCACGACGATGCCGGTGGACAGCCGCTGTTTTCTCGACCAGGTGATCGAGCAGGCGTTGGGCCAACTACGGCGCACCGCCGGCACGCGGTGGCACGAGGCTGACCAACCATGGTGGCGATGCCGGGAGCGGATGGACCAGCAGCCGGCCGAGGTGGAGCCGGGTGGCCTCTCGGGCTCCGGCGGCGATGACGGCGGTGGTGGGGGCGTCGACGCCGACCACGACCTGCCCCGTGGACTCTGCCATCGATGGCCTCCTGTCTGCGGCCGGCATTGCCGGCCTCGACCGGGCGATGGGTGGCCGTGTCTCCAGGATCGCGGACGGCAGCAGGTGCGCGAAGTGCGGAAAGACCTGGTAGGACCGGGACTCCGGGAGGCGGTGGAGGATTGGCGGAGCGGTCAGCCCTTGAGGGGTACGTCCCACACCAGCATGGCGCCATGGGGGTGGACGTCGGTGATGACGAAGGTGCCGCCGCCTTCCTCGGCGCGGCTGCGGAGATTGCCGAGCCCGTTGCCGCCCGCCGCCGCGCCGATGCCGACGCCGTCATCGGCCACCCGCAAAATGAGGCGACCTGCGTCAACTGCGACAGCGATCGTGACAGTTGTTGCGCGGGCGTGCTGAACGATGTTCGAAAGCGCTTCCCCCAGGACCGCGATCAGGTCGGCGCGCAGCGAATCTGGGACCGCGAGGTCAACAGCCCCGGTGATGGTCAGGTGCGGTCGGAAACCCAAACTCTTCGTAGCATCGTCGGCGGCCGCCGTCAGCGCGGCGCGCACCGATCCGGGGGCTGGCTTGTGCAGGCCGAAGATGGCGTTGCGGATATCGCGGATGGTCGCATCGAGTTCGTCGATGGACTGGTCCAGGCGCTCCCGGACGTCGGTAGGCTCGGCTCGGCGCGTCAGCCCCTGCAATCCGAGACCGGTGGCGAACAACCGCTGGATCACCACGTCGTGCAGGTCCCGTGCGATGCGCTCTCGATCGGCGAGCACCACCATCATCTCGCGTTCCTCCTGCACCCGTGCCCGCTCGACGGCGAGGGCGGCCTGGGAGGCGAACGTGGTGATCATGTTGATGTCGGACTCACTGTCGAAGCCCACGCTGCTCGTCGGCAGGATCACCACGAGCACCCCCTGCACCGCTCCGGTCATCGCCAAGGGCGCCAGCAGCGCCGGTCCTGTCGGCAACGGTGCGGGCCAGACCGCAGCGGCGTCCAGATTGTCGATCAGGACATGGCCGCCGGCGGCAATGATCTGCTCGAACGGCGTGCCGTCGAGCGGGATCGACGCCCGGTCCAGCGCCGCGTTCGGCGGTGCGGTGACCTCGAGGCGCAGCTCACCGGTCGTCTCGTTGTGGAGCAGGATCGCGACGAGCGCGGCGTCGGCGACCTCGCGGGCGTGGTCCACCACCAGCCGCAGCACATCGGTGCGATCGACCTGGCCGACGAGGGTGTCGGTGATCTCCGCAGTCGCCTGGAGCCAGCGTTGGCGCCGGCCCGCCGCCGCGTAGAGCCGGGCGTTGTCGAGAGCGATCCCGGCCGCGGCGGCGAGGGCGATGACGATCTCCTCGTCGGCGTCGCTGAACTCGGCGGCACCGCGTTTCTCCGTCAGGTAGAGGTTGCCGTACAGCTGGTCGCGGATGCGGACCGGAACCCCGAGAAAGGAGCGCATCACCGGATGGCCGGGCGGGAAGCCCAGCGAACGGGGATGGTTACTGATGTCCTGCAACCGGATCGGCATGGGCTCGTCAATGAGCAGACCCAGCACGCCACGGCCGGTGGGAAGGTCACCAATATGGTCTTGCTCGGTGACGGTCATTCCGTCGGTGATGAACTCGACGAGGTTGCGGTCAGGTCCGATGACGCCCAGGGCACCATAACGGGCGCCCGCTACCTGACAGGCTGCCAGGACGATCCGCGACAGTGTGCTGCGCAGGTCGAGGTCGCTTCCGATGCCGACGACGGCCTGCAGCAGCGGCGACAACCGTTCCCGGCCCGCCATTCATGTCACCGACCCGATGGAACTCCGGCGAGGTACAGCGGCGATGCTTCGCGACCGGGCTGCCGCGCCTTCGACGAACATCAATAACGCAAGATCCGGCACAATCAGGGCTTTGGGGGCGATTCGCACCCGCTGATGGGGCCATCGGCGCGGTGCCGACGCTGCGGCTCCGTCCAGAACGGCGGCCTGCGCTGACTCGCCCCGGGCACTCACCCTCCTCACATTAGCCCTGTCGACATCCGGAATGGGTCTGGCGATGACGCATCTTCCAGGGGAGGATCCATTCAATTGCGGACAAGATCGTTAGCTGAGTGAAGGCTTGCGGCTGAGCTGGGGTGGGCGGGTTCAGAGCCGCGGGGGCAAGGATTGATCGCCCACCTCCCGCCCGCCGCGCAGTAGGTCGAACCCGACGATCCCTGCGAGCACGACGGCGGCTGCCGCAGCGGGCACCAGTACGGGTTGCCCGACCAGGGGCGGGCCGATGGCGATGAGCGCGCCTAGCCCGATCAGCCGAGGCATGGACACGCGGGTGAACGCGTGCCGCCCGAGTAGTGCGTGTCCGGCGAGGAAGAGCGCCGGTCCGCTCAGGATGATGACCAGCCAGGACGCCGGGGCCGCAGCGGTCGCGTGCACGATCGCCATCTCGTCGGAGACGGTGATGGCGACGATGCCGGCCACCATGAGCAGATGGGCGAAGGCGGATTCTCTGTTTCGAAAGCCCGGCTCGTGCGCATGGGAGAAGGCCGTGCCGAGCTTTTCGCGGGTGCGGTAGAAGTAGGTGAAGTAGAGCAGCACGGTGGTAACGAAAGCCACCGTGAACGCCGCACCTCGGTGGAGGCTGAATTCGCTGGCGTGGAATGTTCGCCCGGTGGTGATGACCGTCTCACCGAGCCCGATGATGATGAACTGCCGGTAGCGCTCGGCGAGATGTTCGCTGGCCAGATTCCACTCTGAGGGGTTCGTGCGACCGAGCTTCGGCGTCGGCCATCCGGAGAGCGCGGCCAGGTAGTCGATTGCGATGGCCAGGCTCCATAGCGCCACCCGGGCTGTCTCATCGACCAGTGCGCCGGCGAACCAGGGCACCGCCGAGACCACGAACCAGGGAACTGCGCGCAGCGGTCGACAGCCGAGCGGATCCCGGCGCAGAGCGATGGCCAGCAGGGAACTGCGGCCCAGGTTGATCGCGACGTATGCGATCGCGAAGAGTAGTCCGCGCTGTTCGAACGCCTCCGGGATAGTCGTGGAGATTAGGAGGCCACCGAACATGGTGGCGATTACCAGCAACTGGATATGGATCAGCCGTGAGTCCAGGGTGTCGGTCACCAGGTTGGTGTACGACCAGACCCACCACACTGCCAACAGCAGGATCAGCGTCTGGTAAGCGCCGGTCCAGTCCAGCCGGCTGAGCAGGGTCTGAGAGAGCCGGAAAAGGATGAAAATGTAAATCACATCGAAGAACAATTCGACGTAGGTGGCCTGCTTCGGCTGGCCAAGATCGCGGACCAGCCCGGGGCGCTTCTCCGTCTTCATTCCAACCCGTTTCTTCACCCGTCCGGACTACCGGCTCCCGGAAGAGTCATACCACGGGCAAGTCAGACCGACGGGCGCTTCGTTCATCGCCGCAGATGCTCCGATGACCCCACTGTATCCGGGATTTTGAATGAACCCGGGCGCTGTAATCGATGTGCCTAATACTCCAGCAGGCGATCCATTTCATGGTTCGGTGAGGGCTTCCGGGCGTCCGTTTCGGTGTGTGCAGGCGCAGCAGCAGGGCATCGAGCAGGATGTCGTTACCGCCGCTGCGGGCGGCGGCGCTCCAAAGGTCGGTGGTTCGCCGGCGGAGCTGGCGGCCAGCGGCAGGTGGACGGACAAGTCGCTGCCGGGCTTCACTTGCCATCGCCTCCAATTGCTCGTCCGGGCGCCCCGACCGGCGTCGTCGGCCGTGCGACCACCCGGTCCGGGTAGTCCGACGTGGCCACCGCAAGAAGGACGCCGTCGGCGAGTGTCCAGGATTCCGCCACCCGCAGGGCGACGCCGAAGCTCGTTACCGGAACGGTCAGTCCGCAGATGCTCAACGAACGCTCCCGCTCCTGGTCGCCCGCCAGCACGAGCCCGCGATCATCAGCCCTTGAGAGTGAGGGGTGGGTGGATTGGCCGAGCCGGTCCGGACACGACGCCGGCCTGATCAGCGAACAGGGCGAGAGCGTGCACATCCGGCCGGGCCGCGACCGACAAGGACTTGACGGCAACTGACCTCAGACGCCGAGGCAGCAACGGCCAGCGGCGGATGACACGATCCGGCCGTCGGCACGCGGCTGTGGGCGGCAGCCGCGGACCTGAGCGGCGTCAACTACCCCTGACCTACGACGGTGAACGGCTGGCCGGCAGCAATCCGCAGCGTCGCGATCAGCCGCCGCACCTGCCTTCGCGCGGCTGCCAGCGCCCGCTCTGACCTGGATGAACGTGGAGCCGCAGGCAGGGGTGGTGCAGTTGAGGAACGTTCGATGCCGTTGGGCGCAGTTCAAGGCGCCCATTTGTCACGATCATGCAATCTCGTGCTGGCGCGACAAGGCTTTCCTCGAAACGTCGTTCAATCCGAGCTCGGCGGGATAACTGTCGAAGCGCTTCAGGTTGAACTTGCGTACAGCCACCGCCCACGGGTTGTGCGTGGCCATGTGGACAAGGTGCTCGAAGTGGGACAGGTACGTCTCGCCGCGCTGGGCACGCTCGGCGAGGATGTAGGGCTCCAGGACGCGCCAGGCTTGCCGAGAGCGGTAGCTGACCGTACCCACGAGGAGCCTCGGATCGACCGCCGCAAAAGCCAGCATCTGACCCAGACCGTTGTAGTACAGGGATAGCCGGACCACATGGTGACGGGCGTCGGCCGGCAGGTCGCTGACGCTGACATGGGGTGGCGGGTGTCGGACGGTCAGCTCATTGAGGACGAAGTCCTCGGCGCGCAGAAACTCGTCACTGGATCGGTCTCGGGTCAGCAGCTCAATCGCGACGAGAGTCTGGTTGGCGGTCTGCGCCGAGCGCAGCTGACGTAACGCGAATACGACCGTCACGACAACCGCGATCGCAGAGCCGCACGCCGCGACGACATCCGCCAGGTCAGTTATCACAAGTCCTGAGGGTAGTAGGTTGAGGCGAGTGTCGATGGCTGTATCCCCGCGCTTCGGAGTGGCGCTTACCACGAGCCGGAACGCCCTTGCGCCGAGGCTGCACTGCTGAGTGCAGCCCACTCGCACCTGCTCCGGTCGGGCGTCGCTGCCAGCGCCACCGGCGGTTCACGCAAGCCGTCGCCAGTCGGGGCCGACGGGCCGTTCCGTCGACGTCAGCGCGGCGAGCATGACGTCCTCAACCTACTGCGGCGTCAACTGCTCACTGTCGTCCGCGCCCGGCAGGTAGGCGCCCCACGAGCGCCCCTCGTTGTCGGTCGTCACCACACCCACCGGCTCGCGGCGATCGCTGACCGCGGCGATGGCACCCCACGGACGGCGGATGTGCACCTGCTGCTGAAGATCCGGGTCGAGCTCGCGCAGCCACCGTCGGACCGTCTCCCGATCGTCGAGCGACACCGTCTCGGAGGTGACCCGGAACAGGCGGGGGTGCTCAACAGCTCCGCGACGTCCTGCTGAGCCGACTCCGCCCGACCGGTCAGCCTCTGTAGCCAGCCCATCTCGTCTCCCGGGGGTGTGATCCTGACGGGGCCCGGACGGGCAGCACCGCGAATCCAGGGTGCCCCGCCGCGAGACCTCGCCAAACCCGCCGACCTGCTCAGCCGCCAACGTCCAACCAAACAGTGCAGCTTGCTTGCGTGAGTTCTCACGGGCATTCGTCAAGGCGTTGATCACCGGCGCCATCTACAACCACTCGGAGTGGCCGGGTGACTTCCCTCTGCACACCGCGGCGGACCGGGAGGCGCCCAGCGTGGACCGCAGACGTCGACCACGACCAAGGGCGGGGGTCCGGACAACGTCGGCATTTCAGAACTGAGAGTGCTCACGTCGGCGTGGTCGAGATGTCGATCGTGGTGAGGTGGCCTTTGCCGATGGCGTGTACCAGGGATCGACCGTCGGGAAGTAGCCGGTCGATGCGTGCTGGCAGTCGCACGCGAGCGGTGATCTCTCCGGCCCGGTTCACCATGATGACTTGGTTACCGGCGCGGGCGAAGAGTGCACCTCCGGAGACGGGGACACCCTCACGGGTAGCACCGGCTGGGAGGCGCATCAGTTCTGTCCGGGCACCGCGGTCGAGATCGATGATCGTGACGCCGGTGTCTTCGGCCAGCCACAGTGTCCGACCGGTGAGGATCGGTGGCAGCGATGGCAGGTCGCGGTCGTGCCGCCACAGGATCTCCACGCCGCTGGCGGGATGCAGGGCCATGACCGTGCGCCTGCCGCTGAGAAAGACGACGCGGCCGTCTTCGCTGGCGCTGAAGGCGATGCCGGAGTCGGGAAAGCGCACCGGCGCCGGCAGCGACCACTCACCTTTGGTAACGCCGGTCCGAGCGTCCAACAGCAGCAGTGCCGCCTGTTTGGCAGTCGCGATGAGGATCGCATCGGCCGTGCAGCCCCGCTCCGGGTCCAACCGTACGGGCAGCGGCCAGGCCAAGCTGCTGTCCGACGTGGGTCCCGGGAACTGGCCCGGAAGAAGCTCGCCGTTCGCCAGATCCACCCGGATCAGCGGACGGTAGCCGCGCCACCCGCCCAGGAAGACAATGGATCCACTAACACTGATGTAGTGGCGCAGGTGCAGCCTCGGTGTCGACCACATCCGCTGCCCGTTGTGCATGTCGAAGCAATGCAGGACACCCGCCTGACTCAGATAGAGACAGCGGTCCCCCGCGACGACGGTAGTGCCCCAGCAGTCCTCAACGTTCTGCTCCCACAACGGCGCTCCGGTCTGGGGGTCCAGGCGAACCAGACGCGAGTGCCGCTCCGCTACGACAAGGGCACCGGGCGCCACCGCCAACGCCGCCGCACTCGAACGCAGGTGCAGAAGCCGTGACCACAGCACCTCCAGCTGTTGATCCACGAGGCTAGTGTCGCGCACGAACCCGAGGATCTAGCAGCACACCATTACGCCAGGACGGCAACCCTGGCGAGCAGACCGCCGGTGACACCCCCGCTCATCGGCAGGGCCGGGTGTGGCCTGGCGCGCACGTGGCGGAATGCAGGGATTACACGATCTTCGTCGAGTTGACCGTAAACCCTCGCGAGGCGCCCGAGGCAAGTGGCTGCACCTGGTGGTCAGGGTGATCGAGCAGGGTCAGGTGGAGCACCGGCGACACCTCCCAGTCGCCGTCGCCGTACAACGCGCATCCGACCATGGCGTCCCTAGCCCCGACGATGTCGCTGTTGGTACGTACCGGTTCCGCCGGGGTTGACCGGCTGCCCAGTGCCTGGTCGTCGGTGGGTCGACCCGATCGGGCCCGACCCAGCGGGGACCCGGGTCGACGGAATCACCAGGCGGTGGTTGTTGTGGTCCGGAACCGGCGCTGGTAGACCGACGGCGGGATGCCGTACGACGCGGTGAAGGCCCGCCGCAGCGTTTCGTCGCTGCCGAACCCACTGAGCCGGGCCGCCTCGGTGACTGTGCCGCCCCGCTCCAGCAGCGCGCGGGCCGCCTCGACCCGGGCAAGTTCCAGGTAGCGCGCCGGGGTGAGCCCGAACTCCTGTTGGAAGAGCCGGCGCAGGTGGCGGGGCGTCATCGTCGCGTCGTGGGCCATCGCCTCAATCGGATACGCCCGGGCCGGGTCGGTGGCGACCCGGTCGGCGACCCGGCGTAGCCGCTGGTCGAGGGTCGGCGGCAGGTCCTGCCGGACGGAGAACTGGGACTGCCCACCCGGCCGCTGCATGAACACCACGAGTTCCCGGGCGACCTCACGGGCCAGGTCGGCACCGTGGTCCTCCTCGACCAGTGCGAGGGCGAGGTCGATCCCGGCGGTGACCCCGGCGCTGGTGGCGAACCGGCCGGAGCGGACGTGGATGGCGTCCGGCCGGACCTCGATCTCCGGGAATTCGGCCTGTAGGCGGCCGGCGTGCCGCCAGTGGGTGGTGGCCGGGTGGCCGGCGAGCCAACCGGTCCGGGCCAGCACGAACGCGCCGGTACAGACCGCGGCGAGCCGGGTCGGCGGCCCGATCAATGGACCCAATCGGGCACGTAGGTCCTCGGCGTCGGGCAGCGCGGTCAGGTCTTCGGCCCCGGTCAGCACGAGCGTGTCCAGCGGCGTGGACTCGGCCACGGTGGTGTCGGCGGACAAGCGGACCCCGGACGCGGTACGCACCGAATCCGACCGCCAGCCGAGCAGGGCCACCGCATAGTCGGCGCCGCGCCGGGTAGCTCCGGTGAAGACGTCCACCGGTCCGGAGACGTCGAGTAGCTGCACCCCGTCGAAGACGAGCACGCCAACCCGGTGTGGCCGCCCCCGGCTCATCCGACCCACTCCCTCCAGTCGATCCGATGTCCGCATCTGTGGGATGGCTGTCCTTCTGGACATGGTCCGGCCGAGTCTAGCCCGGCAGCATCGGTGGCGAACCTCAGCACCAGAGGAAACCTCCGCAGGAACAGGATGAGCACACCATGGCTGAAACCATCGCCGGGATCACCATCCCGGACACCCCGCTCGTGGCTGCCGCGACCGACCTCGTCCGGACAGCCACGAACGACCTGTTGTTCCGGCACAGCCGCCGGGTGTTCCTGTTCGGCGCGCTTCAGGGTGAGCGGCGTGGTCTGAACCCCGACCTCGAACTGCTGTACGTCGGTGCCATGTTCCACGATCTCGGCCTGACCGAGCGGTACGGCAGCACCGACCTCCGGTTCGAGGTCGATGGAGCACATGCCGCCGAGCGGTTCCTGCTCGACCATGGCCGACCTGCTGCGCAGGCCCGCAAGGTCTGGCTGGCCATCGCGTTGCACACCACGCCGGGGGTGCCGGAGTTCCTCGATCCGGAGATCGCACTGGTCACCGCGGGAGTGGAGACCGACGTGCTGGGCATCGGTTACCGCGACCTCGATCCGGAACGGATCGCCGAGGTCACCGCCGCCCATCCGCGCCCCGACTTCAAGCGGCAGATCCTGGCCGCCTTCAACCAGGGCAACAGGCACCGCCCACAGACGACGTTCGGCAACGTCAACGCGGACGTGCTCGCCCACTTCGACCCGACCTTCGTCCGGGACGACTTCGTGGAGATCATCCTGCGCAACGACTGGCCGGAGTGACGGTCGGCTCGGAGGGAACCTCCGCTCGGGATGGCCGACGTGGAGCCGCCTTACCGCCCGGCAGGCAATGTTCGAACACGACCGTGTCACACCCGGACAGTGAGTGCTGGTCAACGGCGCGGGTGGCGGCGTCGGCGGTTTCGCCATCCAGCGTGCCAAGCAGCCAGAGCTGCAGTAGTTGTGTCTTGATGATCAGGCGGCGCCACGCTCGCTGACCGGCCGGCGGCGCAGGTTCGGGTTCAGCAGGGCTGAGGGCAGGTAGGCCTGGTCGAGCCGGGTGACATCGGTGCCGGGCGCGACGATCTCGTCGATCCGGTCGAGGATCTCGTCGGTGAGCGTGACGTCGACGCCCGCGAGCAGGTCGTCGAGGTGCTCCATCGTGCGCGGGCGAGCAACTCACCGCGATCCTGAGCGGAGATGACGGCCTGGTGGGGACCGACCAGATCGCGAGCCAGGAGGTCACACGTCGGCTTCGAGAGCGAAGGTGTTGCCGTCCGGGTCCTGGAACCACGCGATACGTCCACCTCCGGCCCGCGCGGTGATCCCCTTGGCGTCGTGCTCGAGCTGCTCGTAGCGAACGAACTCGACGCCGGACGAGGAGAGCTCCTCGACAATCTGGTCGATGTCGTCGACGTACCACGTCGCCAGCGTCGCCGGGGTCTTCCCGGCAGTGACCGACTGGTACACGTTCAACGCCGGCCCGCCACCGGAGCCATAGACGCGGCTGCCGTCGGCGATGGCGGCGCTGGGACCGGACCGCAACGCCCGCAGGCCCAGCACACCTTCGTAAAAGGCCACGGCCTTCTGAATGTCGGACACGGCGACCGAGGTTCTGAGGTGGTACGCGCTCAAGGGCATGAACCACTCTGGCAGATACCCCACGAATCGTGGCGCCGAACCGACGACCTGTTCCGGTGCCCTTCGATCCGGGAAGTGACCGTGACGACAGGCCCAGACCCTGCCCAGCAGATCACGGCTGTCTGCATCACCGAGCCGGCGGCATCACCAACGCGTGTCGCGGGAGAGGTCGAGCAAGCCTGGCTACGCGACCTGCTATCGATGCCGAAGCGCGAGCCAACCTGCGGCCGGTGCGCTTCGGCATACCAGACGCTTCTATTGCCCGGCCGGTCGGCTGAGGTCTATGAGTCAACGAAGGACACCTACGCCCCGGTTTTGGCACACAGCAGGGCCGGCGTCTCGGGCCGCTCGGATCCTTGTGTTAGACGGGACCAGATGGCGTCGGCCGGTGGTAGCCATCGCACGGTTCATCGTCGGGCGCTACACCTAGCGCGTCGGCCAGTGCCCGGAAGCTGCGGTCGCAGATTTCACCGCCAGCCCCAGCAGTACGTCGATCTGCCTCACATGCCCTGGCCGGCTGCGCAGGAGGTGGTGGTGTCAGCCGAAGAGGGCGGCGGGGATGTCGGCGTAGAAGAGGGCGGGATCGCGGGAAAGCGAGGCCTTGACATTGGCGGTGGGACTGTCGGCGATCACTTCGAGCTTGCCCGCTTCCAGGCCGTCCAGTGCCATGGTGACCACCTCGTGGGGTGGGAGTTTAGGGATGTCGTAGGCGGCCATCATGTCGGTGTCGGCGATGGCCAGGGCCAGGGCGGTGACCTGGGTTTTCTGGTCGGCCAGCTCGAGTCTGATGCCGTTGGTGAGGGACCATTCCGCAGCTTTGGAGGCGGCGTAGCCGTTGCTGGCGGGGGCGAAGGCGTACCAGCTCAGCGCTGAGATGACGTTGAGGATGGCGCCCCCGGCAAGCCTGGGGGCGAAGGCGCGGGTGACGTTGAGGGTGCCCCAGAAGTTGGTGTCGAACTCGCGGCGGACGTTTTCCGTAGAGGGCCCGAGCAGGGGCGCGTTTGTGGAGATGCCAGCATTGTTGATGAGAACATCAAGGTCGCCCACCTCGGCTGCCGCGGCGTCGACGGATGTCGGGTCGGTGATGTCCAGTTGGAGGGGGACGACGCCGGGGATGTTGATGCGGTCGGGGCGGCGGGCGGTGGCGTAGACGGTGGTGGCGCCGCGGGCGAGGAGAGCCTCGGCAAAGGCCTTGCCGAGCCCACGGTTGGCGCCTGTTACGAGGGCTTTCTTGCCGTTGATCTGCATGCCGTTAGGCTAAAACCTAACGTTAGCGTCAGAGGCAAGTATTGCGATGTAAGTCACTGTGCGATCGAGGACCAGGCGACCCAGACGCGGGTCAGCGTTCGCGCGGCCTGATCTTGATTTAGGTGGCGGTGAAGATTACTGAGCGGGCCGCCGCGGCGGCTCGGTCGCCACATCCCGCACCTCGGCGGCGCTGACGTACACGACGTACCGGTCAACGTGTAGGTGCCGGCCACCGAGCACCGCGTGGGACCACGGATACGCGCCGCCGTCTGGGTCGAGAGTGCCACCGGTCAGGCAGCGGTGGATCGCGTCCCAGGCAGCGCCGAACCCAAGCCAGTCTCCTCAGCTGGAGGCCCGGTGCGTCAACGGTGGTGCCGACGAGCCTTTCGTCCTACCTTTGCTGCGGCTTTTGTCGGGATTGATGGAATTTCGAGCTTCGGCATAAGATAGATGAGTTGAAATCCTTGACTCAGTGGCCTGTGTTGCCGGTTAATCACATCTACATGTCGGCTGTGTTCACCCGCCCGGGTGGTCGACGACGTCGGTGGACCGTCGAATCGATTCGACTACGGCCGGCACGCACGCCTTGACTCGAAGTCATGAGGGCTATCGGGTGAGTCACAGGAGGTAACCGTGCATCGTACGAACGTCCGCTGGGGCGGCCGATTGTCGGCGTGGGCCAGAGGGCTCGCCGCGACCGTGGCGCTCAGCCTGCCTCTGACGCTGGGTGGCCTGACCCTGGCGCCCCCCGGCTCGGCCTTGGCCGCGCCGGTCGCGACGCAGAGTGTCGCGGCCGCCGGACTTGACGGTGTGGCGGCCGGTAACGCCGCGATCACCTCGGTCGACCTGGCCGGGACGTGGACCTTCACGCCCGCGGGTCGCGGGGCGACCACGATCGCGGTACCCGGTGGCGGCTGGTACAAGCAGGGCTTCACCGACGTGAACGAGGCGGTGTACTCGCGCAGCATCACCGTGCCGGACTCGGGGCAGCCGCAGTCGACCTGGATCGAGTTCGGCGCCGTCAACCACCAGGCGACACTGTCGGTCGACGGCCGCGTGGTCGCCACCCAGACGACCGCGTTCACCCCGTCCAACTTCGACATCAGCGCATACGCGGCCCCCGGCACCACCCACACGGTCACCGTGAACGTGAAGGGCCGCGGCGCGTTGAAGGCATCCAACGGCCGGTACCTGGTGCCCGACGCCGCCACGTGGTCCGAGGCGATACCGCAGGGGATCTTCGGGTCCGCGTTCCTGCGGGTGTACCCGGCGGTGTACGTCAGCGACACATTCGTGCGTACGTCGGTGGCGAACAAGACGCTGACCTACGACGTGACGGTGCGGAACACGTCGGGCAGTGCCCGGTCGGTGACGTTGACCGGGTCGCTGTCGTCCAAGAACGGAACGGCTTTCAGCTACCCGACACTGCCCAGCCGTACGGTCACCGTGGCGGCCCGCTCGACCGTGACCGTGACCGTCGGGCCGGTCGCGTGGAACCTCGACAGCACCTCGTACTGGTGGCCCAACGTGCCGTACCGGTCGGGGTACCGGGCGCAGCTGCACGGGCTGACGGTGCATGCCGTCACCGACGACGGCCGGACGAGCGACGCCGAGTACCGGTTCGGGTTCCGGGAGGCCACCCAGAACGGTGACTACTACTACCTCAACGGCGTGCGCGTGAACTTCCGCGGCGACAACCTCCAGGGTGCCGACTACGACCGGATCAACAACGGCGGCAAGGGCGACGCCTACCACACCCTGCCCGGCTTCCTGCCCCCGTCGTCCGGCAACGGCGGCTGGCCGCAGGCGGTGGACAACTACCAGCGGCTGAACTACAACGTGGTGCGCATCCACCAGGAGCCCGGGAGCCCGTACATGTTGGATGTCGCCGACGAGATGGGCCTGATGATCATCGACGAGGTCGCGATTCGCGGCTCCCAATCCTCGCAGGAGTGGCAGAACTCCGTCGGGCGCGACAACATGATCAACCACGCCCGTGCGCTGGTCCTGCGCGACCGCAACCACCCCGCGATCATCCGCTGGAGCCAGAACAACGAGCCGAACCAGAGCGGCCAGGATTCCGAACAGTTCGAGAAGGACCTGTACGCGGCGATGAACGGCGCCGACGGCACCCGGCCGATCATTGTCGAGGTGGGGGTCGGCGGGAATGTCAGCCTGTATCCCGGGATGACGTACGCCAACTTCGCGGTGATCCCGCACTACGTCGACGGCTTCGGCAGGTACGGCGAGGGCCTGATCACCGTGAATGGGCGGCCCGACGGCGAGGGCGAGTACATCTGGCCGGCATGCAACAACAAGCAGGGCTTCGAGTGGTTCGCCACGGCAACCCTGGCCAAGCGCGGCAAGGGCGCCACCGACCTGCGCCCGTACACGCTGCTGTCCGCCTGGGCCAGCGTCGTACCCGGCGTGCGGTCCACCGACTTCACCCCGGAGGAGGGCGGTCACCCGATCTACGGCGTCGACAACCTGCCCGACCCGTGGAGCAACCCGCAGATCCAGCGCGTGCAGGCGGCGTTCAACCCGGTGGCCGCGGTCGACCTCCCCTACTGGTCCGCCTCCGGCAATTCGGACTCCAACGGCACCTTTCCGCTGCCGCAGGCCGTGCCCAGCTACGCCCGCAACGCCACGGTGACCCGCAACATCACCGTGTTCAACGACGACTTCACCAACACCTCGGTGGGCTTCACCTGGACCGCCCGGCTCGACAGCCCGACCGGCGCGGTCGTCGCGTCCGGCAGCTCCACCCTGACCATCCCGCTCGGCTCACGGGTCACCCAACCGGTTTCCTTCACCGCCCCCGCCACCGGAAGCCGCGTGTACCTGCAACTGTCGACCACGAAGTCCGGCAGCACCGTCTTCACCGACGCGGTCGAGTACCTCAACCTCGGCGGAAGCGGCGGAACCGGGCCCACTGCCGGCACCTACCGCATCGTCAACCGCAACAGCGGCAAGCCCCTCGCCATCGCCGGCAACTCCACCGCCGACGGCGCCAAGACGGTCCAGCAGAGCGGCACCCCCACCTGGACGATCAGCACCACCCAGGACGCCTACACCCTGCGCTACACCGCCTCCGGAAAGATGCTCGACGTCAACGCCGGCAGCACCACGCAGGGCCTGCAACTGCAGCAGTGGTCGGCAAACGGCGGCACCAACCAGATGTGGTACCTGCGGCCCACCGGTGACGGCTACTACACCATCGTCGCCCGCAGCAGCGGACTGGCAGCAGACGTCTACTCTGCCTCGACCAGCGACGGGGCGCAGGTCGTGCAGTGGACCGCCAACGGCGGGACCAACCAGCAGTGGCAGTTCGTACCCGCCTGACCAGCGCCAGAGGTCGTTGACGAGTCCGACCGCCGGTGACCAGCTGACGATCGTTGTGATGTCTACTCGGGCATGGGGTTTCCCGCGCCCGAGTAGACCACGACCCGATCTCCTGCCGCCCATCTTCTTGCCGAATCGATTTCAAGAATCCAAAACCGTTGTCCGTAGCCCAGAACCGACGGGCTGCGGGCGCCGGACCACAAGGCGCACAACCCTTCAGCCTCGGTGTCGAGAGGAACTCCTGATGACGGACCTGCCCGTGAGCCGTAGGCGCCTGCTCGCCACCGCCGCTCTGACCGCCGGCTCGGCGACCCTGATCCCGGCCGTGGGCGCCGGACGGGCCGCCGCCGCGGCGCCTCAGGTCACCCTGCCCGAGCGCGGGATCTACGACGCGACCGCGGCGACAACCTGGACAGACGGGTTCCTCACCGGCAACGGCGAGTACGGCGCGGTCCTGTACGGAACGCCGACTCTCGAAAAGGTGATCTTCAATCACCACCGCTTCGTGATGCCCAACGGCAGCCGGGGCGTGACCCCGCCGGTAATCTCCGGGCGGCTGGCCGGCGTGCGGGACAAGGCGCTGGCCGGGAACTACGGCGGAGCCAACACGGACTTCGCGGCCGGCTGGAGCCTGCGCTGGACCCAGACCTACCACCCCGGCTTCGAGTTGCAGATCAGCACGCCCGGCATGACCACGGCCAACGGATACGCCCGCATCACGGACTTCCGGACCGGGGAGGTCACCTCCACCTGGACCGACAGCAACGGCACCTGGACCCGCCGCGCCTTCGCCTCCCGAGCCGACAACGTCGTCGTACACGAACTGACCCCGGCATCCGGCCGATCGATCGACGCGACACTGAGCGCCAACACATCCCTCGCGGGCGTCCCCGGCTCGGTCCGTTTCACCACCCTGGCCAGCGTCATTGACGGTTCCGGCTACCTGAACCTGCGCGGCACCTACCCGTCCGGGCAGGGCGCGTTCGGCTTCGAGGGCGTCACCCGGGTCGTCGCCACCGGTGGCACGGTAGCCGCGAACGGGTCGACGGTCGTCGTCACCGCGGCGACCAGGCTCCTCCTGCTGACCAAACTCGACCGGTACGAGTCAGCCACGGCCTGGGACAGCAAGCCGTTGCACGCGGCGCTGGCCGCGGTGCGCGCCGACTATGCCGAGCTGCGGACCCGGCACGTCACCCTGCACGCGGCGATGTACGACCGCTCCCGCTTGGACTTGAACGTCTCCGCCGCCGACCGGCAACTGTCGACCACCGAGCTGATCGTCCGGCAGAACGCCAACCGCAACACCATCGATCTGGCCCTGCTGGAGCGCCTCTACGACAGCGGCCGTTACCTGTTCATCAGCTCCAGCGGCGTACTGCCGCCGCGGTTGACCGGAATCTGGGCCGGCACCTGGAACGGCGCCTGGGCCGACGATTTCACCACCGATGCCAACATCAACCTGCAGGTCGCCGGTGGCAACATTCTCGACCTCACCGACGCCATGCAGGGCTACTTCAGCCTGATCCTCGGTCAGCTCGCGCACTGGCGCACGAACGCTCGCAACCTCTACGGCGCCCGCGGCTTCCTGGCCCCATCGCGCACCGACGGCGAGTACGGGTACATGCTGCACTTCGACCCCGGCTTCCCCGGCCAGTGCTGGACCGGTGGCGCGGACTGGTTGCTCTATCCGCTGCTGGAGTACTACCAGGTCACCGGGGACCGGACGTTCCTGGCCGAGAAGCTGGGACCGGCGCTGATGGAGCTGGCGTTGTTCTACGAGGACTTCCTGACCCGCACCGACTCCGCCGGCCGTGTGGTGTTCGTGCCGTCGTTCTCGATGGAGAACTCGCCGGCCAGCACGAACGTCCTCTTGGCGATCAACGCCACCGGCGACGTCCAGGCCGGCAGACATGCCCTGCGGGCGGCTGTGGAGGCCGCCAACGCGCTCGGTGTCGAACAGGGCGCCGGTCAAGGTGTCGCCCGCTGGACAGCCCTGCTGGCGAAGCTACCGCCGTACACCGTCAACGGCAGCGGCGCCCTCGCCGAATGGTCCTGGCCGGGACTCACGGATCGCTACAACCATCGGCACGTCCACCACCTGTACGGCGCGTGGCCCCTGCACGAGATCAATCCCGAGGAGGCCCCCGGGCTGGTCACCGCCGCGCTCAGGGCCCTGGCGCTGCGCGGTGACGAGAACACCTCGGCGCACGGCAGCCTGCATCGAGCCCTCGCCTCGGCTCGACTGAAGGACGCCGCCGGCGTCTACAGCAACCTCCGGAAGATCATCGGCAACAACATGATCTTCCGGTCGCTGATGACCGCACACAACCCGAATCTGGAGACCTACAACGCCGATGCGGCCAACACGCTGCCGGCCGTGCTCAGCGAAGCGCTCGTGTACACCAGGCCCGGCGTCATCGAGCTGCTGCCCGCCGTGCCCGGCCAGCTCGCCAGGGGCACCATCACCGGCGTCCGCGGACGCAACCAGGTCCGCATTCACAGCCTCTCCTGGGATCTGCCTGGTCGCTCAGTAACCGTGGCACTCACCTCGACGATCACCCAGGCGATCACCCTCCTCAGCCGGCGCGGGATGGCATCCATCACCACGTCCGCGCCAGTCACCCCCTCGCCGCTCGGCCCGCAGGCCCGGGTGATCTCGTTGACGGCCGGGCAACAGATACAGGTCGTCGTAGGCCTGCCATCCGCCACCGGCGGCGTCGTTCGACTGGTCAACCGGCGCAGCGCAAAGGTGCTGGACGTCAACGGCGGCTCCACCACGGACGGGGCAGCTGTCATCCAGTGGCCGTGGACTGGCGCGGCCAACCAGCAGTGGCGGCTGCTACCCAACAGCGATGGCTCATTCCGGCTGTCCGGTGTCAAAAGCGGGAAGGTCCTGGACAGTCCAGGTGGCTCGGGCCAGGGCGCGGGACTCGTTCAATGGGCCGACAATGGTGGACGTAACCAGTGGTGGAACCTCGTCCCGGCGACGACCAGCGGATACTTCCGGTTCGTCAATGTGAGCAACGGCTGGTGTGTCGGTGTCGAAGGCGGCTCCACCGCGGACGGCGCCAGGGCGGTCCAGCAACCGGTCAGCGGCGAGATCAGCCAGGAATGGCAGATCCTTGACGCCTGAGACAGGAGGTCAGAGGCACCGGTCGCAGCGGCTCCGGGCGATGGGCCGCCTGTACCAGGGGAGACGCGGAACACCGGGCCGTGGCACGGGGTGCCGGTCTCGCTGCGCCCAGGGCATGACTGGCGTTGTAGGCGACGATCTGGTCGTTCACCTTCTTCGCTGCAGTTTCAACGGCGGTACGGTCGGCTGCGCTCAACTCCGCCGACGTCATTGGCGATCGCAACGGGCTCGACCCGCCGATGACCCGCAGCGGCCCGAGTTCGACGACCTCGCCATCGAGAACCGTGGCGTTCTCCATCGCAAAATGGCCGGAACGACCGGCGCCGGTGGGACGATCCGGCTGCCCGGTCGCTGGCCCACGCGGCGACGTCGTCAACCGGCGGCGCTCGTCGTCCACGGCACCGCGCCGACCCGCCGTGCAAGGCTCAGCCCGTCGGCTCGGTGCCGACCCGCCGCCAACGGGTCGTCGAGCAGGTCGGCCAGCGCCGCCAACGTGTTGTCGACAGGACCCAGCGACAGCGAACCGGTTTCGAGACCCGCGAAACACCCGCGCCACGGCGTCAGTTCGGCATAGGACTTGCGGGCGACCGTCCGGTTCCCGAGTCGGGCGGCGACCTCCCCGCGCACGCAGGCCCACAGCAGCCAGAAGTAGTCGGGCCGGATCGGCAGCTCCGGCTTCCACACGGCGCGCGCCTGCTCCAGATCGCCGGCCTCCACCAGGGCCAGGGCGAGCAGGTCGTGGCTGTCCTGGGGCACCCGGGCGTGCACCTGCCGCAGCTCGGGCACCGACTGGGCCGCGCCACCCCCGGTCAGCCCTACGACGAACCGGCCGAGCATCCCCATCGCCTGCGCGTTGGGCCCGCCAACCTGTTCCATCCGCGTCGCGGCCTCGCCGTAGCGCCGCAGGGCGAGCGGATAGTCCCCCGCGAGCAACGCGGTCAGCCCGTCGAACCAGGACAGCACGGCCAGCATCAGTGCCAGTTGTCCGGTGTTGGCCTGCTCCACCGCCTTGTCGACGTGCCGGCGAGCGTCGACGAGGTCGGCCCGGTGCAGCGCCGCCTGGAAGAGGATGTGATGAGCCTGGGCCCGGTACCCGGTCAGCCCGTGGGCGGTGGCCACCCGCAGCATCTCCTCGCCGACGGCCGGCAGCTCGGCACGCCGGGCCGGCGCCATCACGGGGAAGTAGCGGGCGTTCAGCGCCCGACACAGCAGCCCTGGCTGCCCCGACTCGCGCGCCAGCGAGAGAGCCTCGCGGCTGGCCTCGTCGGCCCGGTCGTCGTCGGCGCCCTCCACCTCGAAGACCAGGGTGCACAGCAGCTCGCAGCGGGACACCGGGGCATCCGAACCGAGAGCGGCGAGCGCGGCCTCGACGGCGGCGACGAACGTCGTGTCGACCGCGCGGTCCGGCCGGACGGTCCAGGCGACCGGGGCATCCAGGCAGGTCAGTGCCCGACGCAGGGCGGATGGATCGGCGGCCATGGCCGCCAGCGCGACGGCCTCGCCGCGTACCTGCCGGGCGGTGAGAATGTCGCCGGCGCGGGCGGTTGCCGCAGCTCGCGCACACCAGCCCGCCAGCCGGGTCGCCAGGGGCGTCTCGGGCAGCAGCGCAATCGCCCGGCCCACCCCCGACCACAACGCGGCAGCCTCTCGGGGCGCGTCCAGATCGGTGGCGTGGTGGGCGGCGGCGGTGGTGTACCGCAACGCCCGCTCGGCGGTGGACGTGGAAAGCCCCGCCAGGGCGTGCCGGCCCAGGCCGGCCACGTCGTGGGGCCGACGCCGTTCCAGGGCCTCCAGGGCACGGTGGTGCGCGCGGGTGCGACGCAGCAGCGGAATGTCCTGGTAGAGGGCGTCGCGCATCACCGCGTGCGCGAACCGGACCCGCCCGGGAGCGGGTTCGACGAGCAGCCCGGCCAGCAGCCCGGCCTCCAACCCGTCCAGCACCCTCTCCTCGGGGCCGCCCACCACCTCGATCAGCAGGTCGACATCGACGTCCTGGCCGATCACCGAGGCGGTCCGCAATGTCGACCGGGCGGCTGCCGGCAGCCGGGCCAGCCGGCGGCGCAACACGTGCCGTAGGCCGACCGGCACCCCGGCGACGGCCGCCGCCGGTCCCTCCGCGGCGATCAGCCGGGCCGTCTCGGTGACATAGAGCGGGTTGCCGCCGGTGCGTTGCCAGACCGCGCGGACCACGTCCGGGCCCACTATCCCCGCGCCGTGGCGCCGCAGCAGCTCCGCGACGTCGGTCTCAGACAGACCGGCGAGGACAACGTCCTCACCACACCCCCCGGTCAGCGCGCCACGGGCGGCGACCAGGTCGGCGTTCACCTCGTGGGGACGGTAGGTGGCCACCACCAGTACCGGCCGGTCGACCAAGGCGACGGCCAGGTGCCGCAGCACCTGGAGGGTCTCCCCATCGGCACAGTGAACGTCGTCGAGGACCAGCAGCAGCGGCCCGCCGGCGGCGACGGTGCCGAGGTAGTCGCCGACCGCCCTCCGGAGGTGGAATTCGCCGCCCGTCGGCAGCGGGGCGCCGCCCTCGCTGAGCAGCGTGGCGAGCCGGTCGGCCTGCGCGGGTGCCGGCGGAGCGGTGGTCTGCAACGCGCGCAGCACCTCACCCCAGGCCCAGGCCGGCGGGGCCCCGTCCAGCTCGGGGCAGCGGCCGACGGCCGTCCGCCAACCGTCGGCCGTCAACTGCCCGACCAGCAGCCGACCGAGGGTCGACTTTCCCGCGCCGGCGTCGCCCAGCACCCAGGACATCCGGAATCCGCTCCGGACGGCGTACGCGGCGGCCTCGCGCAGCCGGGCCAACTCATCTGGTCGGGGCAGCGGGTCCCCGTCCACCGGAGCGGACGCCACGGCTGCGGCGGGGAATCGCGGCGCGGCGAGCCGGAGGTGCGTGGCAGGCGTCGGCTGTTCCAGGGAGGGCGCCTGCTGCAGCAGATCCGTCTCGAGGGCCCGCAGTCCGGGGCTCGGGTCGACGCCGAGCTGGTCGGCCAGTTCGGTGCGCAGCCGCCGGAGCACGGCCAGCGCGTCGGCCTGCCGGCCCGATCGGTACAGGGTCAGGGCCAGGAGTGCGACCGCCTGTTCCCGCAGCGGATGCGCCTGGACGTGCCGCTCGAGCTCGGGCGCGACCTGTTCGGCCCGGCCCAACGCCAGCGCCGCCCGGGCCCGGTGTTCGATGGCGACCAGCCGGAACTCGGCCAGCCGGGCCGACTCCGCGGCGGCCCAGCTCTCGTCGGCGAACTCCACGTAGGCCGGGCCGCGCCAGCGGGCCAGCTCCGCGTCAAGCCGACGGTACGCCTCCTCGGGATCCGCATCGAGCACGGCCATCGCCGAGCGGGTCGACGCCTCGAACCGCCCCGCGTCGAGCTGCTCCGCCCGCAGCCGCAGGGCGTAGCCGGGCGCGGCGGTGACGATCACCTGTGCGGGGCTGCGGGGCGGCCGATCCGGCTCGAGGGCCCGACGCAGGTTGGACACGTACACCTGAAGTGCCGCCTGGGCGCGCGGTGGCGGGTCGCCGGCCCACAGGTCCTCGATGAGCCGGTCCACCGGGACCACCTGATCGACCATGATGGCCAGTCGGGCCAGCACGGCGCGCTGCCGCAGCGGACCGAGTTCCAGGGGCACGTCGCCGTGCCACGCCCGCAGCGGACCGAGGACCCCGATTCTCAGCACGGGCAGGAGCGTAGGTCAGTGCGGCGGCACGTGCAGACAACTGGCGGACAGTCCCCGGGTCCGGGGGCGTCAGCCCGCGTACGGGCGGGGGGGGGCCCCCCCCCCCGGGGGGGGGGGGGGCGCGGGGGCGCGCCCCCCCCCCCCGGGGGGGTGTGGTGGGTTGGGCAGCCGGGTGTGTGGGGGGGGGGAGGGGGCGGCGGACCC
>NZ_JBITGG010000011.1:0-243252 GCF_044456765.1 Micromonospora sp. NPDC050784 | reverse complement strand
CACGACTCGCTGGGCCTGTTCCAGCAGCGCCCGTCCAGTGGTTGGGGCACGCCGGAGCAGATCACCGACCCCGAGTACTCCACCACCGCGTTCCTGAAGGGTCTGAAGCAGGTCGATGGGTGGCAGGACATGCCGCTGACCGACGCCGCGCAGACCGTGCAGGTGTCGGCGTACCCGGACGCCTACGCCCAGTGGGAACAGCAGGCCGCCGACCTGGTTGGCCAGTACTGGAACAGCTGACCCGCACCACCGCAACCGCGAAGCATGACACCGACCGCTGGCCGGCACCCGCAACCCGGGGTGCCGGCCAGCGGCCTTCTTGCCGTAGCCGGTCGCCGCCCGCTGTCGCCGCCCGCTGGCCGCGGGTCACTGGCTGAGGATGGCGCGCTGTGAACGGTCCTTCGAAGGCGGATGGCGTCGTCAGGTTGGCGTATGTCCGTAGATCTTGGACAGTTTTCGTTCGGCGCGAACGGAAAGTGTCCAAGATTCACGTTGGCGACGTAGCGGAGTGACGTGATCGGCGCCGAGTGATCCGATCGGCTGGTGGGTACGTACCCCTGGACGGGGACCGGCGGAGGGATAGAGGCATGGCCGCAGTTGGGTACGGCGCGGATCGCGAACCGGAGTCAGAGCCGGAACCCTCCGATGAGGCCGTACCACGACGGTGGTCCACCGGCGCTCGCCTGTTGGTGGCAGCTGCTGCAGTCGTGTTGCTCCTGGGTGCGGCAGCGGTGGCCGTGATCGTTGCCGATCCCGGTCGCCTCGGCATGACCTACTCCGGCCAACCAGACGGGACCCGCCCCGACGCGACCCGTCCCGACGGAACCCAACCCGACGGCATCCGCCCCGAGGGCACCCGCCCCGACGACGCTCGGCACGGTGGCGGCGGCCGTCCGGGGGGCGTGGCCGACCCGGACGCGGCTGAGGATCGCCGCGGTGGTGCGGGTGCGGCTGCCGAGCAACTGTTGACAGCGCCACTGGCGGGTCGCCAGATGGGCACCTTCGTGCTCGCGGATGGCTTGTCCTCGTTCGAGCTGCGGGTGGCCGAGTTGGGCGACGACCTGTACAGGATCAGCACCCCGGCCGGCTCGGGTGTGGCGGGCCGACCGGCGGTGCAGGGGAGACCGTGCGGCTTGACCTCGTGGAGTCCGGGACGCGCGGGCCTCGGGCCGTACGGGTGTTGCTCAACGAGCGGGTCGCCTGGCGTCTCCATCTCGTTGGCGGGGTGAGCAGTCAGGTGTTGGACCTGACCCGGGCCCGGCTGCTGGGCGTGGAGCTCGCCGGCGGCTCCAGCCGCTCCGAGGTTCTCCTGCCACCGATCACCGCCGCCGTCCTCGGCAGCCCCACCGGCTCGCGTTCGGACAACCCGGTAAGCAGCCTGACCGTACGACTCACCGGCGGGACCAGCCAGCTCGACGTCCGGGTCGCCGGGGAGACTCCGGTACGGGTTCGGGCGGGAGCCGGTGCCGGCTCGGTGGTGGTACGCGACGACCGCTGGGATGGGGTGGCCGCGGGCACGGTGCTGGGTACGCCGGGCTGGGACCGGTCGGCGGAGCGCCTGTACCTGGATCTGGTGGCCGGCGCCAACAGCGTGATCGTGTCCTCCAGCAACCGGTGAACCCACACCACGCCAGCCCGGCAGCCCACGCCAGACCAGCCCGCGCCAGGCCAACCCCATAACCCGGGCTGGCGAACCCCGCCCGCCCTGGCTGGAAGCGCCGCGGTTGCGAGAGGGCGTGCGCGTACAGTCGGGCGGTGGAGCGTACTGAATCAATGCTGGCGCAGACCCGACCGCCTGGCGTGGCCGACGTCGATCCCGGCAGCGTGTTGTTGCCCGGCCACGACGTGCCGTTGGGTCGGTACACCACGGTGCGGCGGCTGCTTCCGCAGCGTGCCCGCCGGATGGTTGGCGCCTGGTGTTTCGTGGATCATTTCGGCCCGGACGATGTGGCGCAGCGGCCCGGTATGGAGGTGCCGCCGCACCCGCACACCGGGCTGCAGACGGTGACCTGGCTGCTCGACGGTGAGATCCTGCACCGGGACAGCCTCGGCAACGTGCAGCCGATCGTGCCCGGCCAGCTGAACGTGATGACCTCCGGGAACGGCATCGCCCACTCGGAGCGGTCGCCGGCCACCCATCCGCCGGTGATGCACGGCGTGCAGCTCTGGGTGGCGCTGCCGGACCCGGCGCGGGCCGGAGCGGCCGACTTCGCGCACCACGCCGACCTGCCACGCTGGCGGGACGGCGATCTGGACGTCACCCTGCTGGTCGGTGAGTTCGGCGGGGAGCGGTCACCGGCGGTGGTGCACACCCCGCTGGTGGGGGTGCAGTTGGAGCTGCGCGGCGAGGCGCCGGCGACGATGTCGTTGCGGCCCGATTTCGAGTACGCCGTGCTGGCGATGTCCGGGTCCGCGGAGGCGGCCGGGGTGGGGTTCGAGCCGGGGGCGCTGCTGTACCTGGGCTCGGGCCGCCGGGAGTTGACCGTGCGTGGTGGGGCCGGGGCGCGGTTGCTGCTGCTGGGCGGTACGCCGTTCGAGGAGCCGTTGGTGATGTGGTGGAACTTCGTCGGCCGCTCGCACGAGGAGATCGCCGCCGCCCGGGAGGACTGGATGGCCGGCGACGGGCGCTTCGGTGTGGTCGCCGAGGATGCGGCGCCCCCGCTGCCGGCGCCCGCCCTGCCCACGACCCGCCTCAAGGCCCGCGACCGCACCGGTGGCCTGCACGGCTGACGGGCACGCGCGGCCGGTGTGACCCCCGGTGGCGCGGGTAGTCGCCGGCATGGCGACCAGTTTGATCAGTCCGGTGGAGGACCGTAAACGTCTGGCGCGCCGGCTCGCCGGCACCGGGCGGGGCTTCGCCGAGCAGTACGGGTTCCGGGTGACCAACAACCCGGCGAGCCTGTTCCAGGTGCTGTACCTGTCGGTGCTGCTGGCCCGCCGTGGTGACTTCCGGCGGGCGTTGGACGGGGCGCGGGCGTTGCGTGACGAGGGGTGGGACAGCGCGGCCCGGCTGGCTCGTTCGCTGCACGAGGACCGGGTACGGGTGCTGCGCGCCAGCGGCCAGCGTGGTGACGTGGGCGCGGTTGCCGATGTGCTGGGTGACCTGGCCCGGGTGGTGGTCGAGCGGTACCGGGGTGACCTGCGCCGGTTGCGGGCGGTGGCGCACCACGACCCGGTCCGGGAGCGGACGCTGCTGGCCGAGCTTCCGGGCGTGGACGATCAGGTCGTCGACCTGTTTCTCCGCGAGGCGCAGGCGTTGTGGCGGGAGGTGGCCCCGGTCGCCGACCGGCGGGCGTTGGCTGCCGCGCGTCGGCTCGGGTTGGGCAGGTCGGCGGACGACCTGGCCGGCCTGGCCACTGGCGAGTCGGAGCAGCTCGCCTGGCTGGTGGGGGCGTTGGCCCGGATCGACCTGGAGCACCGGTACGCGGAGGTGACCGGTCGGCCGTGACGTGCCCTGGCCCACACTTCCCGAAATTCTGACCAAACGGAGGATGTTCTGCCGTATGGTTGGACCCGGCAGTGCTGGCCGCTCGGTTCGGGCGGACCTCCACCGCCTGGTGACCGCGACCGGTTCGGATGCGGTTCACCGCCTGGGCAGGCTTGCGTGGCGCCCTGGGTCGCGGTTCGTGACCAAGGGGCGCCCGCCTGTCCCGGCCCTTCGACCGGCCCCGCCCCGTGTCACGCTCCGGGGGACCGGCTGAGCCTTCTTCACCGAGCCAGACCCGCCAGCAGGTTCACGGTCACGGCGATGATGAACGCGCCGAACAGGTACGACACCATCGAGTGCCGCAGCACCGTACGACGCATCTCGTTGCTGGTCAGGTTGGTGTCGGAGACCTGGAACGTCGTCCCGATGGTGAACGCGACGTACGCGAAGTCGGAGTAGCGCGGCGGTTCGGGCTGGTTGAAGTGCACCCCGCCGTCCGGGCCGGTGTAGTAGATCCGGGCGTACCGGGCGGCGAACACGGTGTGCACCACGAACCAGGAGAGCACCACGCTGAGCACGCCCAGGCTGCTGTGCAGCTCCCGGGCCGGCCCGGGGGGCGCGCTCTGGGCGCTGGCCACCACCAACCCCACGGCCAGCAGGCTGGCCAGGCAGGCGACGAGCAGCAGGGCGTCCCGGATCGCCCGGTTCGGGTCCTCGTGCACGGCCAGCTGGGCGGTCCGCTCGGCGTCCATCGGCCAGATCTTGTGCCAGACCAGCACGAGCCAGCTCAGCGCGCCCACGTCCCAGCCGGCCAGCGCGGCGAGCGGCAGGGGCAGCAGCAACGCGAAGGCGCAGCCGGAAATGACGCCGACCACCGCCACCACGGCGAGCTGCTTCGCGGCAGCCGGGAAACGCACGTCCGCTGGCCGGTCGGGGCCGGTCTGGGTCATGCGGGCCGCTCCCGGGTCAGGGCGGTGGACGTCACCGCCGGGTCAGATGCCGCGCAGGTGCTGCGAGACCCGGTTGTGCTTCTTGTCCCGGGCCTGCTCGGCCCGCTGGGCGGGGCCCACCTCGGGCGCCGCCTCGATCCCGGCCGACCGGGCCACCTCGGTCCCGTTGGCGTAGTCGACCGGCGGCAGGGCGCGCAGCGCCTTCAGCACGTCTGGCGGGGCGCCTTCCCGTTCGGCCTCGCGGACCACGTCGTCCTTCTCGGCCGGGTAGTCCAGGCTCGACAGGTACTGCAGGACGTCGGCGTAGCTCGCCATGGCGTGGGCTCCCTCGGGCATCGATGTGGTGACGACCGGCGGCGGTTACCCGCCCGCCGGCCGGTCACGCCCGTCCACCGGAGGATTCCCGGCGCCGTTTCTCCTCCTCCGCCGCGGGTACCCGCAGGCGCCGACGCGAGCCCGAGGGAGTACGCGATGAACTACGACACCTTCATCGACCAGGTTTCCCAGCGCACCGCCACGTCGTCCGAGCGGGCGGTCGAGCTGACCCGGGCGGTGCTGGAGACGTTCGCCGAGCGGTTGACCGGCGGCGAGGTCCTGGACCTGGCCGCCCAGTTGCCCCAGCCGCTGCAACTCGTGCTCAAACCGAGCCCGAGCACCGAGCAGGCGGACCGGTTCGGCGCGGCGGAGTTCGTCGCCCGGGTCGCGTTGCGCGCCGGTGTGCCGGAGCCCGCCGCCGAGGACGCCAGTCGGGCGGTCTTCACCACCCTGCGCGAGGCGATCACCGGCGGTGAGTTCGATGACGTGGTGACCCAACTGCCGCGTGACTACCGGGGTCTGGTCGAGCAGGCGATGGCCCCGGGCGCGACGCTGCGCCGCGGCTGACAGCGCTCGTTCCGGGCACGCACAGCGGTTTACCAGGGCAACCATCGATGTCCCGCTTGGCGTGGCGATTCCGTCTGGCCTAACCTTGTCGTGCGAGGGGAGTACTTCCCACGAACCATTCCGGTCAGTACGGCGCGCCCGGCGTGCCTCGGGTGGTTGCCCATCAGGTGGTGGGTGAAGGAGACCTCGAACATGACGGTGTTCGAGGAGACCCCACATGAGTCAAGTGTCGTATCTGTCCGCCGCCAGTGAGCTGTCGTCGGTGGGCACGCCCACGCTGTGGGTGGTCACCATCATCGGTGTCATCCTGCTGTTGGTACTGGACTTCCTGGTCACGCGTCGCCCGCACGAGGTGTCCATGCGGGAGGCCATCGGCTGGTCGGCGTTCTACATAGCGCTGCCGCTGGCGTTCGGCGCCTGGATCTGGTCCCGCTTCGGCTCCCAGCAGGGCGTCGAGTACCTGACCGGTTACCTGGTGGAGAAGTCGCTCTCGGTCGACAACCTCTTCGTCTTCATGCTGCTGTTGGCGGCGTTCGCGGTGCCGGCGGTGCTCGCCCAGCGCGTGCTGCTCTACGGCATCGCCGGAGCGCTGGTGCTGCGGGCCGTCTTCATCGCCCTCGGCGCGGCCGCCTTGCAGACCCTCGACTTCGCCTTCCTGCTCTTCGCGATCATTCTCATCGCCACCGCGGTGAAGCTGCTGCGCGACGCCATGTCCGGGCATGAGCAGGAAGTCGACATCAACAAGATGCGCTCGGTGAAGCTGCTGCGCAAGGTCATGCCGGTGGTCGACGACTACCACGGCACCAAGATGACGGTCCGGCAGGGCGCGAAGCGGGCACTCACGCCGTTCGCCCTGGTGGTGGTCGCGGTGCTGGCCACCGACATCGTCTTCGCGGTCGACTCGGTGCCGGCGGTCTACGGCATCACCGAGGACCCGTACCTGGTGTTCGCCACCAACGCGTTCGCCCTGCTCGGCCTGCGGGCGCTCTACTTCGTCCTGCACGCGGCGCTGAGCCGGCTGGTGCACCTCAGCTACGGCCTGGCCATCATCCTGGCGTTCATCGGTCTCAAGCTGGGTCTGCACTGGGCGCACGGCATCTGGGACAGCGTGCCGCAGATCCCCACCCTGGCCTCGCTCGGCGTGATCATCGGTGTGCTGGTGGTCGTCACGTTGACCAGCCTGCGCGCCACCCGGGGCGGCGACCTGCCCGAGGACCGCAAGGTCGTCGCGGACCGGCACTGACCGCGCCGCGCCGGCTGACGACGGGGTACGCGGGAAAGCTCCCGCCCCGCCCGGCGCGGGTGGTACGACTGTGCAATGGGAATCGTGTCACCGGGCTTTCAGGGTCGGCCCCGAACGCAGGAGCCGGCCCTGCCACCCGGTCAGTATCTGACCGAGGACTTTCCGGTGCTCTCGGCCGGCCCGACGCCCCGGGTGTCACTGGACACCTGGGAGTTCGTCATCTCCGCCGAGAACGGCAGTGAACACCGGTGGTCGTGGCAGGAGATGATGGCCCTGCCGCAGGAGACGCCGATGGTGGACATCCACTGCGTCACCCGCTGGTCCAAGCTCGGCACCAACTGGCAGGGCGTCTCACTGGACACGTTGCTCGCCGACGTCGACACGGGGGCGCACTTCGCGCTGGCGCACTCCTACGGCGGGTACACCACCAACCTGCCGCTGGACGACCTGCGCGGCGGCCAGGCCTGGGTGGTGCACACCTTCGACGGGGCCCCGCTGCCCGCCGAGCACGGCGGGCCGGCGCGACTGCTGGTGCCGCACCTGTACTTCTGGAAGTCCGCCAAGTGGGTGCGCGGCCTTCGGCTCAAGACGATGGACGAGCCGGGGTTCTGGGAGACCGCCGGGTACCACGACTACGGCGACCCGTGGCGCGAACAGCGGTACCAGGGTGACTGAGCGCGCCGCGGCGACGAGCACCCAGCGTCGGACGCCGAACCGTTGGCAGGTTGGCCGGCTGGTGGAGCGCCGGGTGGAGACACCGACCGCGCAGACCCTGGTGCTGGAGGTGCCGGACTGGCCGGGGCACCTGCCCGGGCAGCACGTCGACCTGCGGCTCACCGCCCCGGACGGCTACCAGGCGGCCCGGTCGTACTCGCTCGCCGGGCCGGCCGTGGACGGGCCGGGAGGCCCGCGCGTCGAGGTGACCGTGCAGCGGGTGCACGACGGCGAGGTGTCCCCGTACCTCATCGATGTCTTTGGCGCCGGCGACCCGGTGGAGGTCCGCGGACCGCTCGGTGGCTGGTTCATCTGGCGGCCCGAGGAGACCGCGCCGGTGCAGCTCGTCGCCGGTGGCTCCGGTGTCGTGCCGCTGATGGCGATGATCCGGGCGCGGCGGGCGGTGGGCAGCAAGGCGCCGTTCCGGCTGATCTACTCGGTGCGCACCCCCGGTGACGTGATCTACGCCGACGAGCTGCGCCGCCGGGTCCGCGACGACTTCGGGTTGGACGTCGCGTACGTCTACACCCGTGAGGCGCCCGAGGGCTGGCGCGGTGAGCCGCACCGGATCGGCCTGGCGGACGTCAACACGCACGGGTGGCCACCGGACCTGGAACCGCTCACCTACGTCTGTGGCCCGACCGCGTTCGTGGAGACCGTGGCCGACCTGCTGGTGGGCCTGGGTCACCCGTCGCGTCGGGTCAAGACCGAACGCTTCGGCCCCACCGGCTGACCATCCGCTCGCCCACGCAGTGTCGAGGAGATTCGATGACCGAGATGTCGTACCTGGACGGCAACATGCTCGACGGCCCGATGCGTGAGCTGTTCACCGTCGACCTGAGTAGCGCGATGGGCCGCTGTGAGAACTGCGGGACGACCGGCTCGATGGCCAGCCTGCACGTCTACTCGCACGCCCCGGGTCTCGTCGCCCGCTGCCCCTCCTGCGAGGAGGTGATGGTGCGGCTGGTGCGCGGACCGGACCGGGCCTGGCTGGACATGCGTGGCACCACCTACCTCCAGGTGCCGATGCCGATGGAGCAGACGTTCCCCGGCCCGCTCTGACGGAAGGCTTGCCCGGCTGAGGCAACATGGCCGGATGAGCACCGGTCGCTGGCGTGGTGTGCCGCTCGCGGTCCGGTGCGTGGTGGCTGTCGCCGTGCTGGTCTTCGCCTACGGCACCGCGGTGCACGTGGTGCAGTTGCTCCTGCCCCAGTTCGGGCCGCAGCTTGCCCTGCCGGGGTGGCTGACGTTCTACTTCACGTCCCTGACGCTGTGGGATCCGTTGGCGGCGGTGCTGTTGGCCGCTCGCCGGGTGCAGGGGCTCGTGTTGGGCTGCGCGGTGCTGGTGACGGACGCGGCCGCGAACGGGTACGCCAACTACGTGCTGGACCCGGCGGTCGGTGTCACCCCGGGCCGGATCGGGCAGGCCGTCATCACCGCCCTCGCCGTCGGTTTCGTCGCACTCCCCATGGTTGGCGCCCTGGTTCGCCCGGCCCGCCAACCGGAAGCCGTGAAAGCACCGCAGACGTCGGTCGGGTGGCGGCGGACTGAGAAGGAGGCGCTAAGATCATCCGAACGGCGCGGTCCGTCAGTCACACTGCTTCCCACCGCTGCACGTACCGATGCACTGGCCGCCCGGGGCTCCCTCGCTGCATTCACCAACGCCAGCGTGGCTTAGCACCGAGGTCCGATCGGCTAGGGGTTGCCGGTCCGACGCCGACTTTTCCCATGGTCTGATCCACGCCTTCGCTTCTGGTTGGGCATCCCGCTACCCTGCGAGCGTGGCCCGATCTCGAGTCTCCTACGTGGAGGCCGTTCGCCTCCTCACTGGCGGCACCGATGCCGTCGCCATCACTGGGCGGGTGGCCGGGGGCCTACTCTTGGCCGCCGCACCATTCGCGCCGGATGCAGTGTTGTCGCTGTTTGACGCAAAGGGCGAGGCGAACAACTTGCTCCGCGAAATGGTCGGCGCTGCACCCGCCCGTATCCGCTCCACGCGGGGCAGGCGACACTACGAGCTATTGGAGGCCGCGCATGGCGTGCTGGTGCTCTCCGCGTTCTTTGACGCGATCGCCGAGGTGCATGGGCCACGCTTCGCGGCCCTAGAAATCACCGACGAGGAAAAGCATCACATCGGAAAGGCGTCCGCCCTACGCGCATTCCTGTTGAGCGAGGTGGCCCCGATGCCGGGTGCGACACGTGGGTTCGCGGAAAATCTGGTTGCAGTTGAGGGCGCTTTGCGCCGAATGAGCACATCGTTCGGCAACTTTATCGAGAATCTGGCAGCAGGACGAGGTATCCCAGCGCCGAACGACACGGAGATTCGCCGGGCCGTGGATATCTACCGCGAGCGGTACGTGAGGCTTGCAACGGACGTCCCCGAGTTTCGAATTTGGGGCGATCTCGACGAGCATGCAGCTACCCGGATGGAAATCCGGAAACAGGAGGAGACTCTCGTTCATCTACACGAGATGCTCTCCTGCATTTTGCATGCGCCTACACCTGCCACGGAAGCCGAACAGCGTTTAGCTAATCATGCGATCGAGGTGCTGCGCCAACCGATTTGGCGAGCAGAGACCGCAAACATTTCATTCCCCACAGTCGAGCAGGGATTTATTAGCCCGCGATTCCGGATTGCTCGAGCTGATAAGGACTCGCGCCTAGCCGACGAGACCTGGTGGCAGCTGCAGGACGAGCACGAGAATCTCACGACGTTCCTGACAGCCTATCTGACGGATCCAGCAAGCACGGAACTGCCACTAGTCATTTTAGGTAGCCCCGGGGCCGGAAAGTCGCTGCTCACCAAGGTTCTTGCCGCACGGCTGCCTGCGGAGGTATTCACCACCTTTCGGGTGCCGCTGCGATCCGTCGATCCCGACGCCGACATTTACCATCAGGTAGAGAAGGCAACCGAACAGCTTATTCATGAGCGACTCTCGTGGGCGGATCAATGCCGCGCATCTGACACGACAAAAATCGTGTTACTCGACGGGTTTGACGAGCTCGTACAGGCTACGGGTATCACACAGTCGAATTACCTTAGTCGAGCCGCTCGGTTTCAGCAGGAGGAGTGGATAAACGGCCGATCGGTCGTTGTTGTCGTGACGTCTCGGACGCTGGTCATGGACCGCACGGTGGTGCCTGAAGGGACGCTGGTCATTAAACTGGATCCTTTCAATGCCGAACAGGTAGAACAATGGACTGAGATTTGGAACACGGCCAACTTGCATCACTCGTCTGCGAGGCCCCTAACGCCAGACGAACTCGGCCATCACGCGGAGCTAGCGGAACAGCCTCTGCTGCTACTTATGCTTGCTATTTATGCTGCCTCTGGCGAGGCTCGGCTCGACGCCGAGGAGTTGTCGACAGAGGATCTCTACGGGCGGTTGCTTGACTCCTTCATTCGGCGCCAAATTCGGCACAAGGAGCAAGGTGACTTGGACGAGGAGGTCTTCGCCGCTCGGGAGATAGAGAGCCGCCGCGATTTGGCGACCGTGGCGTTCGCTATGTTCAATCGCGGGCAGCAGTGGGTCAGCGAGAACGACTTGGGCGCGGATCTGCGAGCCCTTGATCAGGGCGGGGTGCTCTCCGAAATGGTTTCCAGCAGGTCGGTGACCCGAGCCCAGAGCACCATCACCAGCTTCTTCTTCGTGCACACGGCCCAAACCAGCGACGAAGCCCATGCGCCGGAACGCCGCACCTATGAGTTCATGCATGCCACGTTCAGCGAGTACCTCATCGCCGAGCAAACTAGCGGTCTGCTTCGCGATCTAGCCGACGACTGGGCTCGGTCGCAGGGGCGCGCCTATGCGTCAGCCCTCGAAGACCGGATCCTACGGGCGCTGCTATCGCATCAGCCGCTTACTAGTCGTCAGCAGATCGTGCCATTTCTCCAGACGCTGTCCAATCGCATGCCCATGCATGAACGCGACGATCTGCGCCACGCGCTGCTGGATCTCTACGGCAGGTCTAGGAGGCACGTTCCGGACGACCCATATCGTCCGACACGCTTTGACGCGGTCAATCGACTCGCGGCTTACACGGCAAATCTGGTGCTGCTGGCTACGCTCTGCGCATCCCCGGAGGGGCTTGCGGTCGAGGAGTTGTGTGGCCCTCCTGGGGCCCCAAGCCTGGATTCGACGGTGAAGCTTTGGCGGAGTGGATTGGACGCGGAGGCGCAACGGAGCCTTTTCGATCGCCTAATCCGAGTGGACGACCGTCTTCGGACGACAACGCCGTATCCCCTTCGGGTCTCGCTTCAGGTAGCAGAAGCCAGAATTACTGGTGATCGGCAGACGGAGACGGTCTTGACGACTGGAGAGCGGCTTCTCCCGAGAATAACGGGCGGCAGCGATCCGCAGAACATCACAGCTTTTCAGCAGAAGTTGCACCAATCTGTGGTAGGGATCTTGGCGTCAAGATGGCCGACCCCTCAACTAAAGCGCGCGATGCCTTATGACGAGCAGCTCTATGTCAGGCTCGCGGAGCTCGCTGAAGATGTGGACGAGTTGGCCACCGTCGATACGGCACGCCTGCTCGCGCAGCTGCTAGTTTATGATGATAAATATCTTCCTGGCACGCTCGTTGGTCGGCTCATTGAGACCGTGTTTCGTCCCGAGCTAATACATGAAGTCCAGCCCATGCTGTCCGTCCTCGCGCTCGGTAGGCCGGAATTGTTTAATCAATATCCCGAACTCATCGCGGGCGCCTTGGACGCGGATACAGGTGCCTTCCTCTTCGAAATCGCGCTCGCGTCTGGGGAGGGTGCTCCGTCGGAGGTCAGAGAATTGGCGATTCAATTAGGCGAGCGTCTCGAAAGCGGAGGTAGCGGCATCCACATCGACGTGGATGCACTGCCATCCATGGTGCGGAACCTGAGATTTTCCGCGCACCGACTCGCTGAGGTGATCGAGGCCCTTGACCGTTATCGGCCCATCGCTTGGAGTCAGGTGCGTCCGATGGACCTGCTGGCTGCGATTAACGTTATCGATTATTCAGACGAGAGCATCGTCAACGGCATCCTTCACTATGTGGCCGATCGGGACGGTGACGACTTCGGAGTGGAGGATGCGGCTGCTTTTGAAGAAATCAGGCGGCATTGTAATGCCGTATTGGTCGCGCAGGGACACCCATGAGTTGGGCCGGAAGTTGCGGCACCTAACGCCTGCGGCTCGACCATCGATGCTGGCTCCGCCGCCCTGCCGCCGAATACTCGGGTGCGGGAGGCCCGGCTCGTCCCTAGGCTTCGGCCCCAAGGACCGCACGGGATCCTGCCGGATCGGAGATGACCAGCGCGATGACGGCTCAACTGTTCGCGATCAGCTACGACGCGGCTCAGCCCGTACGCCTCGGACGATTCTGGTCCGGATTCCTGGGTCGGGACATGGTGGAGGATCCGCGGGACGGCGTTCTGGTCCTGCCGAGGGCCGACACCGAGTTTCGGCTGCGCTTCGTGCCGACCGACCGGCCGAAGGTCGTCCAGAATCGGATGCACTTCGACCTGACCAGCAGTTCGTTGGAGGACCAGCGGCAGACGGTGGCCAGGGCACTGGAACTCGGCGCGCGGCACGCCGACATCGGGCAGGGCCCGGAGATCGATCATGTGGTGCTCGCCGACCCCGAGGGCAACGAGTTCGACGTCATCGCTCCTGGCAACAGGTTCCTCGCCGGCTGCGGCTTCGTCGGCGCGCTCGCCTGCGACGGGTCCCAGGCGGTCGGATATTTCTGGAGCCAGGCGCTGGGGTGGCCGCTGGTCTGGGACCAGGACGAGGAGACCGCGATCCAGTCGCCGCACGGCGGCACGAAGATCAGCTGGGGTGGCCCACCGTTGATGCCGAACGGCGGCAGGGATCGGGTGCGTTTCGACCTCGCCCCGCCTGTTGACGTCGATTGGCAGGTCGAGGTCGACCGTCTGCTCTCGCTCGGAGCGACGCGAGTCGACACCGACCAGGCCGGGGCAGGCCGACTGGTGCTGGCCGACCCCGATGGTCAGGAGTTCAGCCTGCTGACGTCCCGCTAGTCCACCGTCAGTCGAAGATGGACACCCGGGTGCGGTGGTGCCGAGGGTCTTCGATCTCGTCGATCGCCGCGACGGCGAGATCGGCGTACGACAGCGCCGTGGACCCGGACGCGGTCACAGTGTCCCCGCCGACTCGGTACCGGCCCCGTCGTGGGGCCGCCGGGTCCAGCATCGCCGGCGGAGTGAGCATGAGCCAGTCGACGGTGGTGTCCGCCGCGCGGAGCCGGTCCAGGCCGGCGGTATGCGACAGGGCGAAGGGGCGCAGGTGGCTGGGGAACGACGCGGGGTCGTCCAGGATCAGGCGGCCGTGCTCGTCCTGAAGGTTGGCGAACAGGCCGATGAGGACGAGCCGACCCACTCCGGCCTCGGTCATGCCGTGCAGAAGCGCGTCGGCGGCGTCGACGAAGAACCGGTCGTCGAGGTGGCCGAGGGCGGCGAGGGCCTCGGGGCTCGACGCGGGGGTGACGGCGCTGACGACGGCGTCGTGGCCTCGGACGATCGCGGAGGTCGAGCGCGGGTCGGTGACGTCACCCCGGACCACCGAGATGCCGTCCGCCGTGATGTCACCTGTCCTCTGTGGATCCCGAACGACGGCGGTGACCCGGTGACCACGGACGCGCGCCTCGGCGGTGATGGCCCGTCCCGCTCTGCCGCCTGCTCCGAAGATGGCGATGCTGCTCATGGGTTCGTCCCCCGTCCGGCGGTCTTCCTCGACGTCAGGGACGGTATCCACGAGATACTGGTTACTGCAAAGATACTGGGATGACGGATCTCGATCCCGAGATGTTCGATCCGATGTGCCCGTCGGGCGCCCTGCCCTTCCAGATCGGCGACAAGTGGACCGGGATGGTCGTGCTCTGCCTGGAAGGCGGCCCGCGTCGGTTCACCGAGATCCGGGTGCCACTTCGCGCCATTACGCCCAAGGTCCTGACGCAGACCCTGCGGGCGATGGAGCGGGACGGCCTGGTGCTGCGGACGGCCTACCCGGAAAATCCGCCCCGCGTCGAGTACGAACTCACCCCGCTGGGGCGCAGTCTGTTGACCCTCATCGAGGCGGCGCGCGCCTGGAGCAAGGATCACCTCCCGGCGCTGCTCGCGGCCCGGGAGGCGCACGCGGCGGCCGGTTGGACAACGGCGGCACCCGTCGGTCAGAGTGATCCGCCGTGAGATACCTGCGTACCGGTGGTCCCGCCGCGATCCGGCGGCCCCGGCCCACCGACTCCGACGAGTTCATCGCCGCCGTACGGCGCAGTCGGGACCTGCACCACCCGTGGTTGGCCGCGCCGGCCAACCCGGAGGAGTACGAGCACTATCTGCGTCGGATCCGCCGCCGCGACAGCGCCGGTTACCTGATCTGCGACCGGGCCAGCGGCGAGATCGCCGGCTACGTGAACATCAGCGGGATCGTGCTCGGTGCGCTGCGCGGCGGCTACCTCGGGTACGCGGCGTTCCTGCCGTACAGCGGGACCGGGCACGCCTCGGCGGGGGTCGCCCTGGTGATCGACCACGCGTTCACCTCGGTCGGGTTGCACCGGCTGGAGGCGAACATCCAGCCGGGCAACGAGCCGTCCCGGCGGGTGGCCCGCAAGCTCGGCTTCCGGTTGGAGGGCTTCTCCCCGGACTACCTGTTCATCGACGGCGCCTGGCGCGACCACGAGCGCTGGGCGATCACTGCGCCAACCCCCGCCTGAACTTTCACCCGGACTGGGTGATGACGCTCCGTACCCTCCTTCCTACGGTGGGTGTCATGGCTGCCGTGCGCGCGACCCCTGCCAACCCCTTTCCCGGCTTGTCCGTCGCAGATGCGGACAGCGCCGACCAGCGGGCCATTCCGCCCGAGTTGGGCCCCAACTCCCTGGCGGTGCTCAGTGGGCCCACGTTCCTGTATTCCAACGCGTGCGGGGACGTGCCGACGGGCAGCATCGGCGGGCTCGTCCATCTGGACACCCGCCTGATCAGCGGCTGGAACCTGACGATCAACGGCAGCGAACTGCTGGTGCTGCGCTCCGAGACGATCGACCACTACTCCGCGCAGTACGTGCTCACCAACCCGGAACTGCCCGGGCTGCCGCCGAACACGCTGGGCCTGCGGCGGCTGCGCTACGTCGGCGACGGCCTTCGCGAGCGCGTGGAGTTGGTTTCCTTCCGGTTGGAGCCGGTTCGGGTGGAGCTACGGCTGGCCGTCGCCGCCGACTTCGCCGACCTGTTCGAGGTCAAGTCAACAGTCCGGGACCGCTCCGCCGAGATCACCCGCAACCACGCCGCCGACGGGTCCGAGCTGTGCTTCTCCTACCAGCGCGGCGACTTCTCCGCCCAGACCCGGGTGCGCTGCGCGACGCCGGCGGACCGCGTCGAGGGCGACGACCTGGTCTGGGAACTGGAACTGGGCCCCCGCGAGATCTGGAAGGTGGACCTGCACGTGCCGTTGCCGCACGGGATGGGCGTGGTCGAGCCGGTACGGGGCGACATCGCCGACGTCTTCCACGGCCGCGCCGACGACCCGCTGCGCCGGTGGACCGAGGACCGGGCGGTGTTGCGCAGCGACAACAAGGCGCTGGAGCACACCGTACGGCAGTCCCGCGACGACCTCTCCGCGCTGCGCCTCGATCTGGAGGTCAAGGGCCAGCGCATCATGTTGCCCGGTGCCGGGCTGCCCTGGTTCCTCACCGTCTTCGGACGGGACACGCTGATCACCGCCTACCAAACGTTGGTCGCCGGACCCACGCTGGCCAAGGGCGCACTGCTCGCCCTGGCCCGCCTCCAGGGCGAGACGTGCGACGACTTCACCGACGAGGAGCCCGGCAAGATTCTGCACGAGGTGCGCAGTGGCGAGTTGACCCGCAGTGGCGAGAAACCGTTCGGGCCGTACTACGGCAGCGCCGACGCCACCCAACTCTGGCTGATCCTGCTCTCCGAGTACTGGCGCTGGACCGGCGACGACGTGACCGTCCGGCACCTGCGGGACAACGCGCTGGCCGCGTTGCGGTGGATCGACGAGTACGGCGACCGGGACGGCGACGGGTTCGTCGAGTACGCCACCCGCTCGCCCGAGGGGCTGGGCAACCAGTGCTGGCGGGACTCACCGGACGGCGTCGTCTTCGCCGACGGTCGGATCCCGGTGCTGCCGCTGGCCACCTGCGACCTGCAGGGCTACACCTACGACGCCAAGCTGCGGCTGGCCGAGTTGTTCGACGGGCCGTTGGGCAACCCCCCGTTGGCGCATCGGCTGCGCGACGAGGCCAACACCCTGCACGAGCGGTTCAACCGGGACTTCTGGATCGAGGAGCGGGGCGGCTACTACGCAGTCGCCCTGGACGGCGACAAGAATCGCGTCGACTCCAAGACCTCGAACATGGGTCACCTGTTGTGGAGCGGCATCGTCCCGCCGGAGCGGGCCGACGCGGTGGTGCGGCAACTCATGTCGCCGGACATGTTCTCGGGTTGGGGCATCCGCACGCTGTCCCGGGAGGAGCGGCTCTACAACGCCCTCGGCTACCACCTGGGCACGGTCTGGCCGCACGACAACTCGATAGCCGCGCTCGGCCTGGCCCGGTACGGCTACCGGGCCGAGTCGAACCGGATCAGCCTGGCGATGTTCCAGGCGGCCGACCAGTTCGGTTACCGGCTGCCGGAGGCGCTCAGCGGTTTCGACCGGGAACGACTGCTCTTCGCCGTGCCGTTCCCGACCGCGTGCAGCCCGCAGGCGTGGGCGGCCGGCACCCCGCTGGCCCTGATCCGCGCCATGCTCGGCGTCAACCCGGTCAACGGCCGGCTGGCCCTCGATCCGGACGTCCCCGAGGAGCTGGGCCGGATCACCGCCGAGCGGGTCCGGGCGTTCGGCCAACAGTGGGAGTTGGAGGCGGTGGGCCGCAGCGGCCACGTCCGGCTCCAGCCGAGCTGAGCGTGGGTGGCGCGTCGGACGTTTGTCCCGGCCTTCGACGGGAAACGGCGCGCAATGACGAAACCTCGTGTGGTGATCGTGGGGGCCGGGTTCGCCGGTTACCACGCGGCGAAGACGTTGAGCCGGATCGCCCGGGACCGGGCCGAGATCGTGGTGCTGAACTCCACCGACTACTTCCTGTACCTGCCGCTGCTGCCCGAGGTGGCGGCCGGGGTGGTCGAGCCCAAACGGATCGCCGTGCCGCTGACCGGGACGCTCAAGGGCGTCCGGGTGGTGGTCGGCGAGGCGGATCACGTCGACCTGCAGAACCGCTGGGTCGGTTTCACCCAGGCCGAGGGGGAGAAGAACCGGCTGGCGTACGACCGGCTGGTGCTCGCCGTGGGCAGCGTCAACAAGTTGCTGCCCATTCCGGGGGTGACCGAGTACGCGCACGGCTTCCGCGGCCTGCCCGAGGCCGTCTACCTGCATGATCACATCGTCCGGCAGATCGAGTTGGCCGAGCAGGCCGAGGACCCGGCCGAGCAGCGGGCCCGGTCCACGTTCGTGGTGGTCGGGGCGGGCTACACCGGCACCGAGGTCGCGGCGCACGGGCAGCTGTTCACCGACGCGCTGCACGCCCAGCGGCCCCGGCTGACCGTCCGGCCCCGCTGGATGCTGCTCGACGTGGCGCCCAGGGTGCTGCCGGAGTTGGACAAGCGGATGTCGGACACCTCGCAGAAGGTGCTCGACAAGCGTGGGGTGGACGTGCGGATGGGCACCTCGGTGGCCGAGGCGACCTGCGACGGGGTGAAGCTCACCGACGGCGAGTACATACCGACCTGCACCCTGGTGTGGTGTGTGGGGGTGCGCCCCGACCCGTTCGTCAACGAGCTGGGCCTGCGGACCGACCGGGGTCGACTGGTCACCGACGAGTTCCTCAACGTGCCCGGCTACCCGGAGGTCTTCGCCTGCGGGGACGCCGCCGCGGTGCCCGACCTGGTCAACCCGGGCAAGGTGTGCGGGATGACCGCCCAGCACGCGCAGCGGCAGGGCAAGCGCGCGGCGTACAACATCGCCGCGTCGTACGGTTTCGGCCGGCGTAAGCCGTACAAGCACCACGACCTGGGTTGGGTGGTCGACCTGGGTGGCAAGGACGCGGCGGCGAACCCGTTGCAGGTCAACCTGTCCGGGTTGCCGGCCAAGGCGGTCACCCGGGCGTACCACCTGATGGCGATGCCGGGAAACCGCACGCGGGTCAGTGCCGACTGGGCGTTGGACGCCGCGTTGACCCGGTCCGCGGTCCAGTTGGGGCTGGTGCCGGCCAACGCGGTGCCGCTGGAGAGCACCACACCCGAGGTCGCGAGCCGGTCCCGCTGAGCGGGCCCCCCCGGGCAGGTCGTCGAGCGTCGGGGCCAGTTCCTCACGCCAGAGCGGCCGCAGCCGGAAGACGGGCGGGCCCCGAGCAGGGTCGTCACGGAGCAGTCCGGTGGCGGCACCGGCCGCCCGCGACGGTCAGTCGGTGGGGCCGGCGGGCCGCGCGGACCGCGCGGCCGGACCGGCCGGCGGGGCGGGTCGGAGCCGGCGCGGGCCGTACTCGCGCAGCAGGGTCTGAATGATGCCGGCGGCGGGGATGGCCAGCAGCGCGCCGAGCAGACCGGCCAGTTCCGCCGCGAGCAGCACGCTGATCAGCACGGTCAACGGGTTCAGCCGGACCGCGCGGGACAGGATGAGCGGCTGGAGCAGGTGGTTCTCCAACTGTTGGTAGACCACGAAGAAGACCAGCACCACCACCCCGGCGGTGGGGGAGTGCAGGAAGCCGGCGCCGGCCGCGATGACCGCGCCGAGGGTGGCGCCGACCAGCGGTATCAGATCGGCCACCGCCACCAGCAGGGCGATCACGGCCGCGAAGGGCACCCCGGTGAGGGTCAGCACCAGGTAGGTCAACGCCCCGCAGATCACGCTGATCAGCAGATTCCCGGTGAGGTAGCCGGTGACGGTGCGCGAAACCTCCCGGCCCACCCGGCGTAGCCGCTCGCCCTGACCGTCCCCGCCCGCCGCGAGGAGGCCGCGGGTGATCCGCGGCGCCTCCAACACCATGAGGTACGCGAGCACGATGACCGTGACCAGCCCGGCGACGGACTCGACGACGCCGCGCAGCACACCGACCGCGGGTTGGCGCAGCCGGCCGCCGAGGTCGCGCAGCTGCTCGGAGTGCTCGCTGACGTAGCGTCGTGCCCCGGTGCGCTCCAGCGCCTGCCCCACCGGGCCCTGTCCGGCGCGGGCCTCCCGCAGCAGCTCGGGCGCCCGGTCGGCGAAGCGACCCAGCTCCCCGAACAAGGGCACCAGGATGAGCGCGGCCAGGAGCGTCAGCAGCACGAACGCGGCGAGGAACACCAGCAGTGTGGCCAGCGCCCGACGCCTGACGAGGCGGCGTTGCAGCCGGTCGACGAGCGGTTTGAGGGCGATGGCGAAGAAGGCGGCGACCACCGCCCAGACCAGCACCCGCCGGGTCGCGTACACGAAGCCCAGCGCGAGCGCGGTCGCCAGCACCAGACCGATCACGATCAGGGTTCGGCGGCCGGTCTCCCGATCGTCGGTGTTGCTCATCCGGCGGGCCTTCCCAGCGCGCGGCGTCGGAAACCCGGCATTGCGGGCGCAACGGAGGTCAGTGGCGGGAGTTGTCGTCCGCGTCGGTGATCGGGTGGGCGCCGGCGACGAACGTGTCGAGCGCGCCGGCGTGCAGCAACCCGCCGGGCACCGGGTCGCGCAGGGCGGCCACCGCCAGCCGGGCCACCGGCAGGCCGCCGGGACGGGAGGTCGCGGCCAGCACGAGGTTGCCGTACCTGCGGCCGCGCAGCATCCGCCGGTCGCCGGCCACGCAGACGTCGGCGAAGACCGCCCGCAACGTGGCCACCTGTACCCGGGTGCCGACCAGTGGCGGCAGGTCCGTGACGTTGACCAGGTACAACCCGTCGGGGTGCAGGACGCGGGCCACCTCGGCGGCGAACTCGACGGTGCGGACGTGCCGGGGCATCCGGGCCGCGCGGTAGATGTCGGCGATCACCAGGTCGTACCGGCCGTCCGGGGTGGCGGTGAGGGCGTCCCGGGCGTCGGCGACCTCCACCCGCACCTCGGGCGGCAGGGGCGGCAACTCCCGGGCGACCAGCTCGACCACCGCCGCGTCCCGCTCGACGACCCGTTGCCGGGAGCCGGGCCGGGTGGCGGCCAGCCACCGGGGCAGGGTCAACGCGCCGCCACCCAGGTGCAGGACGCTCAGCGGGGCACCGGCCGGCGCCGCCAGCTCCACCGCCGAGGCGATCCGCCGGACGTACTCGAAGTGCAGGTGGCGCGGATCCTCGACGTCCACGTACGACTGCTCGACGCCGGCGGACAGCAGGGTCCGCCCGGTCCGGCGGACCGGGTCGGCGACCAGTTCCAGCCGGTCGGCGGCGCGGTTCATATCGGGCACGCTAGCCGAGCCCATGGTCCATCCGGTCGGTGGCCCGCACGCCGGACGGGCCGGCGGAGCGGGGTCGCCCCCGGTCCGCCGGCCCGCCTGTCGCGGTGGCCGTCAGCCGCCGGCCATCCCGGCCCCCACCTCGTCGATCGCGTCGTCGATCTGGCGGGCGAGGTCCACGTCGAGCGCGGTCACCCCGTTGGCCTGGCTTGTCCGCACGGTCAACACGGCGGCGGTGTCTCCCGGACGCCCGATGCTCGGGCCACGGCCGTTGTCCTGGCGCAGCCGGTCCAACCGGGCGAGCACCCGGTCCAGGTTGTCGGGCGGCAGCGCGACCACCCGGTAGAGCCCCTGGCTGTCGCCGGCCCAGTAGGGCAGGTCGTCCAGCGCCGCGCTGATCTCGTCGGCGTCCAGGGTGGGCGTGGTGGTGGAGGCGCCCACGAGGCCGCCGCCGGCCTCCGGCGGGTTCAGCAGGTCGCGCAACCCGTCGGGTACGTGCAACGACTCGATCAGGTCGCCGTCCTGCTCGGCGAGCGCGGCGATCGTCGCCTCCGCCTGGTACCGGGCCTGCTCCGGGGTGTTGCCGCTGATCCGGCCCACCTCGGCCAGGAAGCCGGGCAGGTCCTGGTGCCGCTCGATGCCGTCGACCGGCAGCACGTCGTGCAGCGACGACGGCACCGCGGTGAGCAGCCGCTGCCGCTCGGCGGCCTCCAGGGCGAACGCGAGCACCAGCACAGTTGCCTCGGTGCCCACCTTGGCCGTCTTGAAGTCGACCCCGGCGCGACGCCGGACCTCGTCGACCAGATCGTGGTAGCCCACGCTGCTCACACCGGCCGCGCCGCTCGGCGGGGACGGTTGGGGCCGCGGATTGTCGGCGCTACCGACCGGCGGCGGCGCCGGCCCGCCCCGGGTGCTGTCCGGTTTGCGCATTCCGGCCGCTGGTGGGCCGGCACGCTTACCGGCATCGAGGCTCGTGAGCTGCTTGGTGGCGCTCAGGCTGGCACCGATCTCGCTGGGCTGGCGATTCTGTTCGCGGGCCTGCCGGGCCAACGCCCGGCGCCTCTGGTTGTCGCCCTCCATCTGCTTGCGCATGGTGTGGCACCCCTTCCGCTGGGGATCGTGGCTGCGCCAGTCGCCTTCCCGCCGCCCCCGAGAAGGAAACGGAGGCCGCCGGCCGGGTCGGCCCGGTCTCCGCCACGCTTCATCCGGCGGGGGTGAGGGGTGTTCACCCGCACCGGCGGCAGGATCGGGGTCAGGACCGGAGTTCTTCCGAGGTACGCGGAAGGAAGGTCGTCATGAAGGAACTCGTCGAGATCGTCCCCGCTCGACCCGGCTGGTACGCGCGCTGGCAGCTCACACCCGATGTCACCAGGTGTTACCCGGTGAGCCTGTGGGCGCTGCTGGAGGAGGCCGACGGGACGGGCCGCGAGGTGATCGGGATGGACTGCATCGGTCAGTGGCCCGGTGCGGACGACAACGAGGCGGGTGGGCAGTTCGTCCGCTACCTGTACCAGACGCCCGATTCGGGGAAGCCCGAGGACGTCGACCCGGCCCCCATCGGCGAGCTGCGTGAGGACGGCCCCCGGCTCCAGCCGATGACGGCAACCTAGACATTCCTCCGGCCCCCGACCCCAGGTCCCAGGGTCGGGGGCCATCCCCGTTCACTACCCGGGGGTGGCCCTCGGATCAGCCGATGGCGCGCACGTCGTCGTCGGCGTACGCCACGGCCAGCAACTCACTCAGCCCCGTGCGGTCCAGCATTCGCTGGAGCTGGGGGCTGACCCCGGTCAGTCGGATCGCCCCGGCGGCGCGGTGCACCACCAGCAACGCGCTGAGCCCGGAGGAGTCGCAGAGAGTCACCCCGGTCAGGTCGACCAGGACCGGGGCGTCGCCGTCGCCGTCGCCGCGCAGCTCGGCGGCGGCGGCGATCAGCTCGGGCGCGCTGTCGTAGTCGAGCTCGCCGGTCAGCCGGAGTCGGACCTGCCCGGCGGCGAGCCGGGTCGTCTCGATGGTCAACAGCTGGTCGGGCATCCCACCATTTTCCTTGTCGAGCGACAAAACGCAAAGCGGAGGGCGGTGAACGGCCCCGTATCCCTGACCCAATGCCCCGTCCTGGCGGTGCCCGTCACCCGCCGTGAGATGCCGCTATCCGGGTTCGGGCGTAGGGTGGCTGGAGAGTTGTGACCGTGAACGTCGGTTCCGGCACGGGTTCGGTGAACGAGAAGGAGTGAGGCTCAGCTGGTGACTGCTTCCGACGTCAGGGACTGGGACCCGGGCGACGGACGGCTCTCCACGCCGAGCACGACACGACCCTCGGCGTGGTCCGCCGACGTTCGCCGTCCCACTTCGGCCCTGCCGCCACTGGCCCCCGACCGGGGTCAGGGCACGCCCGACTGGTTCGAGGTCGTCGAGCACTTCCGTGAGGGTCTGGTGGTCTGCGACGCCGATGGCGTGGTGCGGCATATCAGCCCGGTGGCCGAGCGGTTGCTACCCGAGGTGACGCCCGGCGAGCTGCTCAGCGCGGCAGGTGTGCCCGGCCTGAGCGAGGGCGTCCCCGGCGGTTTCACCCACCGCGAGCGCAGGCTCACCGCCCGCCAGGTTCCGATCTCCGGCGGGCGCTGCTGCTGGTACGTGGAGGACGTCACCGACAGCGTCAGCCGCGCCGACGCGCTGCTCGCCGAACGGGCGCGTTCGGCGTTCCTGGCCGTGGTCGGCGACAAGCTGGGCAACCCGCTGCACCCCGACCGGGCCGCCGCCGCGGTCGTTCGACTGGCGGTGCCGACCCTGGCCGAGGTGGCGGTGCTGGTGCTCGCCCCGCGGGGCGGTCGCGCCCGCTGGTGGCGGGCCTCGCGCACCGACGACGAGGCGCCGACGGTGGACAGCGGCGTGCTGGCCGGCGGCGAGTTGCCGACCGCGTTCGCCGACGGGCTGACCGGGGCCGAGCCCCACGCGGTGGACTGGCTGGTCGAGCAGGCGGTCGACGCCGGGTGGCTGCCGGGGCTCGCCGGCACCGAGAGCGCCGCCCGGGTCGTCCCGCTGCCGGGCCGCGACGCGCCGGTTGGTGTGCTGCTGGTGGCCCGTCGCGCCACCCGCTGGTACGACGAGGCCGACGTGGAGCTGGTCCGCGCGTTCGCGGCCCGCGCCGGAGCGGCGTTGACCACCGCGCTGCTCTACCGCGACCAGGCGGAGGTGGCCGACACCCTTCAGGCCAGCCTGCTGCCGGTCGAGCCGGTCGAGGCCGTCGGCGTGCAGTGGGGCACCGCGTACCGGCCCGCGCAGGCGGGGCTGCGCATCGGCGGCGACTTCTACGGTTCGCACCGGCTCACCGACGGTGGCTCGTTGTTCTTCCTCGGCGACGTGTCGGGCAAGGGCGTCGAAGCCGCCGTCTTCACCGGCCAACTCCGCCAGTGCCTGCAGGCGCTGCACCGGTTGGAGTCGAACCCTTCGCGGTTGCTGCGGCTGCTCAACGACGCGCTGCTGGAGACCACCCAGGCGCACGGCCAGGGCCGCTTCGCCACGATCGTGCTCGGCGTGGCCCGCCCGGAGCGCGACGGTGGCCTCACCCTCACCATGGCGGGCGGCGGTCACCTGCCACCACTGGTGCTGCGCGCCTCCGGCGAGGTGGAGACGGTGCCGTTGCGCGGCATGCTGATCGGGGTGGTGTCCGACCCCCGCGTCGGAGAGGTGACCGTGCGGCTGGCGCCGGGCGAGACCTGCCTGCTCTACAGCGACGGCGTGACCGAGGCCCGGGGCGGCCGGCGCGGCGACGAGCTGTTCGGCCCCGAGCGGCTGGTCACCGCGCTGACCGGCTGCCAGCGGATGCCCGCGCCGGCCCTGGCCGAACGGGTCGAGCAGGTCACCTGCGACTGGCTGGGACAGGGCGACCACGACGACATCGCCGTGCTGGCGCTGCGGGCGGCCGGCCTGAGCGGGCGCGGGGCGCGGCACCTGCACTCGGTGCCCGACCGCATCGACCAGACAGAGGGGATCGACGCGTGACCGCCGCCATGACCACCAGCCACCTCGGCGAGGCGTACGCCGGCTATCTGGACCACCTCGCCGACGCCGACGAGTACGCCGCGACCGACCTGGCGATCGGCCTGCTCGACGCGGGCGTCCCGGCGGAGCGGGTGCTGCTCGACCTGGTCGCGCCAGCCCAGGCCGAGGTGGGCGAGCGGTGGGCGCGCAACGAGTGGAGCGTCGCCCAGGAGCACGCGGCCACCCACATCAGCGAGCAGGTGGTGGCGGCGGTGTCCGCGCACGTCAGACCGCGGCCGACCGGCGGCCGGGTGGTGGTCGCCTGCATGGACGGCGAGTGGCACGCGCTGCCGCCCCGGCTGGTGGCGGAGGTGCTGCGGTTACGCGGGTGGCAGGTGACGTTCCTGGGGGCCAGCGTGCCGGCGGCGCACCTGGTGTCGTATCTGCACCGCCACGACGCGCACGCGGTAGCGCTGGCGTGCGCGCTGCCGATGCGCCTGCCGTACGCCCACCGGATGATCGAGGCCTGCCGCCGCTCGGACGTGCCGGTGGTGGTGGGCGGGCGCGGGTTCGGCACGGACGGCCGGTGGGCGCACCGGCTCGGGGTGGCCTGGGCGCCGGACGCGCCCTCGGCTGCCGAGTTGATCAGCGACGAGCGGGCCCTGCGCGGGGCGCCCCCGGCGCGGCTGGCCCACCTTGCCGACGACGAGTACGCCAGCCTGGTGCGCCGTCGCGGTGAGCTGATCGACAGCGCGTTGGCGGAGCTGCGGGAGCGGGTGCCGGCGACGCGCGCGTACACCGCGGCGCAGCTCGACGCGACCGTGAGCGACCTGGGCCACATCGTGGACTTCCTGGCCGCGGCGGTCTACGTCGACGACGCGTCGTTGTTCACGGAGTTCGTGCAGTGGCTGGCGGGGATCCTGACCAGTCGTGGGGTGCCGGTCGGGGCGATCGTCCTGCCGCTGGAGCACTACGCCACCGCGCTGCGGGACTTTCCCCGGGCGGCGCGGGCACTGGCGCTGGGATGCGCGGCGCTGCCCGGCCCAGCCCGCTGACCGACCCGCTGGCGGCACCCGGATCGATCACCGCGCTCGGCGGCGCGGCAGTCAGCTCTGCGTATACTTGCCGGACTGCAAACGTCCCACCCGAGGGTGGAGCGAGGGGGAGAAACGGTGACGTTCAGCGTCAGCTACGTCGAGCGCGACGGTGGTGGCGCCTGCCTGCGGCTCGCGGGCGAGCTGGACCTGAGCACCGCCCCCGAGCTGACCGCCGCGATCGACCGGCTCACCGCGGCGGGCGAGACCCGGGTGCTGCTCGACCTGACCGACCTCACGTTCTGCGACTCCACCGGGATGGCCGTGTTCGTCCGCGGTGACAACCAGGCGGCGGCCGACGGGGGTTGGCTCCGGCTCACCGGGGCCAACGGGCGGGTCGAGCGGGTGCTACGGGTGACCGGCCTCGCCGACGTGTTGCGTTACGAACCGGAGGCGGTCGACCCGGCGTCCCGCACCGCCTCCTGATGGGCTAGATTTTCCCGCCAGCATTCCCCGCATTTTCCCGCCAAAGCGGTGACCGTCAGGGTCCCGTCCCCGCCGACTCCGAGGCAGGTAGTGATGGGCGCAGAGAGCCCGCAGCCGGTACGCATCCTGGTGGTCGACGACGACCCGGGCGACGTGCTGATGATCGAGGAGGCGCTGGCGGACTCCGACGTCGACAAGATCATCGACGTGGTGAGTGACGGCGAGGAGGCGATGGAGTTTCTCCGCGCCGAGGGCCGGCACGAGCAGGCCCGCCGCCCGGACGTGATCCTGCTGGATCTGAACATGCCGCGGATGGACGGTCGGCAGGTGCTCGGGGCGGTCAAGCAGGACGAGGATCTGCGGACCATCCCGATCGTGGTCCTGACCACCTCCAACGCCGACACCGACATCGTCGGCAGCTACACGTTGCAGGCCAACGCCTACGTCACCAAGCCGATCGACCTGGACGACTTCAATGACGTGGTCCGCCGCATCGACGAGTTCTTCGGCCGGGTCGTCGTACTGCCCAAGCGCGGCTGACGCCTGCGCCACCTGCGCGCATGCTGAACATTTTCCCCGAACCCCCTCGGCGCGAGCGGTCCCGGCCGAGGATCCAGGTGGGGAAGTAACAGCAGCTGCCTGGGGGGCGACAGTATGAGGTTCTCCGTCGTTGAGACCGGTTACGACCAGCGGCAGGTGGACTACTGCCTGGACGAGTTGGGGATCCGGTTGTCCCGGCTCGCGGCGCGGGCCGAGGGCGCGGCCGGGGCGACCCGCGAATGGGACGAGATCCGTCAGGAGGCGGCCTGGCTCAGCGGGCTCCTGCAACGACTGGACCTGGGCGACGCCACCGCCACCCGGCACGCAGGTGACGCGGTGCGGCGCGAGGCCGCCGAGATCCTGGCCCAGGCCCGCGTCGAACTCGACGAGGCCCGCGAGGAGGCCCGGCGGGTGCGGGAGCGGGCGTACGCGGAGGCCGTGCAGGCCCGACGTGACTTCGAGGCGGCGCTGGACGCCCGTCGACGGCGCGAGGCGCGGGTGGACGAGATCCTCAGCCAGGTGGCAGTCGACCAGGTACCCGCCGACACCCCCACCGCGGCTGCCGGCGTACCGGGCAGTCGGGTCGGTGTCGGCGGCCTGGACGCGGGCGCGGAGCCGCCGCCCGGCCGCCGCTGAGACGCGTGCGGCCGGAGTCCCGGCTCAGGCGGTGAGCGCCTCCGCGACGGTGGTCGCCCGGTCCTCGTGCTGGGCGTACGCGTCGGGGTAGGCGGAGATCTGCACGGCCTGGGCGGCGGCGGTGACGCTCATGTCCTGCCAGCCGGGGATCTCGTTGAGCGCCGTGTAGAAGGCCCGCGCGGCGTACGACGGGCGCATCAGCTGGGCCACCGTGCCCCAGCCGCTGCTGGGCCGTTGCTGGAACAGCCCCACCGAGTCGTGGTCGGAGCCGCTGCCCTGGTTCGGGTACTCCGCCGACTCCGGGAGGACGTCGCTGGCCAGGTTGTAGAGGTTGCTCTCCTGCATGGCGGTGGACAGTGCCACCACCAGGGCGCGGCGCGGCATCTTCATCTCCAGGCCGACGTCCACGATGGTTTTCGCGTTGTCCATCTGTGCCTGGTCGAGGCCGGCGACCGGCCGGGGGCGGCGGGGCTTGACCGGCTTCTTGGGCGCCTTGCGGACGACGGTGGGAGTCGGTGTGGGCTTCGCCGTCGGGCTGGGCGGCAGGATCCGGGCGGGGGCGGCGTCGCGGTCCAGCGACCGGGAGGCGCGCTCGTCGGCGATCGCGGCGCGGTCGGCCACCGCCTCGGCGAGCGGCTCGACGGTACGGGCGCTGTCGTCGTTGCCTCGCGCGGTGGCGACCGCCACGAGGCTGAGGCAGCAGGTGACACCGGTGGCCAGCGCCACCCGCACCGGGGTGGAGCCCAGCAGGGCCCGCCGCGGCGGTTCGGCAGCGCGGTGACGGCCGGTCGTCCGTTCGGTTGATGCGGCGTCGTCCGAGAGGGTGCTCGGGCGCGCGTCGGTCAGCTTCTGGGCGGAGGGGTCGTCGGGATGCACCTGCCGAGGCTAAAGAGCCAAATGCCCGATGCCACCAGCCCGTAGAGTGGCATGCGCCACAATTTGCCCTGATCATGCCGACTTTAGTTCACAAAGCATAGGCGAAGCTGATCAACCTCGCGGATCACTCCAGACGGTTATTCCCGACTTGTCGGGTGAATGCGGTCGCGCTGTCGGCCTGCCGGTCGAGCCCGCAGCCATGCCAGGCGGTCATCCGAACAACCGATGCACACCTCCACCAACCGGCCCGGGCTGGGGCGTCAGTGTCGGCCGTTTTCTGCTGGGGTGACGGTCAGGCGGTGTCGGCTGGTGTCGCTGCTGGAGAACGGCCAGAGCCGGTCGGCGTACTCGACCAGGTCGGCCAGTTGGTCTCGGCTCAGGCCGGCGGAGGAGATCTCCGCGTGCACGTCGGCCCGGTATCGGCCGTCGTTGTCGCGTCCCAGCTTCGCCTCGGCTCGGACCTGCACGGTGTGCGCCTCGTCGGTGATCTCCCCGGCCACCTCCACCGCCGCGTGGTGCAGGCAGGAGGCGAAGGCCGCGGCCAGCAACTGTTCCGGGGTCAGCCCGGTGCAGTGGGGCGCCAGCGGTGAGGCCAGCGCGGTGGAGAGCCCGCCATCGTCGGTGCGTACGTGACCGCCCTCGGCGGTCGCTGTGGCCTCACGCAGCCAGGAACTCTGATCCGGCATCGCGTTTCTCCCGTCGCTCACCAGGCCGGCTACCCGACCGCCGCCCGGCGAAACGCTGTGCCGCCCCGCGAACCCCGCCGCCGCCAACCAAACGTCCGTGCGGCGTGCGGTCAGCGCCCGTAGGGCAGGTTCGGCTCGTGGGCCACCGCCACCGCCTCGGTGGCCTCCGCGGCGGCCCGTTCGGTCCACGGCGACGTCGCGACCGACCGGCGGCTCGTCGGGATCGTCATCGGCACGTACACCCGGGCGTCCACGGCCTCGGCCAGCAGCAGCGCGGCGACCAGGCTGGTCGGACGCTGCTCGGGATCGTCGGCGAGGCAGGAGTGGCACAGCTCGGCGACCTCCGGCGGGAGCCCGGTGATGTCGGGCAGCGGCTCCGGTGGCTGACGGCGGCGGACGAGCAGCAGTTCGCTGGCGGTCGCCGCGCGGTAGGGCAGGCGGGCGGTGAGGCTGTAGTAGAGCAGCACGCCGAGGGCGTACATGTCGGCGGCCGGGGTGGCCGGCGCCTCGTCCAGCTGTTCGGGCGCCAGGTACGCCGGAGTGCCCAGCACCATCCCGGTCGGCATCGGGTCCGGTGCTCCGGCGGCGATGGCGATGCCGAAGTCGAGCACCTTCACCCCGGCCGGGGTGAGCATGACGTTGGCGGGCTTGACGTCCCGGTGCACGATGCCCTCGGCGTGCGCGGCGGCCAGCGCGGCGGCGACCTCCGCGCAGACCCGCACCGCGATCTGCCAGTCAAGCGGCCCGGCGCGCAGGTGCACGGCGAGCGTCTCACCCTCGGCCAGTTCCATGACGATGTAGGGCACCGGTCGGCCGGGCCACGTCGAGGAGGTGCCGAAGTCGTGCACGCTCGCCACGTTGGGGTGCTCCAGGCGGGCCGCCGACCGGGCCTCCGCGCGGATCCGGTCCACCGGGCCGTCCCGATCGTCGTGACCGGGCGAGATGAGCTTCACCGCGACCGGCCGGTCCAGCACCTGGTCGTACGCCCGCCACACCTCGGACATCCCACCCACCCCGATGCGCTGTTCGAGCCGGTACCGCCCGTCCAGCATGCGCATCGACCACTCCTCGTCCTCGCCCCGCCGACGGCCGGGTGCTCAGATGCCGGTACCCGAGCGCCGAACTGGGCAAACCGGAGCCCGATTCGGGGGCGGACGGCCCCGCGCACCTCGCTGCGCCACGGCGGCGGGTGCGGTAGCTTGCGAGCCAGAGCCGGTGTCACCCATTGTGCCGGCACGGTCACCCGAGGGGGCGCCGCGATGAGCGAGGTCACCGTACGCTTCGTCGGCGGGCCCGCGGACGGCCTGGTCCGGCTGCTGCCGGCCGGGTCGGACGGCGCCCCACCCCAGCGTTGGATCATGCGGCACCCGGACGGCACGGGCCCGGTGCAGCCCGGCCCCGACCACCTCTACGAGCGCGACCGGCCCGACGAGGCCGGCGGTTGGAGCATGCGCTTCGTGCGCACCGACGCGTACGGCGTGTCCGAGTGACCACGAGGCGGGTCTGACCGGTGGCGTCGCGGCGGCCCGGTCGCACAGCTGGCGCACAGCTTCCGCAGGGGCGTGGCACAGGTGTCGCGGCCACGCTGGGGCCCATGGTCATGAACGGGCAGGCCGCGCCGAGCCGGATCGAGCTGCGTCGCCCCGACGGTGAACCCGTCCGGGTACTGGTGGTCGACGACGAACCCACGCTCACCGACCTGCTGTCGATGGCCCTGCGCTACGAGGGTTGGCAGGTCCGCACCGCCGGCAACGGCATGGCGGCGTTGAGCACCGCCCGACAGTTCGAGCCGGACGCCGTGGTGCTCGACGTGATGCTGCCCGACCTGGACGGTTTCCAGGTGCTGCGTCGGCTGCGCGAGCACGCCCCCACCGTGCCGGTGCTCTTCCTGACCGCCCGCGACGCGGTCGAGGAACGCATCGCCGGGTTGACCGTCGGCGGCGACGACTACGTCACGAAGCCGTTCAGCCTCGAGGAGGTGATCGCCCGGCTGCGCGCGCTGCTGCGCCGCTCCGGGCTCGCGATCGCCGCCCGGGAGGAGGCGGTGCTGGTTGTCGGTGACCTCAGCCTCGACGAGGACAGCCACGAGGTCCGCCGGGCCGGCCAGCTCGTCACCCTGACCGCTACCGAGTTCGAGCTGCTGCGCTACCTGATGCGCAACCCGCGCCGGGTGCTCAGCAAGGCGCAGATCCTCGACCGGGTGTGGAACTACGACTTCGGCGGCCAGGCCAACGTGGTGGAGCTGTACATCTCGTACCTGCGCAAGAAGATCGACGCCGGCCGGGCACCGATGATCCACACGTTGCGCGGCGCGGGCTATGTCCTCAAACCCGCCGAGTAGGTGCCGCCCGCTGCGGGCCGCCCGGAGGTGGCTGGCCGGGCGCTCCCTGCGTACCCGACTGGTGTTTGCCCTGCTCGCGCTGCTGGCGTTGGTCAGCGTCGCCATCGGGGGCCTGACCACGGTGGCGCTGCGGCACTTCCTGATCGACCGCTTGGACGCCCAGTTGGCCCCGGCGACGGGCATGCGGGGCGACCGTCCCGGCCGGCCGGCCTTCCCCGGCAACGGACTGGGCGGCATCCCACCCGGGTTGCCGTCCGGCGCGGTGGTCGCCGAGATCGCCGACGGCCGGGTGACCAGCGCCCGGACCCTGACCAACAGCGCCTCCAACGCGTTCCCCGACCCGCAGGCCGTCCCGGTGGGGGAGGTCGCCGCGCTGGCGGGCCTGCCGGTCGACGCCAGACCGCGCACCGTCGACCTCGGCGACCGTGGTGACTACCGGGCCGTGGCCCGGCAGTACTGGGACGGCCGGGTACGCGTCGTCGCGGTCCCCCTCTCCGGCGTCCAGGAGACCGTCTGGGCGCTGGTCGCCGCGCAGGCAGCCGTGGCCGCCGTCGGGCTCGTCATCGCCGGTGCCGCCGGAGCGCTGATCGTGCGGGCGACCCTGCGACCGCTCAACCGGGTGGCCGCCACCGCCACCCGCGTCACTGAGCTGCCCCTGGACCGGGGGGAGGTCGCACTCGCCGTCCGGGTGCCGTCCGCCGACACCGACCCGCGCACCGAGGTCGGTCAGGTCGGCGCGGCGCTGAACCGGATGCTGGGCCACGTCGCCGACGCGCTCTCCGCCCGGCAGGCCAGCGAGACCCGGGTACGCCAGTTCGTCGCCGACGCCAGCCACGAGTTGCGGACGCCTCTCGCGGCGATCCGCGGCTACGCCGAGGTGGCCCGGCGTGGCCGCGACGAGGTTCCCGCCGACGTGGCGCACGCGCTGCGCCGGGTGGAGTCGGAGAGCACCCGGATGACCAGCCTCGTCGATGACCTGCTGCTGCTGGCCCGCCTCGACACCGGCCGTCCGCTCGCGGTCGAACCGGTGGACCTGACCGCCCTGGTGGTGGACGCGGTCAGCGACGCGCACGTCGCCGGCCCCGAACACCGCTGGCAGCTCGAACTGCCCGAGGTGGCGATCCGGGTGCCCGGTGACGCCGCCCGACTGCACCAGGTGGTCGCGAACCTGCTCACCAACGCCCGGGTGCACACCCCGCCCGGCAGCACGGTCACCACCACGCTGGCCGTCGACGCCGCCAGCGCCGTACTCACCGTCGCCGACAACGGGCCCGGGGTGCCGGTGGAGCTGCAACCGGAGGTGTTCGAGCGGTTCGCCCGGGGCGACAGCTCCCGGTCCCGCGCGCACGGCAGCACCGGCCTCGGCCTCGCCATCGTCGCGGCGGTGGTGGAGGCCCACCACGGCACGGTCGGGGTGCAGAGCCGTCCAGGTCGGACGGTGTTTACCGTCCGGCTGCCCAATCCCACAGCCGACGCGTAGGCAACGCGCGGCACACCGGCGCCGGTCAGTCGCTCAGCATCTCGGTGAGGACCTCGACGACGCGGCGGGTGTGCCGCCCGTCGGGGTCCTCGTCGGGGTTCAGGTCGGTCACGCTCATCCCGAGCAGCCGGTCGGCGCGGGCCAGCGGCGTGACCAGCGCGATCAGGTCGGCCCAGCGCGGCCCGTCCGGCTCCGGGTAGGTCACGGCGGGCAGGTCGCGCGGGTCCACCACGTCCAGGTCGAGGTGCAGCCAGGCCGGCCCGTCGCCGTCGGCGGCCAGGCCCGCTCCGACCGTCGCCGCGCCTCGGCGCCGCAACTCGGCGGCGTTGATCTGGCGGATCGCCGGGTCGATCCGGGCCGCCTCGACCCGGCTGCTCTCGTCGGTGGCCGGGCGGTGCCCGAGCAGGTGGACGCGGCTCGGCTCGATCAGCGCGCCGGTCGGCCCGACGGCGGCGGCGGGACCGTACCCGGTGACCACCGAGAGGTCCATGTCGGCGGCCTCACCGGTCGGCGAGGTCGTGCCGTCGAGGAAGTCGGGGTGGGCGTCGACGAACCACAGGTCGGTCGCCGGGGGCAGGGCCCGGCAGATGCCGGGCAGGATCGCGCAGTCCCCGCCGAGCACCAGTGGGCGGTGGCCGTCCGCGACGAGCGCGCCGATCCGTGCCGCGATGGCGCCGCCGGCCCGGACCAGGCCCGCCGCGCCGATCACCCCGCTCGCCGGGTCGCGGTTCGGGTCGCGCAACCGGGCCTCGTCGATCTGCCCGTCGTCGTCGGCGGCCAGGGCTTCGCGCAGGCCGGCCCGGCGCAGCGCGGTGGGGGCCCGCTCCTCGCCGCGGCCAGCGCCGGAGGAGTCCAGCGGCGCGTCCACCATCATCCAGCGCACGTCCGCAGCGTACCGGCGCGGTCCGCCGTCCCGGCCGCATTCTGTGGCGAGGCTGGGAGTACGCCGATGTGCCCTCGACGGCGACAGGGACCGGCGTACGGTGATGGACAAGTCCGGCTTTCTGGGTTAAAAGCCTCATCGGTGTATGCCCGGGACGCCGGTGTCGAGGCGGCGAGGGCAAGGAGCGATCGGTGGAACATCTGGCCTACCTGGACGCGGGGTCCGGCAGCCTGATCGTGCAGGCGGTCGTCGGCGGGGTGGCTGGCGCCGCGGTCGCCGCGAAGCTCTACTGGCGACGGCTGGTCGACCGGTTCCGCCGGCAACCCACCGACCAGCGCTGACGCGGGCCAGGCCCGACGATGGCGATCTCACCCACCGAGGTACGGCCCGAGCCGGCCTCCTTCCGGGACCCGGCCAACCGGGTCTTCCACGTCGGCGACGAGGTGCTGCGGGGGCTGGACCCCCAGGCCGCCGAGCACTGGCGGGCACTGACCGGCAGCACGTTCTTCCCGGCGCTCGTCGCCGCGCGCAAGGTCTGCGCCACCGAGGACGCCCCGCCGACACTGGTGCCCGCCACGGCCGGCACGCCGTGGGCCGCCGTGCTGCGCCACGAGCGCATCCCGTTCGTCTCCCACCCGTACGAGTGGTCGTTCAGCATGCTGCGCGACGCCGCCCTGCTGCACCTGGAGATCCTGAACGCCGCGCTGCGTGAGGGTTTCACCACCAAGGACGGCTCGGCGTACAACCTCCAGTGGCGGGGCGCCGCACCGGTCTTCATCGACATCGGCTCCTTCGAGCCGGTCCGCGACGGCGAACCGTGGGCCGGCTACCGGCAGTTCTGCCAGACCGTGCTCTACCCGCTGATGCTCACCGCCCACCTGGGCGTCGACTTCCAACCGTGGCTGCGCGCCCGGGTCGACGGCATCGAGGCCGACGAGCTGCGGCCGCTCTTCAACGGGGCCCGCCGGCTGCGCCCCGGCGTGCTGACCCACCTGCACCTGCACGGGGCCATGCAGCAGAGCAACGCCGCCGCCAGCACCAGCGAGGTCCGCGACCAACTGCGCGCCGCCGGCTTCTCCCGCGAGTTACTGCTCGCCACCGTACGCGGCATCGAGAAAATGGTCCGCAAACTGGACCGCCGCCCGCCCGAGAGCCACTGGTCGGACTACCAACGCACCTGCGGCTACTCGGCCCGCGACCGGGTGGCGAAGGAGCAGTTCGTGGCCGCCGCGGTGGCCGCCGGCACCCGCCCCCGCCTCGTGCTCGACCTCGGCGCCAACGATGGCCGGTACTCCCGGCTGGCGGCCGGCCACGCCGACTACGTGGTCGCCGTCGAGCAGGACCCGGCCGTCGTCGACGAGCTGTACCGACGGCTGCGCTCCGAGGGGCAGCGCCGCATCCTGCCGCTGGTGCTGGACCTGGCCGACCCCTCGCCGGGTGGCGGCTGGCGGGGCGTCGAGCGGGCCGGTTTCGCCGAGCGGGCGTCCGCCGACGTGGTGCTCGCCCTGGCCGTGGTGCACCACCTGGCGATCGGACGCAACGTGCCGCTGCCGGAGGTCATCGACTGGCTGGCCGGGCTGACCGCGCCGGGCGGCGCGGTGGTGGTGGAGTTCGTCCACCCGGAGGACCCGATGGCGACCCGGCTGCTTGCCAACAAGCCCGCCGGTCTCTTCCCGGACTACCGACGCGACACCTTCGAGACGCTGCTCGGCGCCCGGGGACGGATCACCGACCGGCTCGAGCTGCCCTCGGGCACCCGCACGCTCTACCGGACGGTGATGGGTGGTTGAACCGCGGTGGGAGCGGGGCTGGCGCGGCGAGCTGGGTCGGCTGCTGGAGATCGTCGCGTTGGTCGGTCTCGTGGTCACCCAGCCACTGCTGGACGTGCTCGGTCGCAGCCCCGACTTCTTCCTCTTCCACCGCGCCGACCCGGCCCAGATCCTGCTGCTGGTCGCCCTGGTGACGGTGCTCCCCACAGTCGCGGTGGCGCTGCTCGGCGCGCTCAGCCGACTCGCCGGCCGGACCGCCCGCGCCATCACCCACACCGGGCTGGTCGGGCTTTTGGTCGCCGCGCTCGCCGTGCAGGTGGGTCGGCACGTGACGCCGCTTCGGGGCGTACCCCTGCTGCTGGTGGCGCTGCTGGCCGGCGCGGCCGGCGCGGCCGCACACCGGCGGTGGCGGGCGCCGGGCCGGGTGCTGCGACTGGCCGCCGCCGGCCCGGTGGCCTTCGTGGCGCTCTTCCTGCTCGTCTCGCCGACCTCGGCGGTGGTCCTGCCGCGCGGCGACGGCGGCACGGCCGGCACCGCGCAAGGCTCGGCCGTGCACCCGCCGGTGGTCATGCTGATCCTCGACGAACTGCCACTGGTCAGCCTGCTCGGCACGGACGGGAAGATCGACGCCGGGCGGTACCCGCACTTCGCCGAGCTGGCCGGCGGATCCACCTGGTACCGCAACTCCACCGGGGTCAGCGGGTGGACGCCGAACGCGCTGCCGGCGATGCTCACCGGCCGCTACCCGGCCAAGCCGGTCGCCCCGCACTACTCGCAGTACCCGGACAACCTCTTCACCGCCTTCGGTGGCCTGTACGACATCCGCGCCGAGGAGAGCATCACCCGGCTCTGCCCACCGAGTCGCTGCGAACAGCCGGTCACCCCGGAGCAGGGGCTCGGCGTGCTGGTCCGGGAGACCGGCAAACTGCTCGGCCGGGTCGCCGGGCCCACCGAGAGCGCCGTCGACCCGGAGGACTCCTACCGGGAGCAGACCCGCGCCGAGGCCGGCCTGGACGCCGCCGAACCGGCGCCGGCCGACCCGAAGTTCCGCTGGGACAGCCTGGACGACAACCAACCCGCCCGGTTCACCAGCTTTCTGGCCGGGCTGACGCCGACGAACCGGCCCACCCTGCACTTCCTGCACCTGCTGATGCCGCACTCACCGTGGGCGTACCTGCCGTCCGGGGCGCGCTACGACGCCCCCGAGGACCTGCCCAACGACGGCGCCGGGTGGGTCGACCTGGCCCGGCAGCGGCACCTCGCCCAGCTCGGCTACACCGACCGGCTGATCGGCGAGACGCTGCGGACGCTGCGCGCCAACGGCCTCTACGACCAGGCCCTCGTCGTGGTGACCGCCGATCACGGGGTCAGCTTCCGCCCCGGCGCCCAGGGCCGGGGCATGGACGCCATCAAGGCCGCCGCCGGCGAGGTCGCCTGGGTGCCGACGTTCGTCAAGGAACCCCGGCAGCAGACCGGCCGGGTCGACGACCGCAACTGGGAACACGTCGACCTGCTGCCGACCGTGGCCGACGAAGCCGGCATCCGGTTGCCGTGGCGGGTCGACGGGCGCTCCGCCCGGCAGGCCCCCCGCACCGACGGTACGAAGCACTTCTACGACCGCCCCGGCGAACCGGTCACCTTCCCCGGCGGCGTGCCCGCCCCGCCACCCCTGCCGACACCCCACCCGCTGGTCGGCACCGAGGTGCGCGCCGGCCCGGCCGACGGCAGCGCCCGGGTCGCCGACCTGGCCGCGTTCACCGCCATGGACCCGGACACCGGCACCCTCCCGGCGCTGGTCTGGGGCGACGTACCGGACCGGATCCCGGACGGCACCCTCCTCGCCGTCGCCGTCAACGGCCGCATCGGGGCCGTCGTCCCCGTGGTGCCGGCCGACCCCGGCGGACGCCGGTTCGCCGCGCTGCTCGCCGACGACAAGCTGTTCCACGCCGGCACCAACAAGCTCGACGTCTTCCAGGTCGCGACGGACGGTACGCTGCGACGCCTCACCCTGTCCTGACGAGGCTTCCGGGTTCGGTCCGTTCCGGCTTCCGTGGTCGGTCCGGCCGGGGCTTCGGGGGTCGGTCCGGCCCCGGCTTTCGGGGGATGGTCCGGTCTGGTCCCGTCTGGCGGGATGCGGGTTTCCCGGCCGCCCGGTCGGGAATCGGGTGACGCATACCTCACCGCCGAACCACGGCGGGCGTTGTCCCCCGAGCCGCAATTACGGTAGAAGCGAAGGCAATTCAACGTAGATCTGCCGGCGAAGCGAGGAACCACATGACGGAAGTCAAGCTCGATCACCCCGGTGGGCAGCTGTCGATGCCGGTACATCCTGCGGTCGAGGGCCCCGCCGGTATCGGGGTGAGCAAGCTGCTGAAGGAAACCGGGATGACCACGTACGACCCCGGTTTCGTCAACACCGCCGCTGCCTCATCCGCGATCACCTACATCGACGGCGACGCGGGCATCCTGCGTTACCGGGGGTACCCGATCGAGCAGCTGGCCGAGAAGTCCTCCTTCCTGGAGGTCTCCTACCTGCTCATCTACGGTGAGCTGCCGACCGAGCAGCAGCTGACCGAGTTCACCGAGTGGATTCGGCGGCACTCGCTGCTGCACGAGGAGATGCGCCGCTTCTTCGACGGCTTCCCCCGGGACGCCCACCCGATGGCGGTGCTCTCGTCCGCGGTGAGCGCCCTGTCCACCTTCTACCAGGACAGCCTGGACCCGTTCGACTCCGAGCACGTGGAGATCTCCACGGTCCGGTTGATGGCGAAGGTCCCCACCATCGCCTCGTACGCGTACAAGAAGTCCATCGGTCAGCCGCTGCTGTACCCGGACAACTCGCTGGGGTACGTGGACAACCTGCTGCGGATGACGTTCGGCGTGCCGGCGGAGCCGTACGAGGTCGACCCGGTGATGTCGAAGGTGCTGGACATGCTCTTCGTCCTGCACGCCGACCACGAGCAGAACTGCTCCACCTCGACCGTCCGCCTGGTCGGCTCCAGCAACGCCAACCTGTTCGCTTCGGTCTCGGCCGGCGTGAACGCGCTCTTCGGCCCCCTGCACGGCGGCGCCAACCAGGCGGTGCTGGAGATGCTCCAGCAGATCCACGCCGGCGACGGCGACGTCCGGTCCTTCGTCCGCAAGGTCAAGGACAAGCAGGACGGCGTCAAGCTGATGGGCTTCGGCCACCGGGTCTACAAGAACTACGACCCGCGGGCGGCGATCGTCAAGAAGGCCGCGCAGGACGTGCTGGGCCGGATGGCCAAGCCGGACCCGCTGCTGGACATCGCCATGGAGCTGGAGGAGATCGCCCTCGCCGACGACTTCTTCGTCTCCCGCCGGCTCTACCCGAACGTGGACTTCTACACCGGCCTGATCTACAAGGCCATGGGTTTCCCGACCAAGATGTTCACCGTGCTCTTCGCGCTCGGCCGGCTCCCCGGCTGGATCGCCCAGTGGCGCGAGATGATCAGCGACCCGGAGACCAAGATCGGCCGTCCGCGGCAGGTCTACGTCGGCTCCGCCGAGCGGGACTACGTCCCCTTCGGCGAGCGCTGACCCGCTCCTCGCTTCACCGCAGGCCGTCGACCCCTCCGGGTCGGCGGCCTGCGGCGTTCGGTGCGTCAGAGCTGTCAGAAGGCGGAGATGTTCCCGGCTCGCTCACTGCGACTCAGCGCGCTGATCAACGCGGACTGGCCGTTGCGACGCACGGCCAGTCGGACCAGCAGGTCGCGTACCGGGTCGAAGACGTCCGCCGGGAACTCCGGCGTGGGTACGCCGATGCTCACCGCGAGGTCGTCGGAGTGGACCACGATCTCGAGCTGACGAGTGAGTAGGAAGTCACCGCGCCGCAACGACCAGCCCTGCCACGGGATCGGCACGATCTCGCGGGCGGCACCTCGGGAGAGCAGGTCGCCGACCTCCTCCAGCGCCCGGGCGGAATGCGCGTGCAGGTCGGCCGGCCCGCGGAGGGCGTCGGCCTCGTCCGGGCCGGAGGCGACGGTGTCCTTGTCCGGGGCACCCTCGCTGACCCAGGCGGCCCGCTCGTAATGGGTGTCGGCCGACTCCAAGGTCGGCAGGTCGGTCGGCGTCGGCAGCAGCTCCGCCGCGCGTACCGCCTGACGTCCCAGGTGGCACGCCAGGCCACCCACGGACAGGTGCGGCAGCGCGCTCGGGCTGGACCACTGCTCGGACACCTCGGGGCGTCGGATCAGGTCCAGCGCGATCGCGGCGGCGACCGGAAAGCTGGCGTCCAGGGCGTCGACAGGGCGAGACATTCGCACATTCTGACAGCCCCGGCCACGCGGCGCCGGGTGCGCTGCGCTCGTCACGGCATGATCGACTCGGCTTTCAGGAAGTCGGGGGGTCCCAGCACCGGGACACCCCGACTTCAAGGAAACCGAGTCGATCAAGCGCGAACGGGCCGGGCCAGCACCGTCAGCGCAGGCCGGCGGCGGCGAGGAGGTTGCCCTCGGGGATCGCCGGGAGGGCGCGACCCTGCGACATCCGCTGCTCGGCGCGCTCGGCGGTGAACGCGGCGTCGTGGTGGATGGCGGCGGCGTAGCTGGCGGCGGTGCGCTGGGCGATGGCGGCCCAGCCGTACTGGTCGTGGACCATCCGGCGGGCGTGGCGGGCCATGACGCGGGCGCGGTCGGCGTCGGACAGCAGCGCGTCCACGGCGTCGGTCAGGCTGTCCGGGTCGTGCGGGCGGAAGGTCATCCCGGTGACGCCCGGTTCGACGATCTCGGCGAGGCCACCGGTGGCGGCCACGGCGATGGGAGCGCCGGCCGCGGCGCCTTCCAGGGCGACCATGCCGAACGGCTCGTAGATGCTGGGCACGGCGAAGCAGTCGGACGCGGCCATCAGCGCCGGCAGGTCGGTGCCGCCCAGGAAGCCCGGCATGGTGACCATGCCGCCGAGGCCGCGGCGGTGCACCTCGGCCTCCAGTTCGGCGCGGTACGGGCCGTCACCGGCGATCACGGCGCGCAGCCCGGGGTGCCGCTCGCGCAGCCGGGGCAGTGCGGCGATCAGGTGCTGCACGCCCTTCTCGTACACCAGACGGCCGGCGAAGGTGACCAGCGGGCCGTCCCCGGCGAAGCGGGCGCGGGCGGCGGCCACGGCGCGTGCGGGCACCCGCCAGCGGTGCGGCTCCACGCCGTTGGCGACCACGTCGACCCGCGCGGCCGGTACGCCGAAGAGCGCGTTCACCTCGTCGCGCATGTACCCGGAGCAGACGATCACCCGGTTGGACTCGCTGCTGAGCCACTGCTCGACGCCGTGGATGGTGCGGTTCATCTCCTCCGGCAGCCAGCCCTGGTGCCGCCCGGCCTCGGTGGCGTGGATCGTGCTGACCAGCGGGATGTCCAGGTGGTCGCGCAACGTCATCGCGGTGTGCGCGACGAGCCAGTCGTGGGCGTGGATGACGTCGTAGGAGCCGGCTTGGGTGGCGCGCAGGGCGGTGCGGGTGAGGGTGTGGTTGAAGGCCATGGTCCAGGCCAGCAGGGAGCCGGTGGCGAGGGGGAAGGTGACCGGGTCTTCGGGGGCGCGCAGGATGCGGACGCCGTCGGCGTACTCCTCCAGGGGTGCGCCTTCGGAGTGGCGGGTGACGACGGTGACCTCGTGGCCGGCGGCGGCGAGGGCGACGGAGAGGGCGTGCACGTGTCGGCCGAGACCGCCGACGAGCACTGGCGGGTACTCCCAGGACAGCATGAGGATGCGGCGGGTCTGCGGGGGCACCCCGGGGCCGGACTGCGCCGGCGCGGGCGTGCCGGGCTGCGCGGTGGGACCGGGCTGCGCGGGGGGCCGGGAGGTCAGGGTGGGCCGGTGGGCCCGGTCCTTGGTGGCAGCGAGCTGCTCGTCGACCCGCAGGGTCACATCAGTCTCCGTCCATGCATGGTGGTGCGCGCCGGCGTCAGTGGCGGCGGAGCGAGAGGTGTAAGGGGTGGCCGAGGGCCTGGCGGGCACGCGCGGACGCTTGTCCCCGGTCAAGGAAAGTCCATCGGACCCAAGAACGCACCTCGAAAAGGGTCATCGTGACGGAGGACACCCGATCGGTGTACGGCGCATCAGACAGGTGGTTTTTGGTCACCGCCTGAAAGGATGGATTGGCGCGCCCGGGCCGGGGGCACTACCCGCATGCGCGCGGGTGGAGTCGGCCGGCGCGCACATATCCATGGTCTAAGGAGCGACATGCAGGTCTGGCCGGGCGAGCGGTACCCCCTGGGCGCCACCTACGACGGGATGGGCACCAACTTCGCCATCTTCTCCGAGGTGGCCGAGCGGATCGAGCTGTGCCTCTTCGACGAGTGGGACACCGGCGCGGAGCGCCGTGTCGAGCTGCGCGAGGTCGACGCGTACGTGTGGCACGCGTACCTGCCGGGCATCGAGCCGGGCCAGCGCTACGGCTACCGGGTGCACGGCCCGTACGACCCGGCGAACGGGCTGCGCTGCAATCCGCACAAGCTGCTGCTCGACCCGTACGCCAAGGCCATCGACGGTGACGTGGAATGGGACCCGGCGGTCTACGACTACGACATGGCGGAGCCGGAGCGGATGTCGGAGACCGACTCGGCGCCGTTCATGCCGAAGTCGGTGGTCGTCAACCCGTACTTCGACTGGGGCAACGACAAGCCGCCGCGTACCCCTTACCACCACTCGGTGATCTACGAGGCGCACGTACGCGGGCTGACCATGCGCCACCCGGACATCCCGGAGGAACTGCGCGGCACGTACGCGGGCATCGCCTCGCCGCCGATGATCGACTATCTGACCCGGCTCGGGGTGACCGCGATCGAGCTGATGCCGGTGCACCAGTTCATCCACGACAACCGCCTCGTCGACCTGGGTCTGCGCAACTACTGGGGCTACAACACCATCGGCTTCTTCGCCCCGCACCACGGATACTCCGCGCTGGGCCGCCTCGGCCAGCAGGTGCAGGAGTTCCGGGGCATGGTGAAGGCGCTGCACGCGGCCGGCATCGAGGTCATCCTCGACGTGGTCTACAACCACACCGCCGAGGGCAACCACCTCGGGCCGACGCTGAGCTTCAAGGGCGTGGACGCGCCGAGCTACTACCGGCTCAGCGAGGAGGACCGCCGCTACTTCGTCGACTACACCGGCACCGGCAACAGCCTCAACGTGCGCAGCCCGCACTCGCTGCAACTGATCATGGATTCGCTGCGGTACTGGGTGACCGAGATGCACGTCGACGGTTTCCGCTTCGACCTGGCGGCCACACTGGCCCGGGAGTTCTACGAGGTGGACCGGCTCTCCACCTTCTTCGAGGTGGTGCAGCAGGACCCGGTGGTCAGCCAGGTGAAGCTGATCGCCGAACCGTGGGACGTCGGCCCCGGCGGCTACCAGGTGGGCAACTTCCCGCCGCTGTGGACGGAGTGGAACGGCAAGTACCGCGACACCGTGCGGGACTTCTGGCGCGGTGAGCCGGCCACCCTCGCCGAGTTCGCGTCCCGGATCTCCGGCTCCGCCGACCTCTACCAGGACGACGGCCGCCGCCCGTTCCACAGCATCAACTTCGTCACGGTGCACGACGGGTTCACCCTCAACGACCTGGTGTCGTACAACGACAAGCACAACGAGGCCAACGGCGAGGAGAACCGGGACGGCGAGAGCCACAACCGGTCCTGGAACTGCGGGGTCGAGGGCGACACCGACGACGAGGCGGTCCTCGCCCTGCGGGCCAAGCAGCGGCGCAACTTCCTGGCCACCCTGATGCTGTCGCAGGGCGTGCCGATGATCGGCCACGGTGACGAGCTGGGCCGCACCCAGCACGGCAACAACAACGTCTACTGCCAGGACAGCGAGCTGGCCTGGGTCGACTGGGACAACGTCGACGAGCAACTGCTGGAGTTCGTCCAGACGCTCACCGCGTTCCGCAAACGTCACCAGGTGTTCCGGCGTCGCCGCTTCTTCACCGGCCTGCCGGTGAACGGGCGCGGCATCGACGAGCCGCTGCCCGACCTGGCCTGGCACACCCCGGACGGGCGGGAGATGACCGGCGAGGACTGGGGCAACGACTTCGGCCGCTCGGTGGCGCTCTTCGTCAACGGCGAGGGCATCCGCGAGCGTGGCCAGTACGGCCAGAAGCACCACGACGCGTCGTTCCTGCTCTGCTTCAACGCCCACGACGCGCCGCTGGACTTCACCATGCCCGGCAGCGAGTACGGCCAGAAGTGGGAACGGGTGATCAGCACGGCCGAACCCGAGCCGGGCGACGCCACGGTGATCAGCGCGGGCGGCACCATCCGGGTGCCGGACCGGTCCCTCGTCGTGCTGGAGAGGACGATCTGACATGCCGGCCACCCCTCCGAAGGCCACCTACCGGGTCCAGGTCCGCCCCGGCTTCGACCTGGACGCCACCGCCGCGATCGTCGACTACCTGGACGACCTCGGCGTCAGCCACCTCTACAGCGCCCCGCTGCTGACCGCCACGCCCGGGTCCCAGCACGGCTACGACGTGGTCGACCACCGGGCCGTCAACCCGGAGCTGGGCGGGGAGGCCGCCCGGCAGCGGCTGCTGCGCGCACTGCGCGACAAGCAGCTCGGCCTGGCCGTCGACATCGTGCCCAACCACGCCGGGGTCGCCGTTCCGGCGGCCAACCCGCCCTGGTGGGACGTGCTGCGCCGGGGGCGCGACTCGGCGTACGCCGACTGGTTCGACATCGACTGGGACCGGGGCCGGCTGCTGCTGCCGGTGCTGGCCGACGACCCGGCCGCCCTGGACGACCTCAAGCTTGTCGATGGGGAGCTGCGCTACCACGAGCACCGCTTCCCGGTCGCCGAGGGCACCGGCGACGGCAGTGCCGCCGAGGTGCACGACCGGCAGCACTACGAGCTGGTCTCCTGGCGGCGCGGTGACGCCGAGCTGACGTACCGCCGGTTCTTCGCCATCGCGGGCCTGGCGGGTCTGCGCGTGGAGGACCCGGCGGTCTTCGCCGCCACCCACGAACTGGTCCTGCGCTGGGCCGCCGCCGGGGAGGTCGACGGCATCCGCGTCGACCACCCGGACGGCCTGCGCGACCCGGCCGGCTACCTGGCCCGGTTGCGGGCCGCCGCGCCGGACGCCTGGCTCGTGGTGGAGAAGATCCTGGAGTACGGCGAGGAGCTGCCGGACTGGCCGGTGGACGGCACCACCGGCTACGAGGCCCTGGCCGCGGTCGGCGGGCTCTTCGTCGACACCGACGCCGAGGGTGACTTCACCGCGCTGGACAACCGGCTGACCGGGCGGCACACCTCCTGGGAGGACCTGACCCACGCCACCAAACTGGCCGCCGCCACCCAACTGCTCGCCGCGGAGCTGACCCGGCTGGCCGCCCTCGCCCCCGAGGTGCCCACCGAGCAGGCCCGCGCGGCGCTCGCCGAGCTGGCCGCCGCGTTCCCGGTCTACCGGGGCTACCCGCCGCACGGCGCCCGGCACCTCGCCGCCGCCCGCTCCGAGGCCGGCCGCCGCCGCCCCGACCTGGCCGGTGCCCTGGACGCGGTCACCCGCCGGCTGCGCAACCCCGACGACGAGCTGGCCCAACGGTTCCCGCAGCTCAGCGGCGCGGTGATGGCCAAGGGTGTGGAGGACACCGCGTTCTACCGCTGGACCCGGTTCGTGGCGCTCAACGAGGTCGGCGGTAGCCCCGCCCACTTCGGGGTGCCGCCCGCGGAGTTCCACCGCTTCGCCGGCGCCCACCAGGTCCGCTGGCCCGCCAGCATGACCAGCCTCTCCACCCACGACACCAAACGCGGCGAGGACGTCCGCGCCCGGCTCGCCGTGCTCAGCGAGCTGCCGGGCCGCTGGGCCGAGCAGGTCAAGACCTGGATGGAGTACGCGCCGCTGCCCGACCCGTCGTTCGCCCACCTGCTCTGGCAGACCGCCGTCGGGGCGTGGCCGATCGAGCGGGAACGGCTGCACGCGTACGTCGAGAAGGCCGCCCGGGAGGCCGGGGCCTCGACCAGTTGGGCGGACCCCGACCCGGCCTTCGAGCAGGCCCTGCACGCCGTCGTCGACCGGATGTACGACGACCCAAGCCTGCACGACGAGCTGACCGAACTCGCCACCGCGATCACCCCGGCCGGCTGGTGCAACGCGCTCGGGCAGAAGCTGATCCAGCTCACCATGCCCGGGGTGCCGGACACCTACCAGGGCACCGAGCTGTGGGACAACTCCCTCGTCGACCCGGACAACCGCCGCCCGGTCGACTTCGACGTACGCCGAGAGCTGCTGGCACGCATCGACGGCGGCTGGCGTCCCCCGATCGACACCGACGGGGCGGCGAAGCTGCTCGTCGTGTCGCGGACCCTGCGGTTGCGGCGGGCTCACCCGGAGCTGTTCACCACCTACCGGCCGGTGCCCGCGCACGGGCCGGTGGGTCGGCACGTGGTGGCCTTCGACCGGGGCGGCGCGATCGCCGTGGCGACCCGGCTGCCGCTGGGCCTGGCCCGCGCCGGTGGGTGGTGTGACACAGCCCTGTCACTTCCCGTTCACGAGATGAAGGACCTGTTCACCGGCCGGGTCTACAGTGGCGGGGAGACCCCTCTGGACGACCTCCTGGCCGACTATCCCGTGGCTCTGCTGACTCCTCTCACCGCTGCCGAGGAGGCCGTTTCATGACCGAATTCTCCGTCTGGGCACCGGACGCCGCCCGGGTGCGCCTGCGCCTGGCCGGCGACACCGACCACGAGATGCGCGCCGCCGCCGACGGCTGGTGGCGGGTCGACGTGCCCGACGCCGGCCTCGACTACTCCTTTCTGCTGAACGACGACGAAACCCCCCTGCCCGACCCCCGGTCACCGTGGCAGCCTGCGGGAGTGCACGGGCCGAGCCGCCGCTACGACCACGCCGAATTCGCGTGGTCCGACAGCGCGTGGACCGGCCGGCAACTGCCCGGCAGCATCCTCTACGAGCTGCACATCGGCACCTTCACCTCGGAAGGCACCTTCGACGCGGCCATCGACCGCCTCGACCACCTCGTCTCCCTGGGTGTCGACCTGATCGAGCTGCTCCCGGTCAACGCCTTCAACGGCGAACACAACTGGGGGTACGACGGCGTCTGCTGGTACGCCCCACACGAGCCCTACGGCGGCCCCGACGGCCTGAAACGGTTCGTCGACGCCGCCCACGCTCGCGGTTTGGGGGTGATCCTCGACGTTGTCTACAACCATTTCGGGCCCTCCGGGGCCTACGCGCCGCAGTTCGGGCCCTACCTCGCCGAGCAGAGCAACACCTGGGGTCGCTCGATCAACCTGGACGGCCCGCACTCCGACGAGGTACGCCGCTACATCATCGACAGCGTGCTCATGTGGCTGCGCGACTACCACGTCGACGGGCTGCGTTTGGATGCTGTGCACGCGCTGCCCGACTCGCGGGCGGTTCCTCTGCTCGAAGAGCTGGCCATCGAGGTCGAGTCGCTGTCGACGCACCTGGGGCGGCCGTTGTCGCTCATCGCCGAATCTGACCTCAACGACCCGCGGCTCATCACGCCGCGCGAGGCGGGCGGGTTCGGGCTGCACGCCCAGTGGAACGACGACGCGCACCACGCGCTGCACACGTTGCTGACGGGGGAGCGGCAGGGGTACTACGGGGACTTCGGCTCTCTGGAGACGCTGTCGGACGTGCTGACCGGCGGGTTCTTCCACGCTGGGACCTGGTCTAGCTTCCGGAATCGGCATCACGGGCGGCCGGTTGATCCTCGGGTGCCTGGGCACCGGTTCGTGGCCTACCTGCAGAACCACGACCAGATCGGGAACCGGGCCACCGGGGATCGGATCTCGGCTTCTCTGTCGCCTTCGCTGCTCCGCGTTGGGGCCACGCTGCTGCTGACGGCGCCGTTCACTCCCATGCTGTTCATGGGGGAGGAGTGGGCGGCTTCTACGCCTTGGCAGTTCTTCACCTCGCACCCGGAGCCGGAGTTGGCGTCTGCGGTGCGGACCGGGCGGCGACGGGAGTTCGCGGCGCACGGGTGGCCGGAAGGGGACGTGCCCGATCCGCAGGACCCGCAGACGTTCGTACGGTCGCGGTTGGACTGGGCCGAGCTGGACAAGCCTGAGCATGCTTCGATGTTGTCGTTCTACCAGCGGTTGATCGCCACGCGTCGATCTCTTCCTGACCTGTCGGATCCTCGGTTGAACGCTGTCTCCGTTCAGCACGGGGACCAGTTCCTGGTGATGCGGCGGGGGGACACGCTTGTCGTGGCGAACCTAGCTGGGCGGGGGCAGGGGGTTTCGCTGCCTGGGGTGGCTCGGCGGGTGCTGCTGGCTACGGGGGAGGGGGTCACGGTGATGCGGGACCGGATCCAGCTGCCGGCTGAGACTGCGGCGATCGTGGCGCTGTGACCAGAGTTTGACGAGGAAGTCCAACGGCCTTGGTGGCTGGTGGATGCACGAGGGCAATGTGCGGAAGCTTCCCGCGAGCGGTTCGGATTCTTAGGCGTGACCCGAAGCCGAATCGCGTGCCGCTCGCACGATGGCAATTCGCGGTTGCGCAGTCCTTCGGTCAGCTGGATCCGGTCCTGCGCTCCAGCTTCAGGTGGTCGGACACCTCGTTAGCCGCTGAGAGCCTTTGCTGATGGGCGACGCGACCGCAAAGATTCCGCCCCACGTCCGATTAGTTGGAGGCGGGTCTGCCGCGATAGTTGGATGAGGCTACCGCTGTGGATGCGTAGGCTTCGACTACGATGACGCATCGATTGCCTGCTCTATGATGATTCGTCGCTTATTTGGTGAATCTGTTTTCGTCCAATAACCACTAGGGGTCCCGCTTAATGGCAAGAAGTTTTCCTGCTCCACTATTTCACCTAGGCCATTATTCCACCAGCCGGCCACTATCTCATTGCCTTGGCTTACGAAAGCTTGAGCGGTCTCGAGGCACTTCTCGGCCTTGTTGATCGTCTGGCTAAGATGATTGATGGTAGATAGGTAGTGCCTCCCGTGCTTGGTTTCCGGGTCGGTAAAATTATCCACGGCGTCGGCGATGCCTTCGAGTATGTGGTTGGCCAGGCTGGATTCCTCCGGATGCTCCTTCAGTTGACGTATGAGGGTCAGCATTAACGGGTTAATCTGAGAACTGCGCGCCAGGTACACCTGGGCATCGCGCAAGAATCGCTCGGCAAGCGGTAATATGTCGGGGCCGAATCGAAGTTGCGTTGCGAGGATCGCCGAGCGAGGGCTCCGCCTCGCCCTCAGCCGCGCCAGATGGTCCTTGTGCTGTTCGTAGGTCGCATTCATTTGCGCTGAATTTACTTTATCCCCTAACACCGCCTTCAGCCAATCGGCGAAGGAGCCGTCGATCTCCTGTACCACGTCGTGGATCCCCGAACCGTCAGCATGGCTTGGATCGAGTTCGCGGGCCAGCTGAATTTCGTTTGCTTGAAGCTCAAGCTCGTTCAATCTCTTGGCCAGTTGGTGGACGGATTTCCGGTGTTCAGGGGAAGTTAAACCTTCCAGACGTAAGCTGCGCCAGTCGACACTCTGAATTCGTGCAATGAGGGCTACAGCTTCATCCTGGTTTGCTCCGGTAAAGTCAGGCACATCGACGTAAAGGATGGGCAGCATCAACCGCTCGAGGCCGACGCTCTTTGCTCGCCCGTAGAAGTCGAGAAGCTCCCTTCGGCATTCAATTCTAGTAAAGTATCTTGGTGTTAATACGGGAATGAAGAATACCGCCTCATTCAGGGCCAAATCAATGCGTTGTCGCCATTCGTCGCCCCATTCAATCGAATTTCTATCCACGAATAGCTTGAGTGGTCGGCCAGCAATTAGATTGAACTCCTGTTCCAGTGCGGTCGCCAGCTTGAGGATAGCCCCGTCGTCTAGGCGATTATCCTCTCTGGCGTAGCTCCAGAAGCCCCTGGCCCCAGTCTGTTCGCCCATGCGGCAAATCATTCTCGATCCGGTGCAGGATGTCGACTCCTGGCAACCGACTTGGCCGGAATGGCTTGCAGCTGTGTCGGATGGTTGACAGTGGTCACCGTCAAGGCATCACGAAGTGGGCGGCGATATCCGCCTAGTCGAGGGCGAAACCGAGACGCGGACCGACCCGACAGACCCTAGGTAGCCCTCGATCACTGGAATTGGCCGTGACTGGGCCCTCTCGGTGCACCTACCGTTACACCCTATGGGTTGGACGACTACCAGCAGGAAGGCAAGTCAACCCCCATGGAGCGCTTGACCTTGAGCGTGCAGGACGAGGGGCCCATGCGTCGGACGAGGATGACCCAGTTTGCGGCATAGGCGTAGCTTCGTTGCCGTTCTCATCAAATCAGGGCGGTGGGACGGTCGAGCCACCAGCAAGGTATACGGGAGCATGTCGTTCACGTGCGCGCAAAGCCGCACGAACGCGCGGGGCTACGTTGGCGGGAAGGCGCTGCTCGACCGTTTGGCACGGGAAGAAGGCAACGTCCTCCAGCTCATGACTTGGTAGATTTAAGCCGTCATGGCTGACAATGGAGCCGCAATCGAACGTGAAGCTGACGATTGCGCGAGGTCGCTGCCCGGCGGGCTCTGCCCAATCGACTACGAGAAGGTCACCCACGAATACAGCTATCCCCAGCTCCTCTCGGACCTCGCGTGCGCAGGCGTCATGTGGGTACTCGCCCTCATCCACGTAGCCGCCGGGAAAGGCCCAGTGGTCTCGGTACGTGGGCTTGACGAGCAGCACGTTGCCTGCTGGATCAGTGATGAAGGCAGCGGCGGCCGCGTAGAAAGACGCCAGATGGGCGTACCAGGTTGAGGGCTCCGTCCAGGTCACATCGGTGACGCTAGCGGACATGCCTATCCGTGCTTCCGCCCTAGGGTCACTGCTGGCATGGCAGCAAGGGTCAGCAGGACTTCGTTGACCTGCGGCGATGCCTGATGAGGCCTGAGCGCGGCAGTGAGTTCGCGGACGCGTTGGTGAAGACGCGCCGACTGAATGCCCCCAGCTTGCTGCGCCAACTTCCAGCTCCAGTTGCAGGCGGTATCGGCGTCTCCAGCGCGGGCATGAGTCTTGGCGATGAGGGCGGTGTGCAACGCACGCGTCCGTAGGTTCTGGCTGCCTACGGTGAGCGCTCCGGGAACGTGTCGGAGGGCTTCAGTATGCAAATGAAGGTCTCCCAGGCACCTCAGCGCGGCCCCGGCCAGATGGGCTGGGCTGAAGTAGCCGACCCAACGCGGGCCGGGGTCATCGCCCGCCCGATCGAGAGCACGCTCAGCCGTCGTGAGGGCGAGTTGGCAGGCGCGCCGCTCGCCTGACTGTCCGTAGGCGGTGGCGGCGGTGGCGTGCAACCGAGCGAGGACCGCTGCGGGTGCGCGCCCGGCTCCGTCGATGGCTGCCTCGACGAGCCGGGCTGCCTCTCGGGCTTTTCCCAAGAACACGGCCTGGGTGGCCAGGTTGGCCAGCAGGTGAGCGCCGTAGAGGCGGTCGTCAGCGGCCTTGGCGAGACGCAGGCCGAGGGTCACATGATGTTGCGCCACGGCATGTTCGCCCGCGTCGTACGACATGAAAGCGAGTTGGCCGGAGAGTATTGCCGCCGCAAGCATGAGACCGCGTCCAACGGCATCGGTGTAGGTGCCACGCAGCATGGGCGCGACCTGATGGACGAGGAAGTCGGCCATGACGGCCCGGGTGTGCGGAGAGCCGCTGCCGTGACGTCGGTCGAGGTCGGTGAAGTGGTCCGCGAGCGCGTACAGCGATTGAACGTCGGTGGAGGTGACCTGTTGCCGGCCGGTCCGGCTGGTCGACCCGTCGGACAGGTCATACCGCCAGCCGAGTGCTGCCTCCAGCGCTTTGCCGCTGTCGAACGTCCCGCTGGCTTGTTGGTTGAGGTGCTTGGCCAGCCTCGTCCAGATTTGCTCGGCCTTGTTGATTGCCCCATCGATTGAAGTGGGGTAAGTGCACTCTCCGATGCTCTCGGTTGCGCCGAATCCCAGCTCCGTGACGGCGACTGGCCGACCGAGCTTGCGGGCAAGCGTTTCGGCCATGGCGGCCTGTACGTGCTCGCCAGGCCGGCGACCGCGCAGCCACCAGTAAACGCTGGCAGCGTCGTAGCGCCAGGCGCCCTCGTTGCGGCCGGCGTGATTGAGCTGGCGAGCGAAAGTGGCGTGGGCGTTGCCGTAGCCGGCGGCACTCAGCAGCCCCTCGAACGCCGAGTTCGTCACCGGTCGCGCCATGGTTCCGCCTCCAGGCATCAAGCAACTACCAACAGTCACGAGCCTATGGGCTGCTGCGGTCCTGTGGGGACCCGCGCAACCCTGCGCAACCCACGTCCTGAACAGCGCAACCGAGCGCACCGCTTGCCATCTGGTCCGTGGACCGGCAGCCCGCTTCGCTGATCGAAGGGGTCCTGAGTGGCGGCGAAGTCTGAACGTCACACCCCGACTGACGGAGGTGGCGATGCAGGACGACGAATCGGCAAACAAGGGTGAGCAGGTGGAGGCGGTCGAGCGGGAGGCTGCCAAACAGCGTCTCCTGGCGCAGGCTGAGGCAGAGCGCGTACCGGTGGAGGACACGACCCGCGCGGTCCCGGACCGGCGGTGGCGGCGTGACCAACGATGACCTCCCGATCGGCCGCCGCGTCGCCCGCTGGCGGGTGCGGCGGTCGATGACGCAGCAGATGCTCGCCGACCGGTTGCGCAGGTCGAAGAGTTGGGTGGACAAGGTGGAGCGGGGTGTGCGCGCCCTGGACCGGTATTCGGTGATCCAGGAGTTGGCCCACGTTCTGCAGGTCGATCCGGAGGTGCTGCTCGGCCAGCAGCGCAGCACGCCTGCCAACCCGCCGGACGGCGTGGACGACATCCGGGCCGCGCTCGCCCGCTACGACACCCCGCAAGCCCCAGAGCAGACGGACGAGCTGAGAAGGCAGGTCGGGTACGCCTGGCTGAGCTACCAGCACGCCCACTACGGCCAGTTGGTGCGGGTCCTGCCGGGTCTGCTCGACGCCGTCCGGGGCGCGCGGTCGGCGGAGTTGCCGGTGCAGGCGTACCGGATCACCTCGTCGCTGCTGGTGAAGCTCGGCGAGGCCGACCTCGGCTGGCTGGCCGCCGACCGGGCGATGTCCGCTGCCGGCGATGACCCGATCCTGGCGGCAACGGCGGCCACCTCGGTCGCCCAGGCGCTCCGCGCGTCGGGCCGCGACCGCCTCGCCCTGGCCGCGACGCTCGCCGCCGCCAACCGCATCACCTCGGGTCCCCACCGGTCGGCGGGGGAGTGGGCTGTGGGTGGGACGTTGCTGCTCCAGGCCGCCCTGGCCGCCGCCGGCTGCGGCGAGCACCGCCGCGCCGACGAGCTGACCGACCGGGCCGCGGGCGTCGCGGCCAGCGTTCGGGGGTACGACGATCGGCACCGCACCAGCTTCGGGCCGCTCGCCGTCGAGCTGGCGCGGGTGGCGGTGGCGACGCAACGGGGTGACACCGACGAGGCGCTACGAAGGCACTCAACGGTGGTGCGGCGGGAGGCGTGGCGGCGGTTGCCGGCCGAGTACCGGGGCGCGTATCTGGTTGACGTCGCGCGGGCGTACCTCCATGTTGGTGACCTGCGCGGCGCTGCCCGCGCGCTCGTCGACGCGGACAGCGTCGCGCCGGCCGAGGTCCGGTGCCGGCCGTTGGCGCGTACCGTGATCGCCGATGTCGCCCGCGCGCAGCCGGCGCCGGCCGGCGTGGCGCGACTGGCCACGCTGGTCGGCCTCACCCGCTGACCGACCTACCTGCCGGTCGTGGCTGGCCTCACCTCGTCGCCAGCACGCGTCGGCCGTTGGCGAGCCGGGCGCTCTTGGCCTGCTCGTAGCGTCCGATGTCGGCGGAGCGGCTCGCGATCGTGCGCCGCTGGTGATCCACCATCGCCGCTTGCCAGATCGTCACGAGGTCCGTGCTGTCCTTGCACGCGACGTCGGCCACCGCGGTCCGGCGCTCCACGTCGCTGGGATGGTCGGTGCTCCACCTCGGGTCGTCGTTGGCCTGCCAGGGGTCGGCGTGGGTGAACCCCTAGCCTGCCATGCACGTCGACCAGGCCCGGAACCCGGCCGGAACGCGCGCGTCCTGTTCTGCCAGTCTGCCGACCCGCAGGGCCATGTCGGACAGGAGCGTCTCGCCGACCGGCAGCGCGCCCTCGGCCAGGTGCCGGTTCGCCTCGCCGAGGCAGCCGCCCTCAGGGATCCGGCCGCCGGCCGGCTCGGGTCCGTCGGTGCCGAACCGGGTGCCGGTCAGCGCCAGCGCCGTCGCCTACGCCATTGTAGAGGCGGGCTCGCACGACGAGGCGGTGCAGATCTTCTCCGGGCACCCGCACCTGGGGCTGTTCGCCGGGAACTCGATCGCGGTCCTGGAGTGCCCGCCCCCGCCCAGCGCGCCATGACGAGTCGCGCCAGCCGCGCGGCGCGCACACCATCACGGCGACGCCGATCAGGCAGATCACCGCGTCGGGCTGGAGGGCGATCGTGACATCTGTCCGCTCAGCCGGGGTCGGCGCAGAGTTGGGAGGTCAAGGCGGTGCGGGCCCATTCTTCCCACGTGTCCGGTGACCAGTCGCGGTCGCGGACGAAGATCAGGTAGAGCTGCGGGCTGAGCAGGCCGAACAGTAGGTCCGCCGCCATCTCGACGGAGAGGCCGGGACGGAAGTCGGGCTTGCCGGCCAGGGCTTCGGCCGCTGCGTACTGCACTGTGTAGCGCGGGTCGGGGCCGTCCGGCCACTGTGCGGCGATCTCCGGGTCGGTGGCTGCGGCAGCCTCGATCAGCGGCATGATCGGGGCGACCCGGCCCAGGATCTCGCCGGTGCCGTGGACGTGCGCGCGCAACTGCCCGGCCGCGGTGGGCTCGGCGCACGCGGCGCGAAACCACTCACGATCCATGGTCGCGACCGGCTCAGTGTCCCCGGCGATGGATGTGTCGACGACGTCCTTGAACAGCGTGCGCTTGTTGCGGAAGACGAAGTAGACCGTCTGGACGGCCACGCCCGCACGGTCCGCGACCTCCTGCAGGCTCGTCGCCCCGTAACCCTGCGCGACGAACAGCTCGCGAGCCGCCTCGATGACCTTTTCGCGGGTGCGACGTGAGCGCTCGGCTCGCTTGTCCGGCCGCTTGACCGTATCCATGTTACGAGTCTAACTTTAGAGCATGTCACTAGAGTTCGACTCTAACTTGTTGGAGGAGACGATGGACCAGCCCAACGCCACCCAGAAGCCGGAACCGGACCTGGCCTCGACGCAGCGAGACCCGGAGGAGGAGGCCGTCCACCGTGCACTGGAGGGCTACTACCGCACCGGCAAGCCACCGTGGGACACCGGCGTGACGCCGCCCGAGCTGGTCGACCTGGTGGAGGGGCACAGCGCGCTGCCGCCCGGTCGGGCCCTCGAACTCGGCTGCGGCACGGGGACCAACGCCATTTACCTGGCACGGCACGGCTGGGAGGTGGCCGCCGTCGACCTGATCGACAGCGCCGTCGACCAGGCCAGGGAGAAGGCCGCGGCGGCGGAAGTGACGGTACGACTGCTGCACGGAGACGCCACCCGCCTCGACGAACTGGACGTGCCAGGCCCCTTCGACCTGTTCTTCGACCTGAGCTGCTACTGCGGGGTCCCGCTACACCGCCGCGACGCCTACGCCGCCGGGCTCACCCAACGCGCCGCTCCCGGAGCACGGTTGCTGATGTTCGGGTACGGCCCCGAACCGGTCGACAATCCGAGCACCGAGATCGCGTCGTGGGCGGCGGGCGTCACAGCTGACGAGTTCCCCGCCAGGTTCCCCGGCTGGGCACTGACCGACGTCACGCCGGGCACCAACTCGGTGCCGACCTTCTGGTTCACGCTGCGCCGCGACGCCTAGCAATGTCAACGGAAAGGCGCGCAGGCGCCGACTAGCCCGGTCTGCGGGCCATGACGAGGGGGCGGAGCTTGGCAGTGATTTCCTCGTTGAGCACGAGCTGGTAGTAGGTCCCGCCCGTCACCGTGTAGACGACTGCCGGACAGGAGTTCACACTGCCCCTCAACGTGAAGCTGCTGACCTGCTTACCGGTCTTGGCCTCGAACACCCGGTAGATGAAGCGCGCCGACCGCAGCACGGCGGTCGTCTTCTCGCCGGTGCCGGTGTCGTAGGTACATGTTTCGACCTTCTTGCTCGAATAGTCGTCGTCGAAGTATTCGCATACGACGAGCTGCGTGTGCTGCTCCGGGTACAAGCCCGGATGCAGCTGCGACTGCCACTCGGCAGGCAGCTCGTACCCCTGCTCCCGGGAGTCATACGGGTGCATCACGAAGAATTCCGCCAGGTGGATGGGACCTCCGGCGTAGGCAGGGCCGTCCGGGTTGTAGGGACGTACCGCTCGCGGGTTGTAGGTGGAGCCGCCGCACGCCTCCTCGTAAGTTCCCATCGTCGGGGGCGGTGGCGGCCAGGTCGGGCTGGCTGCCGTCGACGCGGACGGCGTCGGCGTCGTTGCTGCCGGTGGCGGGTCGGGCTCGCCTGCGCAGGCGGTGAGGCCGCACAGGGTGCCGACGACCACGGCCAGGAGTCGTGCTGTCCGCTGCGAACCGGTCACGCCGCCCCCATCGTCCTACTGTCGGCCCACGGGAGCACCCGTGAGCGCTCGGGTCACGTCCGGCTGGGTCTCGACGATGGTACCGACGGTAGCGATCACTCGAAGAACTTGATGCTGAACCCGGTGTCGGTCGTCGGGCCAGGCACGTTGGCGCGGCGGTAGGTGGTGTTGCCCCACCAGCAGAAGGTGCCGGTGTACCAGTACCGGTTCGCCCAGGAGTACGCGGTGCCCTTGGGTACGGCGTGGAACATCAACGGGAACCTCGGCCCGGCGGGCGGGCTCGTGGCGATGTCGCCGTTGAGCAGCACGAAGCTGTGGTGGCCGGGCCCGTTGACGTGCAGGGTGGGATCCCAGCCGGCCATCATGGTGGCCCGGTTCGAGCCGAACAGGCAGCCGTTCGACTTGTACCAGTCCCACACGTACGTCGGGTCGCCGCCGGCGCGCAGTCGCAGGTCGGCGAGGCAGTACTGGTCACTCCAACTGCCGTTGGCGGAGTAGACGATGTGCAGCTGCCCGTTCGGGTCCTTGATCGCTTCCGGGGACTCGTTGATGAACGGGTTGCCGACGACGCGCTCCCAGCTCTCGCGTGGTTGGGAAATGATGTAGCGGCTGCCGGTCGGGGTGAGCGGGTCGCTCATCCGGCTGAGGTAGATGTTCTGCTCGACGTTGGTGTCGCCGGCCCATCCCGACCAGACGAACCACCGCTGCCCGTTGAAGGTGAACAGGCTGCCGTCGATAGCCCACTTGCCGTCGGGCAGCGCGAGCTGCCGCTCGGTCGTGTAGCCGCTGGCCGGCGACGCCGAGTGGATCGCGTACATGCGGTGGGCGGCACCGCGCCCGGCCGTGAAGTAGATGTAGTACCGGCCGCCATCGGTGATGATCTCAGGGGCCCAGACCTCACCGAGGTTGCGGCTGTCCGTCCACACCTGCCGCGCGGGCGCGGCGGCCAGCGAGTCGGGGGAGGCCGCCTGCCGGACGGCGATCCCGCCGTTGAGCGACTGAACGGAGATGTAGGTACCGCCGACGCGGATCACGCTCGGGTCGGCAGCCCGCAGGCTGGTTTGCCCGGCGGTCGCCGGTCCGGCACCGGCGGCGGACAGGCCGGTGGCGAGCACGGCGGCCAGCAGGGCGGAGAGAATTCGCGGGAGGGTTCGGTTACCGACGTTCACGATCGGGCCCTTTCCTCGGACTGCGCTGATCGCCAGCATTGATACCCATAGATTAGGCGAAACGTCGAGGCGAGGCGCCGCGCGGTTGACGGTTGGACGGCCGCCAGCGGATGATCCAGCGATGCGTCGCGCGGGCCAGCGAGCCGGCACGCCGGTCCTGATGGACAACATGATCGCCGTCACGCGGTGGCTTCAGGAGAGCGGATTCCATGAAGTTCCTTCTCACGTCGTCAGGCGTCCGTAACCCGAGCATCGCCGACGCGCTCGTCGACCTGCTGGGCAAGCCGATCGCCGAGTCCACGGCCCTGTTCATCCCCACCGGTGTCTACCCCTTCCCCGGCGGAGCCGAGAGAGCGTGGAAGGCGATTCACGGCCCGGCTCACATCCCGCTGTGCCAGCTGGGTTGGAAATCCCTGGGGATATTGGAGCTCACCGCGCTGCCGACCATTCGAGAAGAGAACTGGGTGCCGGCGGTCCGGGAGGCCGACGCCCTCCTCGTCTGGGGTGGCGACGTGCTGTACCTGACCTACTGGCTGCGCCAGTCAGGCCTGGCTGACCTCCTGCCGTCGCTCAGTGAGACGGTTTATGTGGGGGTCAGCGCCGGGAGCATCGCGGTCACCCCGTACAACTGCGACGCCGAATTCGACCTTGGATTCGTCCCTGACGGCAGCGACATGGTGCAGGGCGCCGACCGGGCGCTGGGGCTGGTGGACTTCACGCTGTACCCCCACCTCGACCATCCGGACATGGAGGACGTCGCGCTGTCCGACATCCAGAAGTGGGCGTCCGGAATCCCGGTCCCGACTTACGCCATCGACGACAACACCGCGATCAAGGTGGTCGATGGCACCGTTGAGGTCATCTCCGAAGGCGACTGGAGACTGATCAACCCCTGACCGAGGCGTCCCTTTCGCCAGGCGACGAACGTTCACCGCAACGATGGTGCGACCGCCGGGCAACACCGCAGTCGGGCCGGCGGACCGCTGCGACCAGCGGCAGGACGGCGCGGAGGGACCACTTGTCCGAGTGGTCCCTCCGCTGGTTTGTTGCTGAGTGGCTAAACTTCAGGTTGGCAGTTCACCTGTGCTCTGCTGCGGCGGGCGCAGCCTCGGGAGGGTGTTCCAGCACCCTCTCGAGGGGCCGTCCCATCAGACGGCGCCTACTCGCAGAAGACCCGCACGGTGGCATCGGGCGAATCCACCTCCACGGTCACCTCGTCGAGGTGCTCCACGAGCGCCTCCAACTGCTCGGGCTTGAGCTGCGTCAGGTCGATCGGCACGCCCGAATCGCTGAGTGAGGCATTGGCCTTGACCAGGGCCTGCGGCGGGACCAGCGCCGCCAGCCGTACACCAGCCCGCAGCAGTTGCAGTGGCACCCGCACGTTGACCCGTGACGGCTCGCCATTGTCGGTGGCGTCCACCACCACCCGCAGGTACTTCACCTTGCCCTTCGGTCGGGCGTCGTGACTCGCCGTCGCCGGGGCGTGGTCCCGTTCGAGGGCGGCGATGAGCTGCTCCGCCTCCTCGGCCGTGATCTTGCCGGCGGCCAGCATGTCGAGGATGTCCTTGCGTTGTTCGGTCATTCGAACCTCTCCTATCGGATAGCCACGAGCACGGCCGTGCGGCCCTGCTCGATGTCGAAGCGGGCGCCGCGAAGGGCGGAGATGACACGCCAGGCGGCGCCGAGTGCCCGCACCACACCGATGCGGAACACGACGCAGGCCACGATCGCCGCCAGCACGACCAGGACCACAACCGGGAAGAGCACGAGCGCCACGGGAAGCACCGGAACCCAGACGCGGATGGGTCGGCGGTCCGGGCGGTTGACCTTGACGGCCACCAACTGCGGCATCACGTCCGGCCGTCCAGCTCGGCCAACGCCTGCTGTGCGGTGATCTCACCGCGGCGCAACCGGTCGATGATGTCGGCTCGCGAGGGCGCCGGGTCGGTCTCGACGAAGTCGAGCATCTGCGTGATCCGGTTGAGCCGTGACTTGATCGTCGGGTAGCTCACCCCGAAGATGCGTTCCATCTCCTTGATCGAACCGTGGCAGCGCACGAACGCCGTGACGAAAACCTGATCATCGACGTTGAGCTGAGCCAGTTGCGGTGGCTCGAACTCGCCTTCGATCGCGACGCCGTTGCTCGCCAGGCGCACCCGCTCGACGACGAACGGCTGCCCTCGCGTCAGGCTGGTGAGTTCCTGCCAGTCCATCGCCTGCTCTGTCATACCTGAATTTGTAACTCAGAAAAGTTCAACTTCCAAGAGTTTGATCTTAATTTTCTTAAGATGGAGCTCGCCGCGGCGGAGGCGGGTGACGGGCTGCGACGGGCGGGTTCGCGGTTGAGGGGCACCACGACGGCGCGCTGGCCCCGTAGCGCGCGGATCGTGATCACGGCTCGGTGGCCTGAGCGGGCCGCCGGTACGATGCCAGGGTGGGCAGGTTCCTGGCGCTCTTCAACGGCGCGGCTGACGAGGCCGGCAAGGCCGAACTCACCGAGCAGCAGCAGACCGAGTTCATGAACGCGTGGGCGTCGTGGGCGCAGGCCCACGAGAAGGCCATCGTGGACCCCGGCGCTCCCCTGTACGCGAAGAAGCTGGTCACGGCGCGAGGTGTCGAGGACTTCACCGACTCCCTGATCGCCTACACCATTGTGGAAGCGGGCTCGCACGACGAGGCGGTTCGGATCTTCTCCGGGCACCCGCACCTGGGGCTGTTCGCCGGCAACTCGATCGCGGTCCTGGAGTGTCCGCCACCGCCCAGCTGACACATGCACCGCTCGTCGGGTTTCAAAGCCCTCGCCCGGCGGCGACTCGGCTGCCTGCGCTCCGTCCGGCAGCAGCGCCCCGCCGTACAGCAGCGCGCCACCGTCGACGTCGGGTAGACCATGCTCGTCTCACCGACGCCGGCGGCCCCGGAGGAAGGCCTGCGGCGGTTGCCGGCCGAGCAGGCTCAGGAGCGCGGCAGGATGCCCACGAGTGACGTGATGATCGCGAGCCGCAGGGCTGTCCGCAGGTCGACGTGGTGGACCGCGAGCGCCGGCTCGGACTCGTAGACGGCGAGCAGGCTCGGTGGCGGCGAGGTGTAGGCGGACAGCGCGCCACCCATGATCAGGGCGTGCAGGCAGAACAGTTCGGCGTTGTCGCCGATCTCGGGCAGGTGTCGCCGGACGAGGCCGGCCATCACCGCGAGGTTGCCCAGCGCGGCCCGCTTGTGCCGGCGGACCACCTCGACCGAGACGTTGTGTTCGAGCACCCCGCCCTGCGCGCCGAACAGATCGCAGAGCACCGTCTGGGCGGCGAGCGACCGGCTGAGCACGTCGGCTGTCTGCTCCGCCCGTTCCATCGCGGGTCGGTTCAGGTCGACGCCGTGGGCCAGTTCCTGGTCCAGCTCGGCCAGCCAGGTCGTCGTCCGGTCGTCCAGCAGGTCGAGCAGCACCGCCTCGCGGGACTCGAAATAGCGCAGCACCGCCGTCTTGGCCAGGCCGACCCGCCGGCTCAGCTCGTTCAGGGTCACCTCGGCCACCGGCATCTCGTCGAGCATCGCCGAGGTCGTCTCCAGGATCGCCCGACGCCGGACCTCACGCTGCTCCTCGCTGCGCGCCCGCTGGAACGTCATGACGCCCACCCTAGCTTAGGTACCGGCGGTCCCTTGACAGCGTACCGGCGGTACATTACCGTTCGGGCATAAGTTACCGGCGGTACCTAAGGAGCCCGAGATGAAGTGGACCGAGCAGCAGATTCCGCGCCAGGACGGCCGGGTGGCAGTGGTCACCGGCGCCAACACCGGGCTGGGCTTCGAGACCGCCCGGCGGCTCGCCGAGCGCGGGGCGTCGGTCGTGCTGGCCGTACGCGACACGGAGAAGGGCAAACAGGCCGCTGCCCGGATCAACGGCGACGTCTCCGTACGGGAACTGGACCTGACCTCGCTGGAATCGGTACGCGCTGCCGCGGCCGGCCTGCGTGCCACCCACCCGCGGATCGACCTGCTGATCAACAACGCCGGCGTGATGTACACCCCGAAGCAGACCACCCGCGACGGCTTCGAGATGCAGTTCGGCACCAACCACCTGGGCCACTTCGCGTTCACCGGCCTGCTGCTCGACGTGATGCTGCCCGTGCCCGGCTCCCGGGTGGTCACCGTCAGCAGCGTCGGCCACCGCATCCGCGCCGCCATCCACTTCGACGACCTGCAGTGGGACCGTTCCTACAGCCGGGTGGCCGCCTACGGCCAGTCGAAGCTCGCCAACCTGATGTTTACCTACGAGCTACAACGCCGGCTCGCCGAGCACGGCACCACCGCCGCGGTGGCCGCACACCCCGGCATCTCCAACACCGAACTCGCCCGCAACTCCCCGGCCGTCGTCCGCCGGCCGCTCACCTGGCTCGCCCCGGTGATCACCCAGCCCGCGACGGCGGGCGCGCTGCCCACCCTCCGGGCCGCCACCGACCCGTCCGTCCTCGGCGGGCAGTACTACGGCCCCGACGGCCTCGGCGAGGCACGCGGCTACCCCAGGCTTGTCACCTCCAGCCCCGAGTCCTACGACGTGAGCGTGCAACAACGCCTCTGGGCCGTCTCGGAGGACCTCACCGGTGTGCGGTTCCCGCTGGGTCGGGCAGCCGTCGCGGCGTGACCGCACCAAAGGGCAGGCGCCGGTAGCGGCTGGTGATCACCGGCGGCCCGGCGGCGGTCAGGCGGTCAAGGAGTTGTCGTCCCTGCCCTCCGCCGGGCCAGTGTGTCGCGGATGGTGAAGACGACGAGCGAGAGCGGCACGAAGACCCACAGCTGAAGCACGGTGTAGCGGCGCAGTTCCTGGTCGGTGTCGACGCCGGCCAGTTCGGCGTCGAGGGCACCGGGTCGCATCAGCTTGAGCGCGTACGTGGACAGCGGGGCGTAGTTGAGACCTGCACCGGTCAGCCACAGGCCGAACGCCCGGCTGCCGAGGTCAGTCGATGACGACAGCAACCAGATGCCCCACGTCACCATGGCAACCACGCCGACGAGGAACTCGGCCAGGATGATCCGCCGTCGGCGGGTGGTTCCTCGGCTGCCGTACATGTCGACGGCCGCCAAACGACGAACGTTCATCGGACCGATGGTGCCACCGGCGGGCAACCTCCGGGGTTGCAGCGGCACAGGCCGCACGACCCGACGATCCACTCGCGTTCACGGAAGTCGGGGAGTCCCAGCTCCGGGGACACCCCGACTTCACGAATCCCGAGTCGATCTGGCTTGTCGGCGCCGGCCTCCACTGTGGAGTTGCGCGCTGGAGATGGTCTTGCGACGCGTGACTACCCTCTCGGCCATGTCTGACTTCCGCGGGGACACCTCAGGTGTCTCGACGCTCCGGGCCGCACTGACGATCGTCATCGTCGGAATCCTGGCGACCGGTCTCGGCGTCACCTTCATCTGGGACGACCGAGGCTCCCCGCAGGAAGTCACCACGACGGGCACGCTGACCGGCTCACACCCATCGGACCAGCGCGAGAAGCGCAAGGGAACGTGGTACGAGTTCCAGTACGCCATCGCCGACGGACGGCAGGTCGCCAGCACCTTCAAGGTCACCCCCAGCGGCTCCCTCGACCGCGACGGTGACACCGTCAGGGTCATCTATTCGCCGGATGCCCCGCTGCATGGCCGGCTGTGGGTGTCCCGAGGCGGCCTGGAGTTTCTGCCGGCGGCCGGCGGGACCGCGCTCACTCTCGGCGCGCTCCGGGTCGTCATCCGCGAGCTGCTCAAACGGCGCCGCCGACGGGGCTGATCTCCGTAGCTGCGCCGTCGCGGGCCCTTACGGCTGCGACGGCTCGGGCAGGTGGTGACGCGCCCAGGCTGCGAAACTCGTGAGGGGAATGCCGAGGGCCCGCGCGTACTCCGGGCGGGCGGGTTGCCCGACCACGTTCATCTGCTCGTGGGAGATGCCGGCCCACTCCGGCATGCCTGCGGCGACCGCCTCCTGCTCGGTCATGTCCGGCGCGGTCAGTTCGGCGCCCAGGGCGTCGGAGAGCGCCTTCGCGATCTCCGTCATCGTCAGGTAGTCGCTCGCCAGCTCCAGTTCGACTTCGTGGAACCGATCGGGTTCGGCGATGGCCGCGGCGGCCGCGCGGCCGATGTCGTCGGTCGCGACGAGGGAGAGCGAGGTCTGTGGCTTGATCACCGTGGCCAGGCCGCCGGCGACGCCCCGGGGGAGCAGGTAGGCCATCGAGGGCAGGAAGTTGTCCATGAAGAAGCCCGGCTTGAGGAGCGTCCAGTGCGCGAAGCCCGCTTCTCGTACCCGATCCTGGATGCCGGCCTTTGTGGTGTAGTAGGGCTGCATGGTCGCCCAGCGGCCCTCGGCCCACCCGGGCGCCTCCGTGTGCTGGCCGGCGCCGCTGACGGACGTGTGCACGAACTGCGGCACCTTCGCGGCCAGCGCGCTTTCGATCAGGTTGACGCCCTGGGCCAGCTCGCCGTCGAAGTTGATGGTGTTGCCGTCCATCGCGGGCATCTGCACCGAGAAGACGGCCCGTGCTCCGTGCGCGGCCCGGACCAGCGACTCGCGATCGTCGAGGTCGCCGGTGACCAGTTCGGCCCCGAGGGCCTGGACCGCCCGCGCGCGGTCGGTCGCGGGGTCGCGGACCAGTGCCCGGACGGGTACGCCGGCCGCGAGCAGGGCGCGGGCAGTGGCGCCGCCCTGCCTCCCGGTGGCGCCGGTGACCAGGACGGGTGCGGAGTCGGTGGGCATGAGGGGTCTCCTGTCGCGGGGCAAACGCTAAACGGCGGGGCCCGCCGTTTGTCCTTCGCTAAGATACGGCGGACCCCGCCACTTAGCAAACCTTGAGGTGACGCCATGTCCACCCAGCGAGCGGACGCCCGGCGCAACTACGCGCGCCTGCTGGCCGTGGCCGAGCAGGAGATCGCCGCGCACGGCGCGGACGCGTCCCTGGAGCAGATCGCCCGCATCGCCGGAGTCGGCTCGGCCACCGTGCGCCGGCACTTCCCGAGCCGCCACGCACTGCTGGACGCGGTCTTCCGCGGGGTGGTCGAGAGCCTCGGCGTCCGCGCCCGGGAGCTGTCCGATGTCGACGACGCGCGGGCCGCGCTGCTGGAGTGGCTCACCGCGGTCAATGGGAACGTCGCCACCATCAGGGGCCTGGCCATCGCGCTCACCCGCGACTGCACGGCCAACCCCACCGAGGCGCACGAGCACTGCGCCACCGCGCAGCTCACCGAGGCGGGCGAACCACTCGTACGCCGGGCCGCGCTGACCGGCGCGGTGGCGCCTGACGTGACCATCACCGACCTGCTCGCGCTGATCACCGGCATCGCCCTGGCCACCGAGCACCACTCAGATCCCGCCGCCGCCGCGACCCGACTACTCGACCTGGCGGTAGCAGGAATCAGCCCAGCAAAGGGCAAGCGCGCCTGACCCCGACCCCGCCCCCACCCCCGACCCTGGCCGATCATGGAGTTGTGGTGCCGGCTTGAGGATGCATCACGGCTTTTGTGGCCCACCACAACTCCATGATCGACCACGGTCAGGGTGGGCGGGGCGGCTGGCCGGCCGACGGAACGGCGGGGCGGCGGGGCGGCGGGCGGCGGGCGTTAGCGTGCGGGGGTGAACGGGGTCAGGAGCAGGTCGGTGAGGCGTCGCCGGGCGTCCTCGTCTCCGCTGAGCCGCAGCGCGCCCGACTCGACCGCCGCCGCCATGGTGATCTCCCCGCCGCAGACGGCCCGGAGGGTGCCGATGTCGGTGCTGAGCGCCGCGTCGGGCTCGGACGCCGTGCCGCGCCGGAGCTGCACCGTGTCGTCGGCGACGTCGGCGAGGTACGTGTCGGCGTCGATGTGGAACGCGTAGCTGCCGGCGAGCTCCCGGGCCCGCGCCGGGTCGAAGGCCGCCTTGATGCTGAGCAGCAGGGAGTCGATGCCGAGAGCGCCGTCGGGTGACTGGGAGGACTGGCTTCCCCAGCGGCCGAACTGCAGGAGGATCGGCTCCAGAGCGCGGCCCCACTCGGTGAGCTCGTAGAGGTGGATCCGGGTCGGTGGGCCCAGGTCCCGCCGGCGCACCACCCCGTGCTCGGTCAACTGGCGCAGCCGCTGGCTCAGCACGTTGGGGCTCACGCCGGGCAGGCCGCCGAGCAGGTCGTTGAACCGCCGGGGGCCGAGCAGCAGGTCGCGTACCACCAGCAGCGCCCACCGCTCGCCGATGATGTCCAGTCCACGCGCGACACCGCACGGATCTCCGTAACTACGCATGCCGCTCATGACGTCCACCCTACCTGGATCCTAATTCAGGAGTTGCACTTGTTCTTTAGGAGTTGGCCCCCTAGCGTGGTTCTCATGAGCCTGCCGCAAGGTGACGTGAAGCTGCTGGACACCCCGTTGGCCCGACGCCTGCTCACCGCGTCCCTGGTGGCACGCCTCGCCTACACCGGCAGGGACGGCACGCCGCGGTTGATCCCGGTGAACTTCCTCTGGACCGGCGACGAGCTGGTCGTCGGCGCGTTCGCCGGCACCTACAAGATCCGCGACCTGAGCGCCCGGCCGGACGTGGCGGTCTGCATCGACACTGCGGACGGTCTTCCGGAGGTGCTCATGCTGCGCGGGAAGGTCACCCTGGCGGAGGTCGAGGGCGTCCTGCCGGAGTACGCCACCATCCAGCGCGCCGGGATGGGCGACGAGGTGGGCAACGCCTACCTCAGCGCGATCGACCAACCGGGCCTGCGGATGGTCCGGGTCGGCCTGCGCCCCACCTGGGTCGGAGTCGTCGACTTCCAGGAGCGGTTCCCCGCGCGTACACCGGAACCCGTCCGAGCCGCGCTCAGCGGCAGCCAGTGACCAGCCCGGGGTTCACCACACCATCACGGAGGACGAGAGATGCGCAAGATTGTCGTGTCGATGTGGACCACCCTCGACGGGTTCGTCGCCGGCCCCGACGACGAGATGGACTGGCTCCTGGTCGACGACCACCTGCAGAAGTACGAGCGGGGCCTGGTGGACAACGCCGGCAGCCTGATGCTGGGCCGGATCACCCACGCCGACTTCGCCGGCCACTGGCCGCGGACCGCCCAGGACCCCGACCAGCCCGACGACGTACGGGGGTACGCCCAACGCCTCGACGAGCTGGAGAAGATCGTCGTCTCCGCCTCGGGTAACACCGCGACCTGGACGAACACCCGACGGCTCGCCCGCCTCGACCCGGACGAGATCACCGAAATCAAGCGCGGGCCCGGCGGCGACATCGTGGTCTACGGCAGTCTCACCCTGGTCCGGTCCCTCGCCGACCTCCGGCTCATCGACGAGCTGCACCTCCTGGTGCATCCCCTGTTCCTCCGCCAGGGCAAGCCGCTGTTCGCCGGTGGTCTGCCGCCGGCACGACTGGAGCTGGTCTCCGCCGAACCCTTCGCCTCCGGGGTCGTCCTCCTCACCTACCAGCCCGCCTAGCCGCTCACAGTTGGGCGACGACGACCCGGGTGGCCTGGGCGAGAAGGGCGTCGTCGGGGCTGGCGTCCTTCTTGTCGCGACTTGACAGCACGGCGAGGACGATCGGGGCCCGGTCGGGCGGCCAGAGCACCGCGATGTCGTTGCGGGTGCCGTACCCTCCGGTCCCGGTCTTGTCCCCGACCACCCAACCGGCCGGCACCCCGGCGCGGACGAGCGCCGCGCCGGTGGTGTTGCCCCGCAGCCAGCCGCGCAGCACGTCACGGTCCGCCGGTTCCAGAGCAACCCCCACCGTGTACGCCCGGAGGTCGCCGGCCAGGGCCCGCGCGGTGCTGGTGTCCCGCTTGTCGCCAGGTGTTCCCTCGTTCAGCGCGGTCTCGTAGCGGGCGGCCTCGGTGACCGTGTCGCCGAGCGCGCGCAGCTTCGACTCGAACCCCGCCGGCCCGCCGAGGTGTCGCAGCAGCAGGTTGCCGGCTGTGTTGTCGCTGTAGCGCACGGCGGCGTCGGCGAGGTCGCGCAGGCTCATGCCCTCGCCGACGTGCTTCTCGGTGACGGGGGAATGCGCCACCAGGTCCTGCGCGGAATACCGCACCACCCGGTCCAGTTGGGCGTCGGTGGTGCCGTCGAGCACCTCGGCGGCAGCGAGGGCCTTCCAGGTCGAGGCGTACGCGAACCGTTCGTCGGCGCGGTACTCCACCGTGCGACCGCTGCCCGTGTCGACGGCGTAGATTCCCAGCCGCGCCCCGAATTGCTCCTCCAGCTGCCGGAACTCCTGATCGGCGGCCGGCGACGGGGCGAGCGTCACCTGCGGGCTCGGCGTCGTCCGCGTCTCGGTGGCGTCCCCGCCGCCGCACCCCGCCAACGACACCACTGTCGCCGCCGTGGCCACCACGGTAGCCAGCCGTCGGACGGGAACCGCCATCGTCGTTCCTCCTGAGGTGCCGTCGGTCAGGGCAGGATCTCGACGTACCCGTCACTGCCGTGTACGCGGATCCGCTGCCCGTCACGGATCAGCCGGGTGGCGTCCAAGACGCTGACCACAGCCGGCAGACCATACTCCCGTGCGATCACCGCGCCGTGCGTCATTGACCCGCCGACCTCCGTCACCAGCCCGGCGATGCCGACGAACAGGGGCGTCCAACTGGGGTCCGTGTGGGCCGTGACGAGGATGTCACCCGCTTCGAGGTCGGCCTGCGCCATGTCGAGGATGACGCGGGCGCGTCCTTCGACCGTGCCGGCGGAGACCGGCACACCGGCCAGGGCGCCGGCCGGCACGTCGTCACGTCGGTACGCGCCGGTGATGGTCTCGCCGTCGGAGGTCAGCACCCGGGGCGGCGTGAGCGCCTGGTACGACCGGAACGCCTCCCGGCGTTGCCGGACCAGCTCGTGGTCCACCCGGTGCGAGCGCGCCACCTCGTGGAACTCCTGGAATGTGAGGTAGAAGACGTCGTCGGTCTCGGCGAGCACGCCGGCCCGTACCAGGCGCTCGGCCTCCGCCAGCAGGGCCTGCTTGTAGATGAAGTAGCGGCTGATGATGTCGTACTTCGGGTACTCCCGATAGCCGGTGAAGGCCCGCACCTGGTCGATCATCCGCGCGGTCTCGTCGGCCTTCTGCTCCCCGTCCGGCAGCGCCCGCAGGCGCGTCAACACCTCCTGCGCCTTCTGCCGCGCCTGCTGTTCGCCCTGCTCGAAGCGCTGTCTGGCCGCGCCCGGCTCGAAGAGCTTGATGTTGTCCAGGAGCACGGGCACGAGCGTGCCGGGGCGTTCGCTCCACCGCGGCCTGGTGATGTCGATCTCGCCGACGCAGCGCATGCCGTACCGGTCGAGGTACGCCTCGATGGCGTCGCGCGCCTCGGCCCCGCCCGGGACCTTCGGCAGCTCGTCGAGGACGTCGTCGCGCGCGACGCCGTTGTCCGCGACGCCCTGCAGGAACGCCACCACCTCCGGATACGGACGGATCACGTCGGCGACGTCGAGCAGCGCCAGCCCCATCTCCGACGTCACGTTGCCGGGGGCGGAAAGGGTGAGGGTGTCCGCGGCGTTCTTCTCGCCCAGCCACTCCTGCAGCCGGTCGTTGAGCCACCAGGTGGCCTCCATGCCGGCCATGATCGCCTGGATGTTTAGGGGATCGCCGAGGACCCGCTTGTGCTCCTGAAAGGCCTCCAGCAGGAAGTCGAACAGCGCCGGACCGGCCACCGTCGCGATGTCGCGTCGCAGGGCGGCGATGGACGCCCCGCTGCGCTCGATCAGCTCGGTGACGACGGCCGGGTCGATCTCGGTCGAGGTGGACTTGCCGCCGGTCGTCGGCCCGCCGGGACCGCCGCCGTCCGGGAGCGTCGGAACGAAGTCTCCACGGTCGATCAGGGTCTCCAGCGCGTCCCTCATCAGCGGATCGGACTTGCCCGCCATGGTCAGGAAGCCGGCGCGGCTCGTGGGCGAGGCCAGCAGCCGAGTGGCGTCGACGAACAGCCTCCCGCCGGCCTCCAACATCGGGGCCATGGCGGTGAGCTGCCACATGGAGAGCCCCAGCGGCCGCATGGCGTCGGTCATCATCTGCTGGTGACCGACCGAGAGGTAGACGTGGTTCTCCTGGTCAGCGGCCGCCGGAATGGGGAACAACGTGGTGATCGGCCGGCTCTGCACGATCTGGAAGTCGTCGTCGAGAAGGCACCACTCGATGTCCTGCGGGCGGCCGAAGTGCGCCTCGATCCGTCGCCCGAGCCGTACGAGCCGTACCACCTGGGCCTGTGTCAGTGCCGGCTGCTCCTGCCGCTGCCTGTCGACCGCCACCTCCCGCGTCCCGCCGCCGGGCAGGGCGGCGACGGCGCGCTGCTTGGCGGCGACCGTGCCGGCGACGACCTCCCCGTCGCGCACCGTGTAGACATCCGGGTTCACCAGGCCGGACACCAGGGCCTCGCCGAGGCCGAAGCTGGCGTCCACGGTCGCGACCTTCCGGTTGCCCGTCACCGGGTCGGCCGTGAACAGGATGCCGGAGGCATCCGGAAACACCATCCGCTGTACGACGACAGCCATCTGGACCGCACCGTGGTCGATGCCGTTGCGCAGGCGGTAGATGACGGCCCGCTCGGTGAACAGCGAGGCCCAGCACCGGCTGACGTGCCGCAGGATCGCCTCCGGCCCCACCACGTTCAGGTAGGTGTCCTGCTGGCCGGCGAAGGACGCCGTCGGCGTGTCCTCCGCCGTCGCGCTGGACCGCACGGCGTAGGCGGCCTGCTCGCCGAACCGGGGGAGCGCGCCGGTGATCGCGGCGGCCAGGTCGTCCGGTATCGCGGTCTCCTCGACGCTTCGGCGGATCTCCGCGCTGAGCGTGCGGATCGCCTCCCGGTCCTCCGGGCTCAGGCGCGACAGCCGATCGAGCCGTTCGTCGATCCCCGGCGTCTGCGCCATGACCCGCCGGAAGGCGGCCGTCGTCACGCAGAACCCGGCCGGCACCCGGATGCCGTCGATCCGGGACAGCACGCCCAGGTGCGCGGCCTTGCCGCCGACCACCGACACCTGAGTCTCGTCGACCTCTCGAAGGTCCAACAGCGGTGCCCGGTCGCCGCGGTCCCCGTCCATCGACAACACACTCACGTCGCGCCCCCGTTACCTCGTTTGTGCTGGTCCGGCCGCCGATTGTGCGCCACGACCGGGGTCTTGCGGCAAGCCCCCAGGTGCGATATATGTTAGAAGTGGCAGGGGGAGTGATCTCCTTGCCGCTTGTTTTTGTCCGGGCGGCCGGGCCCGTTCAGTCGTAGGGGAGTCGGCGCGGTTCGATTCTCAGCCCCCGGCCGAGCTGCCAGGAGGCGGTCGGCCAGGCCGCGACGAACCCGGCTATCAGCCCGAGCTGACCGGCGAACCAGAACGTGGGGTTGTCGGGTCGCAGGGGTGGCTCCGGCAAGACCACGCGATGCGCGAGCGTCAGCCACGCGAACAGCGCCACCTCGAACGCGGTGATGGTTAGCAGCTCGATCCGGCCGACGTTCGACAGCGCGTGCCAGACCTTCGTCAGGCTGCGACCCGGCCCGGCGAAGTACCGGAAAAGCACGGCGATCGTCACCGCCATCAGGTAGTCGCCGGCGTAGTCGACCCACAGCGGGTCCTCGGCCGGGTCGAATCTCACGGCGTACAGGGCGACCTCGGCGATGATGAAGCCGAGAGCGCAGTGGGCGCCGCAGCGGGACACGTGGGTGACGACGAGTCCCCGGCGGGTCCGTCGCGGTTGACCCTCCTGGCGCCGTCGAGAGAACGCCTCGGGCCGACCCCAGTTCCAGTAGAGGCGGACGGCGGCCGGGCCGATGTAGAGGACGGTCACCAGCCAGACGATCTCCATGACCCGGACCGGCTGTCGGTGGCCGCGGAGATAGGTGTCGGCCAGGACGACCGCGAAGCTGACGACGCCGACCGCGAGCGAAGCCCACGAGAGCGCTACGAGCCAGGTAGGTTGCATCCCCGCCCCTTCCGCCAGCCGGGCGAGTCTTTCACGTCATACTCGTTGGCACCGGAAGATCGGGCGGCCCGGCCGGCCGGTGCGAACGGGTTCACCCTCCCGCCGTCGCCCGGACGGTGGAGTGACCTTCTGTGCCGCTGCACTACCGTGCGAGGGTGACGAGTGCCCCTCGCGAAGCGGAAGCGCGTGTCGGTCCGATCGGCGCGCTGCTCTCGCGGCTCCTGTTCCTGGCCATCTGCCTACCCGGACCGGTCCTGCTCGTCGCCGCCATGACGCTGGACCCGCCGCGATCGTCGACCGACTTCTGGGGTCTGCTGGTCGGGGGCGTCCTGGCGACAGCCATCGGTGTCGGCTTCGGCGTCTTCGGCTGGCAGGTGGTGGGCCGCTCACGTCGCGACGCGCGTCGACTGTCCGCCGCCGGTGTCGCCGCGACGGCGGAGATCCTCGCGGTGGCGAACCACCTGGCTGGAGAGAATCCCGAGCTGAAACTCCACCTGCGCATCAGCGGGCCGGGGTTCGCCACCTTCGAGGCGGACGCGATCCGCGCGACCGACCCGGCCCTCGTGTCCGGCGCGGTGCTGGCCGCCGTCGTGGACCCCGCTGACCGTCTCTTCGCGATCATCTGAGTGGCTTCCCTGCCCCGGAGCGTGATTCTCGGGGTCGAAGCGGCATCGCCGCGCTGGCACACTTTCGGACATGGTCGACTGGTACAGGCGGGTCGAAGTGGACGGCGACGTCGTCCGGATCTCGGAACCGCACGTCAACGAACTGCTGTCGGCGAACTTCTGGTGGCTGCGGGGCAACGATCGAGACATCGTGATCGACGCCGGGCTGGGCGTCGTCCCCGTGCGGGAGGCGATTCCGGGCCTGTTCGACCGCGATCCGCTGGTCGTGCTCACCCACGCGCACCTGGATCACGTCGGTGGGGCACCGGAGTTCGGTGACCGGGCCGCCCACCCCGCCGAGGCGGGGATCCTTGCGGCGGGCGTACCGGCGAGCCTGTACGGCGCGGAACTCTTCGACAGGCTGGGGATCGACGCCGCCGGTGAAGCCGTCCCGGAGCTCATGATCGACGTGCTGCCCGATCCCGGCTACGACCCCGCCGCCTACCGCGTCGAACCCATGACCCTGACCCTCCTGCTCGACGACGGTGAGCGGGTCGACCTCGGCGGGCGAGTGCTGACCGTGCTGCACCTTCCCGGCCACACGCCGGGAAGCATCGCCCTGCTGGAGGAACGCACCGGGACCCTGTACTCGGGCGACATCATCTACGAGGGCGCCCTGATCGACGATCTGCCGAACTCCGACGTGGCCGCGTACCGGCGAAGCATGCAATTCCTCGTCGACCTCGACGTGTCCGTCGTCCACCCCGGCCACGGGGACAGCTTCGACCGTACGCACCTTCGCCAGTTGGCCGAGACCTACCTGCGTAAGACAGCCGCCAGCGTTGCCGATAATGAAAGCCGACATATAGCATAATTCGCTGCGTGCCTCCCAAAAGGGAAACTTCACGGCTCACCCGCAGTCCGGGCCGGCTGCTGGCCTTCAGCGACGGTGTCTTCGCGATCGCCGTGACGCTTCTCGTGCTGGAGATCCAACCGCCCCACGACTTCGGGCACCTCGTCCAGGGGCTCGGTGCACTGTGGCCGTCGTACCTGGCGTACACGCTGAGCTTCCTGCTCATCGGGCAGGTGTGGGTGAACCACCACGTCATGTTCGACCGCGTCCGGCACGTCGACCGAGGGGTCCTGTTCCTCAACACGCTGCTTCTGATGGTCATCGCGTTCCTGCCGTTCTCCACGTCGCTGCTCGCCGACGCGTTGCGGGCTGAGCAGGGGCTGCGCGCGTCGGTCGTGGTCTACGGCGGCACACTGTGGACGGCGGCGGCCCTCTTCAACATCGTGTGGGCCCACCTCCGCCGCGCCAAACTGCTGGACCGCGGCCTCGGTCCCGTCGGCGCTCGGGCCATCGGTCGCCGATTCGCGCTCGCGCTGGTCTGGATCGGCGGCGGGATCCTCGTCGGCGCGTTCGTGCCGATCGCCGGCGTCGCCATCATCGCCGCGTTCCTGCCCGCCTACTACCTGCCCATCCGCGGCGAGTACGGCGAGGACGACACCGCCGCGCAACCGGCCGATTGACTAGAGTCGGCGGCATGCGGATCCGGATCGACGGCACCGATTTCCCAGGTCAGCGTCCCGGTGCGGAGGCCGACGCCGTGCGGTTGGGCAACGTGCACGTCGGGGTTCAGCGCAAGGCCGAGGTGGTCGATCAGGTGCCGGCCGACGCGGCCAGCGCCACCTGGTCCTTCGAAGTGTCCAGCCGCGAGATCGACGGAGCGCTCGACGTCGGCGGCCCCTGGGTGCACGGCCGTCCCGGGGCACGATTTTTGTATCTGAGCTGGGGTGCGGTGACCCAGGACGGGTTCGCCATGTTCCGACGAGCGAAGCTGATGTTCACCGACGTACCGACCGACCTGCTGCGCGCCGCCCACGAGGGCAACGGAACGCTTGTCGGCCGGGTCGGGTTGACCGATGCCGCCGGTGAGCCGATCTGCGCTCGGGTGCACCCGCCCGCCATCGCGTGGGCGGTGGAGTGAGCGTCGTTGACGGCTAGCTGCCGAAGTCGACGCCGCTGAGGGAGACGGAGCGGTACGCGGCGAGGTGTTCGGCCTGCGCGGTGACGGCCTTACGCGTGGCGTCCGACAGTCGGTGCCACGGCTGGACGGCGACCGTGAACGCCTTGCCGGACTTGCGGGGGCGCCAGGTGCCGACCAGTTCGCCGTCGACCAGGACCGCGCCGGGGCGACCCAACACCGGCCACAGCTCCTTGGCGTGGGCGGCGTCCGGCACCAGCGTCGCCCGGTCCTTGGCCTGCAGGAACAGGTCGAACGGGCCGAGCAGGCGGGTGCCCCTGCCGTCGGCCGACTCCAGCGCCTCCTCGTCGGCGGCCAGCAGTGAACGCACCTCGCGGTCGACCGTCACCTCGATCACATCGTCGGGCCAGTGCGCCTTCACGTCCTTCACCGGGGCGTCGAGGTAGTCGGCCACCTGTTTCGGGGTCGCCGGGCCGAGCAGGCGAAGGTACGCGCGGATGAGGTCGAACCGGTCACCCGCGGCGGCCGACTTCCGGAACCCGGTGATGCGCCGCAGGACCGGAGGTGAGGTGTCGAGCTGCAACTCCAGTCCGGCCCGTATGGCGGCGAGCCGGAACGGCATCTCGTAGAGGTGCGTGGCGTTACACGGTCGGCAGAACCGCAGATACGGCTCGGGCAGCATGGTGGCCAGGCGCCCGGAAACGTCCCCCTTGACCGTCGGCGTGCTGACGACGGTCCGCATCCGGTCGGCGATCTCGTCCAGGGCCGTGAGGTTGTCGATGCCAGCGGCCTTCAACGGCTTCGCGGCGTCGTAGATGCGCTTGCCCGCGTCGGCCTCGGAGAAGGGTTCGACCGCGGCCGCCACCTTCGCCACGTCGGCCCGGCGGTAGAGGTGGGGTGCGCCCCGCACGGTCCACAGCAGGACCAGATCCGTGTCGGACAACGCGGTCACGTCGACCCCGCGTACCGCCAGCGCCCACCGGGCGCCGTCCGGACCGGTGTTCTGCACCCCGAGGTCCAGGACGGCGGTGTCGGCGAGCGTGCCCTCGGCCCGGTCGAGCTGCTGGGCACGGACCCGGAAGTTCATCACCTGGTGCCGATCGACCATGTCAGCACCCTAGTTGCGGCGGCGCTCCCGGTGGGTCCAGGCGCGCAGCGCCCATTCGACGGGGCCGTACCGGAACCGCCGCAGCCACCACGCGCTGGCCACCAACTGGAACGCGAAGATCACCAGCGCGATCAGCAGTGTCTGTGCCGGCGAGGTGCGGCCGACCAGACCCCACCCGACACCGGTGAAGACGAGCACGCACACGAGCGACTGGGCCAGGTAGTTCGTCAGGGCCATCCGCCCGGCCGGCGCGAACGCGTCCGCGACACGAGATCGCCGCGTGAACAGGCGCAGCAGGGTCGCGGCGTAGGCCGCGGCCAGGAGCGGCGCGGTGACGATGCTGACCATCAGCCCGGTCAGGTTCGCCGTACCACCACCGACGGTGAATACGACGGCGCCGGCCAGACCGATCGGATACCCCACCCGTTCGCACCGGCGCAGCAGGTCCTCGTGGGCGGGCACGGCGGCGAGAAGTCGGTGTCGGCCGGCGGCGAGGCCGACGAGGAACGCCGCGAACGCCAGGGGCCCCTGCACGGCGAGGCCGCCGACCATCGCCGGCATCGACCGCAGGTGCTCCAGGACGACGTCACCGAGGCCACCGCCGAGCGCCAGCGTCGAACGCGCGCCGGCGTCGACCGCGGCAGCCTCGTCCGGAACCAGCGTGGCGCCGAGGACCGCGGCGAGCCCGACCACGACGGCGATGCCGCCAGCAGGATGAGCAGCAGCGCGCTGCCCCGCAGGGCGTCCACGACGGTGATACGGGCGGAGGCGCCCCCGTACGAGGGCTGTGGACGGCCGTCGCCCGGTCGGTCGAGTCGGGTCACGTTCATGGTGTCCAGCCTCGGGAGCATGGCCCGCCGCCGGGAAGTGTTTTCGTCACACGCGCTGTCGTGACGAATAGACGCCATCCCCGGACGAGGGGAGGCCGTTCCCTCCGCGCGGCGATCCGCTCGCCTCGCCGGTCGGCCACGGTGATCTCGGATGTGCCAACGCCCACCGCTGAGGAGACGACGCCGTGACTCGAACACCAGGCACAAAGAGCATGCCCACCCCGCCACCGCCGCCATGGGCCCGCCGAGCCGGTCACGTGGCGTGGATCGCCCCCGTGCTGGGGTTCATCCCGCTGCACGTGCCGTGGATCCTCGGCATCCCGCTGTTCGCCAATCCCGGTCCGTTCCGCGAGTGGTACCACGGTCGCGGGCCCGGGGTGGGGGACCACCCGGTCGACGGTTTCCTGGGCCTGCCGGCCGGCGCGTTCTACCTGGGTCTGCTGTGCGTCCTCGCCGGGCTCGGTGGCCTCCTGGCGTTGGGACTCATCAAGGACTGGGGTGTGGTCTTCCCCTGGTGGGTGCCGTGGCTGCGCGGACGTCGGGTGCCACCGTGGTTGCCGCTGACGCCGACGGTGCTGGGATCCGCCCTGATGATCGGCTACTCGGCGACCCTGCCCTGGCAGTTCACCGCGGAACTGGCGGAGTCGAGCGCGGAGGACATCTTCACCCCGACCGGCGTTCTCATCGGCCTCCCGCTCCTGCTGGCCTGGACGGTCGCGTTGCCACTGGCCGGGTGGTCCTACTACCGCCGCACCCGGGACCGGCGACGCTGGTCGGTTGTCAGTGGATGACCGACCAGCGTCGCCGCCCGGGATGCCCAGGATCGGGTGACGGGCTCAGGCCACCAGCGAGACCTGCCCGTTGTCCAGGTCGTAGCGGGCGCCCACCACGCGCAGCGCGCCCTCGTGCACCTTCTCGGCGATGATGGTGCTGCGCGCGCTGAGCGCCCGCACCTGTGCGGCGATGTTGGCGCGCACACCGTTCTCCACCGGGTCGCCGGGCTGGTCCAGCACCGGCTCGACGACCGGGCGCAGGGCGTCCACGATGGTGCCGATGTGCCCGGGTGCCGTGCCGCCGGTGTGGATGGCGTCGATGGTGGCGGTGATCGCGCCGCAGCGTTCGTGGCCGAGGACGACGATCAGCAGGCTGCCGAACTCCTCCACCGCGAACTCGACGCTGCCGAGCAGCAGGTCGTCGACGATGTTGCCGGCCACCCGGTTGTCGAACAGGTCACCGAGCCCCTGGTCGAAGAGCACCTCGGGGGCCACCCGGGAGTCGGCGCAGCCGACGGTGATGGCGAACGGGTGCTGGCCGGCGGCGAGCCGGTGCAGGTCGGCCAGGCTCTGGTGCGGGTGCCGGCCGTGACCGGAGGTGAACCGCCGGTTGCCAGCCTGCAGCCGACGCAGCGCCTCCGCCGGCGTATCGACCGGGTTGTCGGCTGGTGCGGCGGTAGCGGCGGACGGGCTGGCCGCGGCCGCGCCGAGCGCCACGGCGGCGGCGCCGCCGGCGGTCAGCAGCGAACGGCGGGACAGGTGGGAACGTGCCACGATCATCTCCCTGAGGGTAGGCGATTCGCTCTTCCTACCAGGCCGCCGTCCACAGTGGTTTTCGCCCTCTGGTGGTCAGCAGGCGACGGTGAATCGCCCCTGCTCCTTCGCCGCCGCGAGCAACAGCATGGACGGGTGTTGACCTTGACACAGTGACAAGGTCTTCACTGGGGCGGAAGGGGTGATTCCGATGACCACGCCGAAACAGGACATGAACGCGATGAGGGTTCTCCGCGGGCTGGAGAACAGCGACTCGTCGGTGCGGCTGCGCGCGGCACTGACGGTCGGCACGACCCCTGACCCGCAGCTCATCGACACGCTCATCGAGCGCTGCGCGGTCGAGCCCGAGTTCTCCGTACGCGAGATGCTCACCTGGGCACTCCTGCGCCACCCACCCGAACTGACCGTCGCGAAGCTCACCGACGAGCTCCGCTCGGAGCGTGCGCAGGCCCGAAGTCAGGCGTTGCACACGCTGTCCAAGATCGGGGACCGGCGAGGCTGGCCGGCGATCACCAGGGCGCTGCTGACCGACGCCGACGACGAGGTGGCGCGAAGCGCCTGGCGCGCAGCGGTCGTGCTCGTACCCCCCGGCGGCGAGCCCGAGTTGGCCATGGTGTTGTCGACACAGTTCGGGCGGGGCGGGCGGGAGACGCAGTTGAGCCTCAGCCGGGCGCTCATAGCGCTCGGCCAGGTGGTCATGCCGATCCTGCGCGCCGCGATGGCGGATCTCGACCCACGTGTACGCGCGCACGCGGTCGCCACACAACGGCTGATGCAGGATCCGGATGCCGGATTCGAGTTCGCGATCGAGGCGGCGAAGCGCGTCGTCGCCCTCGGCCCGACGGGAGAGAAGGGATGACGCCAGGTGTTGATCGGTGAGGTGGCGCGACGGTCCGGCGTCAGCGCCCGCATGCTCAGGCATTACGAGGCGCTGGGGCTGATCCGGCCCACCGGTCGCACCGGTTCCGGCTATCGCGAGTACACCAGCGGAGACATCCGGCTGATCTTCCACGTCGAGAGCCTGCGGTCGTTGGGTTTGTCGCTACGCGACGTGCGCCGCGCGCTCGACGATCCCGGCTTCACACCCGCCGAACTCGTCGACGACCTCATCCGGCGGACGCGACTCCGCATCGCGGACGAGACGGAGCTGCTCACCCGACTCCGCCGGATCGGTGCCGCGGACCCCGCCGACTGGGAGGACGTCCTTCAGGTCGTCACGCTCTTGCGGGCACTGGGGTCGGAGAGCGCGGGCAGCCGCCAGCGCGCCGCCCTGTCCTCGGCCGGTGAGCGTCCGGTGCCGGTGGAGGCACTTGTCGAGGCGGTGCTGAGCGAGTCGGACCCGAACGTCGCCGGAGCCCTGCGCTGGGCGCTGGCGCAGTCCGGCGACGGCGGGGTGGCGCTGCTGGCCGAGGGCCTCGGCTCGCCAGAAGCCGAGGTACGCAGGCGTGCCGTGCAGTGCGTCGCCGAGATTCCGCACGCTGCGGCGACCGATGTGCTGCGGGACGCCCTCGCGCACCCCGACCTCGTGGTCCGCGGGTACGCGGCTCTGGCACTCGGGGTACGCGGAGTGGCGGACGCCATTCCCACGTTGATCGGCATGGTCGTCGAGGAGACCAAGGACGTCGACGCCGCCGACGCGTTGAGCCTGCTGGCGGCCGATCCCGCGCTGGCAGACCAGATCACGACCCGGCTCGTGGCCTGCCTCGGGCAGAGCGGCGTCGCACCGTCTGCACGGAGACGGCTGACCGAGGCGTTGGCGGACATCCCGGGGAGCGTCGCCGCACGCGCCCTCACGGACCTGTCGCACGACGAGGACCGCGCCGTCGCACTGACGGCGACCTCCATTCTCGCCCTCCGCGACGAAGGTTCACCATGACCACACCCTGTGGAGCTGGCCCGAATCGGTGAGGCGTCGCGCGAATTGATCATCGTTTGGACTTCGGCTATCGTCCGCGTCCGTGAAATCTTCCCGTCTTGCTTCCGTCATGTTGATCCTTACCGTTACTACTGCCCTCGCCGCCTGTGGCGACAGTGACAAGGCGACCACCGCCGGACCCACCACGCCCGCTGCCACGTCCGCGGCCCCGTCCGCGGTGGCCACCTCCGCCGCCGCCACGCCCGCCTCGTCACCCGCGGGGGGCGCGGCGACCGACAAGCAGCTCTGCGAGGCGGTGAAGAAGGCCAGCGACGAGATGCGGGCCGAGATGGTGAAGGTCGTCACGACCGGCGAGGCGTCGGCGGCGGACTTCAAGAAGATCCTGACCGGGCTGGAGCAGAAGGTGACCGCGGCCGCCGCGACCGGCGACGGCAAGCTGGCCGATGCCGTGCGGACCTTCGGCGCCGAAGCGGCCAAGGCCGCGGCGGCGGCGGACCCGGCGACCGCCGCCGACAACCCGGCCTTCGAGAAGGCCGGCAAGGACGTCAGCGCCGCGTGCAAGGCCACCGGGGTCAGCGTGGTTCTCTGACCATCGCGGCCTGATCAGGTCGGGTGTGATGACGGACGGCCCCCACGCTCACGCGTGGGGGCCGTCCGTCGCAAACGGAGGCGGCGATCAGCCGCCGGCGAAGGTCGTGTCGACGCCGCACTTGGCGTTCTGGTTGAGGCAGGACTTCACCAGGTCACCGAGACGCTCCGGCTCCCAGGCGTTCATGAAGTCGCCGTGCATCGATGACGGCTTGCCGGAGGAGAGGCTGAGGCCGTCACCGCCCAGCGACTCATAGTTGACCATGAAGGAGAGGTCCGGCACGGCCACCGGGTACTTGCCGGTGCAGACGCCGTTCACCGGGTCGCCCATGTGCGACTTGTGATCGGGTGAGTCGATGTTCTTGCCGTCCCAGCAGTCCTTGAACACGAGCTGGAAGATCAGGTTGCCGCCGGGGGCGCACCTCGGCCAGTTGCCGTCGGCGCTGCGGCCGATCTCGGCGCTGCCCGCGCACCAGAACTGGTTGCTACCGGCGTTCTTCGGAGTGTCGACCTGCCGCTTGGCGTCGCCTTCGACCACCACCAGGCCCGGCGGGAAGGGCTTGACGGTCGACGGGTCCTTGACCCGCGAGCCGTAGTAGATGCGCATGCTCTTGATCGGCACGGCCTTGCCGTCCTTGCGCAGCTCCGGCGTCCAGTAGGCGCTCTTGTCCCCCGGGGCGTTGCAGGTGTTCGGCGCGGAGAACAGCTTGTCCGTCGTGGTGAAGGCGTCGATCTTCGGGCCGAAGAAGGTGTGCATGTGGGAGGCGCCCGAGAGACCAGGCAGGACGATCGGGTCGTCCGGGGCGGAGTTCGCGACGCCGCAGTCGGTGTGGAACTCGGGAACCCGGGTGGTGCCCGGCGGCACCGCCTTCGGCGTGATGGCGTTGAAGGCGGCCAGTTCCCTGCTCCACTTGGCCTGGTCGACCGGCACCCAGCCGCCGGCCGGCGCGCTCGGCGGGACGGACGTCGACGGGGACGCGGACGCGGTGGAACTCGGCGTGGCCGAAGGGACCGGGGCGGCCGACGTGCTCGGCGTGCCCGGCGTGCCCGGCGTGCCCGTCACGGGGCCGAACGTGAACCAGTTCAGGTTCACGAAGTCCGACGTCGAGGTGCTCTTCATGACGGCGAAGACGGTCTGCGGGCCCGCCGGCACGGCGGACGCCGTCGCGGTGACGGTCTTCCACTTCTGCCAGCCACCGGTCTGGGCGATCGGGAAGCCGGCCAGCAGTTGACCGTTCTGCGCGCCGAGGCGCAACTCGACCGTGCCGCCGACGGCGTTCTGCGAGGCGACCCGGGCCGTCAGGTCGACGCCGGTTAGCGACACACCGTCGTAGCGCAGCCAGTCGCCGCTGGCCAGCCAGCCGACGTTCCGGCCGCCGTCGGCGTCGCCGGTGCCCTCGGTCTGCGCACCGGACTGCGCCGCGAAGGTCTCGGCCTGCACCCGGCCGGGCACGGCGACCTCTTCGGCCTGGGCGCCGGCGATGTAGATGCCACTGCCGGCCAGCGCGGCGACGACCGCGGAGGCGAGCGTGATGCGGGCGAGGCGACGACGCTTTCGCGCCCGGTCCGGCGGCGCGACATGCGCGGGGGGAGTCCGCATTACCAGTGATTTCCTTCGAGTCGGTGACAAAGCTCCTGACGAAGGAAGTATGTGCACGTCAGGGGCCTGCATCAACTCGCGGGGAAAGAATTAAGGAGGCCGTTCGGCGCATGCCCTGGCAGCCAGCGCGTCGCCTCGGAATGACAGTTTTTCGCTCGCACAGTCTTAAGTTTCTTTTAAGTCCGGTCGCCGCGTTCCGGTTCACTGATTACGAGTTTTGCGTAACGAATTGCGGTCGAATTCCTCAGTGTCGCTAGAGCTGGTCGGGGCGTTGGCGGGCGAACGCGTCGCGCTTACCCCAACGGCCGGGGATGTCCAGGAGCGCGATCCGCCCGAAGGTGGCCGGCAGCGCCGGGTCCACGGCCAGGTGGTCATCGTGCGGGTTGATACCGAGCATGGTGCGGATCAGCAGCATGGAGGCGCCGCTGGACCAGGCCTGCGGACTGCCGGCGGTCGGGTACCGGATCGGAAACCGGGTGGTGTTGCGGTCGAACCCACCGAACGCCTCGGGTAGCCGACCTTCGAAGTAGGTGGCGGCGGAGAGGATGCCCTCGGCGATGCGGGCCGCCTCGTTGCTGAACCCGTAACGGCGTAGACCCCAGGCGATGAACGAGTTGTCGAACGGCCAGACCGTGCCGTTGTGGTAGCCGAGCGGGTTGTAACGCCGTTGCCCCTCGGCGAACGTCCGCACACCCCACCCGGAGAAGAGCGCCGGACCCATCAGGTGCTCGACCACCCGGGCAGCCCGCTCCGGTGGCACGATGCCGCTCCACAACAGGTGCCCGATGTTGGACGACAGGCTGTCCACGGGGGTGCCGTCGTGGTCGAGCGCGAGGGCGTAGAAGCCGCGGTCCTCAAGCCAGAAGTCCCGGTTGAACCGGTCGTACAGGGCCGCTGCCTCCCTCTCCAGCCGCTCGGCGTAGGCAGGGTCACCCCAGACGGTACGGGCCAGCCGTGCCCCTCGGATCTTGGCGTCGTAGGCGTACCCCTGGGTTTCGCAGGTGGCCCTCGGGAAGCCCGGCAGCCGGCCGTCGGCGTAGGAGATGCTGTCCCAGGAGTCCTTCCAACACTGGTTGTCCAGGCCGGTGGCGCGGTTGCGTCGCTGGTACCAGACGTAGCCGGTGGAGGTCAGGTCCGCGTACAGGTCGATCCAGGCCAGGGCGGCGCGAGCCTCCTGCTCCAACTCCGTCACCAGCGCGGTGTCGCCGCTCCAGCGTTCGTACTCGTCGAGCAGCACCACGAACAGCGGTGAGGCGTCCACCGTGCCGTAGTAGGGGGAGTGGGGCTGCTCCTCGAACGCGGCCGACTCCCCGTAGCGCAACTCGTGCAGGATCCGGCCCGGGTCCTCCTCCAACACGTCGTCGGTGCGGGCGCCCTGCAGCGACGCGAGGATCCGCAGTGTCGGTGGGGTCAACGACGGGGTGACGGGCAGGGTCTGCAAGCAGGTCAACAGGCTGTCGCGACCGAACAGCGTCATGAACCAGGGCAACCCGGCCGCGGGCACGCTCGCACCGCTGAGCGAGAGCGGGGCGAAGCGCAGCGCCGCCAGGTCCACCAGGCTGCGGTTGTAGACCTGTTGGAGGGCGACGCTGTCGGTGTCCAGGGTCGGAGCCGCCGCGACCCAGGCCTGCACGCTCGTGGGCAGGGTGGATTCGTCCGGCCGAAGGGCGCGCAGGGCTTCGCGCAGGTCGACGCCGTCCGGGCGCAGCGCCAGCATGGCGGCCTGTAACCGGGTGGACCACTGCTGCCCGGGGCGCAGCCGGACCGCGAACCGAAGGCCGTCCGGGTCGAACTCCGCCGGCTCACTCGCCGACACGACGACCTCACGTCGGTAGGTGCCGCGCCGGTAGCCCAGGCGCAACTCGTCCGCGCCGACGTGGGTGTAGTACGCGCCGGTCTTGTCACCGATGTCGAACTTGATCTCGAAGATGTCGGCGAAGTCGGCCGCCACCTCCAGGCGCACGTCGAGCGTCATATCCCGCTCGCCGTAGTTGAAGATCGTCAGCGACTCGATGAGGTCCGGGCCGATGCGCCGGCGCCGAATGGCCGACACGTCGGCCTCCACGTAGTCCACCGCCGCACCCGGCACCACGAAGAACGTGACCTCGAAGTACTGGCTGTCGTCCACCGACAGCGCGGTCATGCACTCGCCGTTGACGGTGAGCCGCCAGCGGGACAGGAAGCGCGTGTCGGCCGCGAAGAGACCGACCGGGGTGCTCGGGGACGACTCCACGTCGCCACTGGCGTCGGACACCATGAAGGTGTTCCCGTCGATGCACGCCGCGGTGCCCGCGATGTCCCTCATCGGTGACGTCCATCGTCGGGGTCATTGCGTTGAAGCCGTCCGGGCTCTCGCGGAAACAGCCGCCCGATGCGCAAGGCCAGGGCGAGATCGCCGTCGACCATGATCTCCCCCCGGGTGATCGCCGCCAGCCCGTTCACCTCGCCCCGCGCCATTGCCTCCGCGAGCTGCGCGGACACCTGGATCACCGTGGTGGCCGGGCCACCGCTGCGGGTCACCCGCATCTGGCCATGATCGATGTCCAGCATCCACTGCTCCACGTGGCCGCCGTCGCGGATGTCGAATCGCACGCTCCCACAGATGTTGCTGAACCGCGGATCCTGGCCGGCGACCGTCAACCGCTCGAAGAAGGCGCTGGTCGCCGACATGCCACCTCCTCGGGTGCTGGTCAGAGCGGATGCCGGCTACCCGCTGCGGGTCACTCCTAACGCCGCACGGTGCCCGTTGTTCAGGGTGCGAGCGAGAAGCGGGTCCAGGTGGTCGCGGGCCGTCGCCGCCGCGTTGCCGTCCCCGCAGCCCGCATCGCACGTTCTGCCCGAACCTGGCGCATACGGCACCTCTACGACATAGCGTCACGGGGGCGGACAACCGCCGCCTCCGCCGGCGGACCGGCGGCGACGCCCCACCGGAAGGGACCGGACATGAGTCATGTCGACACTGTGCTCCTGCCGGAGCTGGACGGGCCGGTGCCGGCGACGCTGCCGAGCACGCTCGGCCTGCTGAGCCTGGCCCTGGGAGTGGGTGCGCTGGTCGCGCCCGGACCCATCGCGAGGCTGACGGGGGTGGACGACGCCCCGACCGCTCGGGCCGCGCTTCCGGCCATCGGCCTGCGGGAGTTGGGCAGCGCCGCCGGCCTGCTCAGCGGCCGCCGCCCGGCCGGCTGGGCCTGGAGTCGGGTGGCCGGCGACGCGATGGACCTCACCCTGCTCGGTCGGGCCCTCGCCGACCGCGGCGGGGAACGCCGCCGCCGGGTCGCGCTGACCACCCTCGCCATCGCCGGCATCACCGCCGTCGACGTGCTCGCCGCCGTACGCGTCAGCCGGGCTGGACGGGCCCGCGCCCGGGTGATCCGGATGCAGGTCGCGGTGACGGTGAACCGGTCGCCCGCCGAGGCGTACCGGTTCTGGCGGGACCTGGAGAACCTGCCCCGGTTCATGGCCCACCTGGAGTCCGTACGCGCCGACGACCTGCGCCGCTCACACTGGATCGCCCGTGGTCCGGCCGGGCACCGCGTCGAGTGGGACGCCGAGATCATCGACGACCAGCCGAACAAGTCGATCACCTGGCGTTCGCTGCCGGGGACCCGGGTGCCGAACGCCGGCCGGGTCCGGTTCGTGCCCGCGCCCGGCGACCGGGGCACCGAGGTGCGGGTGGAGTTGCGCTACGCGCCGCCGGCCGGCGCGGTCGGCAGAGCGGTGGCGAAGCTCCTCGGTGAGGAACCCGAGCAGCAGGTCCGTGACGACCTGCGCCGGTTCAAGCAGGTGCTGGAGACCGGCGAGGTCGTCCGCTCCGATGGCAGCCCCAACGGCATCTCCGTACGCCAACAGGCCATGCAGCGCCCCGCCCAGCCGCTGCCGGCGTCCCGCCGCTGACCGCCCGAGCTCTCCGAAAGGGACCGAGAATGAAGGCCACCGCCTGGATGGGCACCGACAGGGTCAAGGTCATCGACGTGCCCGACCCGAAGATCATGAACGCCCGGGACGCGATCGTCCGGATCAGCACCACCGCGATCTGCGGCTCCGACCTGCACCTCTACCACGGCTACATCCCCGCCATGCGCAAGGGCGACATCCTCGGCCACGAGTTCATGGGCGAGGTGGTGGAGGTCGGCCCGCAGGTCCGCAACCTCGCCCCCGGCGACCGGGTGGTGGTGCCCTTCCCGATCGCCTGCGGGCACTGCTCGTCCTGCCAGCGCGGCCTCTACTCGGTCTGCGAGAACTCCAACCCGAACGCCGGCATCGCCGAAAAGATCATGGGGCACTCGCCGGCCGGCATCTTCGGCTACTCCCACCTGCTCGGCGGCTACGCCGGCGGCCAGGCCGAGTACGCCCGGGTGCCGTTCGCCGACGTCGGCCCGGTCAAGGTGCCCGCCGAGATCAGCGACGACCAGGCGGTCTTGCTGGCCGACGTGTTCCCCACCGGCTACATGGGCGCCGAGATGTGCGACATCAAGCCCGGGCAGGTGATCGCGGTCTGGGGCGCCGGGCCGGTCGGGCTCCTCGCCGCGGCCAGCGCCCGGCTGCTCGGCGCGGAGCGGGTGATCGTCATCGACCGGTTCCCGTACCGGCTGCGGCTGGCCGAGGAGCACATCGACGCCGAGACGATCAACTACGAGGAAGTCGACGTGCTGGACACCCTCAACGAGATGACCGCCGGCCGGGGCCCCGACGCGTGCATCGACGCGGTGGGCCTGGAGGGCCACCACGGCAACGCCGCCATGTACGCGTACGACCGGGCCAAGCAGGTGGCGCGGGTCGAGACGGAACGGCCGTTCGCACTGCGGCAGGCGATCCTGGCCTGCCGCTCCGGCGGGGTGGTCTCGGTCATCGGCGCGTACGGCGGCTTCGTCGACAAGTTCCCGATGGGCGCGTTCATGAACCGGTCGCTGATCATGCGGACCGGTCAGTGCCACGTCCAGCGCTACACCCGACCGCTTTTGGAGCGCATCCAGCGCGGCGAGATCGACCCGAGCTTCATCGTCAGCCACCGGATGCCGCTGCGCGACGCCCCGAAGGGCTACAAGATCTTCCAAAAGAAGCAGAACGACTGTACGAAGGTGCTGCTCAAGGTCTGACCGGGTGGCAGCTCTGCCGGCAGCTCCAAAGGAGCCGGTCGCCGTCTCGGCCGTTACCGGTCTCGGCCGTCACCGTTTCGGCCAGGCGGTCGCCGGGCGCGTTTTCCGTTGCCCGGCAGCTAGCGTGTCGTCATGGAGAGTGGTGACACCTCGATGCCGGTCTCGGCCGACCTCACCGTCCGGCTGCGGCCGGTTGCCGAGCCCGACCTGGCGATATTCCGTCGGTTCTGCACCGAGCCGGGCCTGATCGGGTTGGACTGGGCCGGCTTCCGGGATGCTGGGGCGCCGGCGCGGCGGTTCGCCGTCGACGGCTACCTCGGTGAGGACGACGGGCGGCTCGTCGTCGAGGTCGAACAGGAACGGGCTGCCGCCGGCCTCGTCAGCTACCGCTCCGGACGTTATGCCGGACGGGCGTCGTACTGGGAGATCGGCATCGTCCTGCTGCCGCCCTGGCGCGGTCGGGGCATCGGCTGGCGCGCCCAGGCGTTGCTCTGCGACTACCTCTTCCAGCACAGCCCGGCGCAGCGCATCCAGGCCGGCACCCATCCAGAGAACGTGGCCGAGCAGCGGGCACTGGAGAAGGCCGGCTTCCAGCTTGAGGGCGTCATCCGGGCCAGCGAGTTTCGGGCCGGTCAGTGGCGCGACGGCTATCTCTACAGCCGGTTGCGCGACGATCCGTCCCCGTGGGGCGCGCCGACCGGAGGCTGACGCGGGGGCTCAGCTGGCAACCCGACTGACGTGACTGGCACGTTTTGCGAGGCCCCGCCCACCGATGGCAGGGAGTCCGGATCCGCGTGTGACCCCGTTTGCGGCCAGGGAGCCGGGGAACTCGCCCCGTTCGTCCGCCGGCAGGGCCTGACGGCCGGTCGAGGAGACGGAAGGAGCGGGTCATGGAGTACGAGCAGATGATCGCCACGGTACGGCGGCGCGCGGGCCTCGGGGAGAACGAGGCCGTGCGGTCCGTACAGGCCGTTCTGTCGGTGCTCGGCGAACGGCTCGCCGGAAAGGAAGCCGACAACCTGGCGGCACAGCTACCGGATCGGCTGGACACGTCGGTCACCCGTAATCCGCAGGGCCGCCGGTGGGACATCGGTGATTTCCTGAAGCACGTTGGCGACCGGGAGCAGGTCGCGGATGCGGACCAGGTGCGTCTACACGCCCAGGCGGTGTTGCGGACCGTCGCCGAGGCGCTCAACGACGACGAGCGTCACGACCTGCTCGCCCAGCTTCCCGCCGGCATCATCGATCTCTTCGGTGTTCCCACCCCGCGCGGCTGAGCACGCCCCCGCCGCAACCGGCGCGGGCAGGTCAGCGTGGGGTCAGGTCTTGCGGACCGCGCTGGTGAAGCCCGCGATGAAGAGGGTGGCGAAGCTCCAGGCGAGCAGTTGCAGGATCCAGCCGGCGATGGTGAGGGTCTGACCGGCAGCGGTGTCGGTCGGTTGGCAGCGATCCCGGGCACCGGTCCTGAGCAGTGGGGCGCCGAGGTCGAGGCCGACACCGATCTGGTCGATGCTCGTGCAGGCGGCGGCAGCTCCGCTGGCCACCGTCTTCTGCGCGAGGCCGCCGTGGTGGCCGCCGACGACGCTGAGCGCGACGGCGATCGCCAGTGTGGCGAGGAGCAGGAGCAGGGCGCGCCAGGGCTGGTAACCGTAGCCGAGGGTGATCCCGATGAGGCGACCCCAGGCGCGTTCGGCGGCGCTCAGCCCGGCGCGCTGGAGCTGGTCACGGCGTTGGGCGATGAGGATGGTGCGGGCGTCGCGGTCATGGCCGGCGGCCCGGTAGGCGGCGGCGAGCTGCTGGTAGGGCTGGGCGCTGTAACGGGGCGTGTCCTCGCGCAGCAGGGTCAGCCAGCGCCGCAGTGACGCCGGCCGCGGCTGCCCGCTGTAGGTGAGCCCCTCCACCTCGACAAGCGGGCCCGGTGTCGTACGGACCACCCTATCCATGTCGAGGCGGAGAGCACCGCCGACCCTGGTTCCGGCCAGCACCAGCACCACCACCTCGTCACCGCCGCTGGTGGCACTGAACCCGTCATCCAGGAGCACGTCCTGGTCGACCCGAAGGCCGTTCAGGTCGAGGGCGGGACCGACCGTGTTCTCCAGTTGCGCCCCACCGCAGGCCAGAAGCCCACCGATGTGGGCGCCGGCCAGGCAGACGCCGCCCCACTCACTGGCGCTGCGGGCGGTGAAGTCACGATCCAGGGCCAGGTCCCGGTCGATGGTGACGCCGTCGGCGTCGAGGACCGGGCCGGCGGCGTTCGTGAGCCGCGCACCGCGCGCGCTCAGCGACCCGATGTGCGCGCCGATGAGCCGGATCGTGCCCTGCTCGCTGGCGCTGCTGGCGCTGAAGCCGTTGCGGAGCAGCACGTCCTGGGCGGCTCGAAGGTTGTCGGCGTTGAGTGCCGGGCCGACGGTGTTCTCCAGCCGTGCCCCACCGCAGTTGAGCTGGCCGCCGATGTGGGCGCCGAGCAGCCGGACCGTGCCGCGCGCACTGGCGCTGGTGGCGGTGAAGCCGTCATTCAGGAACACGCTCTGGTCGACGGTGAGGCCGTCGGCGTCCAGGGCCGGACCGGTGCTGTTCTTCCACCGCGCTCCGCGGCAGTCCAGTGTGCCGACGCGGGCGGCAGCGAGACGGATGGTGGCGGCGACGCTGTCAGCGCTCACCGTGCTCCAGTCGAGCGAGAGCGCCCAGGCCGCACAGCGCGTGGCCTCCACTGCCGGGTCCGCCGAGCCGGGCGCCTGCTCGATGCGGCACCCGCTCAGGGCGACCGCGGACAGACGGGCGTTACGAAGGTTCACGCCGTCGGGCAGCAGGCAGTCGCGCAACTCCAGCGCCAGGTCACTGGTGACGTTCTCCAGGTCGATCCGGCCGACGACCCGGGCCCCGCGCAGCCGCAGGCCGTGCGGGTCGGGCTCGCCGACCAGCCGGCCGCGCACCAGCTCACGGATGACCGAGGCCGAGATCGCGTGGTCGTCGCCCCAGGAGCGCATCGCTTCCTCGTCGACCGGCCCGTCGCCGGCCAGGTCGAGCACCTCGCCGCGGGCGACGGACTCGATCAGTCGCTGTTCCGCCGCAGTGTGCGTCGCGCCGTTCGCATCCCGCACCCGCTGGGCGCCCACTGACGTCATGACACCCATCATCAACGACAGGCGCGCCGAGCAGGTCGAGCCGCGCGGCTAGCGGGGACGGACTCCCGGCTCCACGGTCAGGGTCCCCGCCGCGGCATCGATCGTGGCCCGCGAACCGAGCGGAACGGTGAGCTGCCCGTTGCCATGGCCCAGTCGGAGCCCGCCCAGGACCGGCACCCCGAGGTCGTACAGGCGGTCCTTCAGCACGGCCGCCGCGTCCCACTCACCCGGTTCACCGACGCTGTTGGTGATCTGGCCGATGACCACCCCGGCGACCCTGGACAGCACACCCACCCGGCGCAGCTCGGTCAGCATCATGTCGATGCTGTACGGAGCCTCGTCCACGTCCTCGAAGAACAGGATCGCGTCGTTGAACTTCGGCGAGTCCGCCGCGCCGAGCGACGTGGAGATCAACGTCAGGCAGCCGCCGAGCAGCGGCCCCGATGCCCGCCCCGGGACCAGCACGGAGGCCGCTGTCTCGGCCGGGTCCCTGGTGATCGTCACGGGCTCGGTGGTCATCACCGCCTTGCGCAGCGCCTCGGCCGACTCGGGGCCGGTCCGGGCGTCACTCCAGTTGACCATGGGGCCGTAGAAGGTGACCAGGCCGGTGTCGCGCCAGAGCTTGCCGTGGATGCTGGTGATGTCGCTGAACCCGACGACCACCCGGGGGTCGCGGCGGAGAGCGGAGACGTCGATCTGGTCGACGATCCGCTGGGTGCCGTAACCGCCGCGGGCGGCGAAGACGGCACGGATTCCCGGGTCGGTGAGCGCCGCGTTCAGGTCGGCCAGCCGCTCGGCGTCGGTGCCGGCGAGGTAGCCGTACTTGGTGAAGACGTGCCTGCCCAGCTCGACCGTCAGACCCCAGCTCCGCAGGATCTCGATGCCGCGGGCCATGTTCGTGGGGTCGGGGGTGCTGCCGGGCGCCACGACCCGAACCCGGTCACCGGGTGCCAGCGCCGGCGCCCGCAGGACCCGCTTCGCACCACCGGGGGCGGCGGCCTGCGCCAACGCCGGCTCCGTCGCGCCAACGAGCGCCGCCCCACCGGCAGCCGCCGCGCCGATTCGGAGTATGTGCCGACGGGACAGGGCCGGCTGCGCGGGCTGTTGGGTCGGGACGCGGTCGGTTCCAGAAGTGCCCACCGGCAACCCTCCATCATCATCGATGTTCGAGTCGCCAAAGCCTACGACAGTCTTCGATAAGCGTGGGGGTCCACAAGGGACACAGGAGGGCTTACGGGATCGGCCACTCGTGCACGGGGCGGTTGCTGTGCATCAGGTCCACGTAGTGCCGCACCACCTCGCGCAGCGCCTCCGGCCGGTCCAGGTGGTCGGCCGACTCCAACCGGTGCAGCGTCTCCACCTGCCAGGTCGCGCCGTTGCGGCTGGTCAGGCAGCGCTGCTCGATGATGCCGAGGAGCCGGTCACGCTCGGCCGGGTCGAGCCCCCACCGGTCCAGGCCGTGATGCGCCATCGGCAGCAACCGGCGCAACACCAACTCGGTGACCGGCAGATAGCCCAGACCGGGCCAGAAGACCTGCGCGTCGATGCCGTGCCGGGCGCAGCTGGTGAAGTTCTCCTCGGCGGCGCTGAACGACATCTGCGACCACAGTGGCCGGTCCGATTCGGCGAGGGCGCGAACCAATCCGAAGTAGAAGGCGCCGTTGGCGATGGTGTCCAGCACGGTCGGGCCGGCGGGCAGCACCCGATTTTCCACCCGCAGGTGCGGGCGGCCCCGCGACACGTCGTACACCGGGCGGTTCCACCGGTAGACGGTGCCGTTGTGCAGGCGCAACTCGGCCAGATTGGGCACCTCCCCGGCCGCGAGGGCCTGCGCCGGGTCCTCCGGATCGCAGACCGGCAGCAGCGCCGGGAAGTAACGCACGTTCTCCTCGAACAGGTCGAACACGCTGGTGATCCAGCGTTCGCCGAACCAGACCCGGGGGCGTACCCCCTGGGCTTTGATCTCTTCCGACCGGGTGTCGGTGGCCTGCTGGAACAGCGGGATGCGGGTCTCGCGCCACAGCTCCCGGCCGAAGAACAGCGGCGAGTTCGCGCCGACCGCGACCTGGATGCCGGCCACCGCCTGGGCGGCGTTCCAGTAGTCGGCGAACTGGGCCGGGCTGACCTGGAGGTGGAACTGGGTGCTGGTGCAGGCCGCCTCCGGGGTGATCGTGTCGGCGGTGACCGCCAAGCGTTCCACCCCGCTGATGGCGATCGGCAGATCCTCGCCCCGCGCCGCGAAGATCTGCTCGTTGAGCAGCCGGTAGCGGGGGTTGGCCGACAGCGTCTCGGCGGTCAGGTGCTCGGGGCGCAGCGTCGGCAGGATGCCGATCATGACCATGTGCGCGCCGATCGCCCGGGCCTTCACCTCGGCGGCGTTGAGGCTGGCCCGCACGTACTCCTCGAAGTCAGCCGTGCCGGTGCCGGTCAGCCGGCGCGGCGGCACGTTGATCTCGATGTTGAACTGGCCCAGCTCGGTCTGGAAGCTCGGGTCGGCGATGGCCGCCAGCACGTCCGCGTTGCGCATCGCCGGGTTCGACGCCTCGTCGACCAGGTTCAGCTCGATCTCCACGCCGGTCATCGGCCGGTCGAGGTCGAAACGGGACTCCCGCAGCATCTCGGCGAAAACATCCAGGCAGCGGCGGACCTTGTCGCGATAGCGGGCTCGATCCTCTCGACTGAAGGTTCGCACGCCGACGTCCTCGCCCATGGTCACCGCCCTGTCACCGCTGGTCCCCCTAACCTCGCACGCGGTCGGCGAGCGGGGGAAGACCTGAGGACCCTTTCCTACCCAACTGCCCGCCCTGTTAGCCCAGCCAGAGCAGACCGATAGCATGGCGGCCCGAGAGGTGGTGGCGTGCGGATGCGCGAGAAGGTGACCCGGTTGTTCGTCGCGGCGGCGATCGCCGAGGCCTGCTCCTGGCTGGCCCTGCTGGTCGGCATGCTGGTCAAGTACGGCCCGCCGGACAACGAGCTGGGCGTCAAGATCTTCGGGCCGATCCACGGCGGCCTGTTCGTCGCGTACGTCCTGCTGGTGCTGGCCGTGGCCCGGCTGCACCGGTGGAGCCTGCTGGCCACGGCGGTGGCCCTGGCCAGCGCGGTGCCGCCGTTCGCCACCCTGGCCTTCGAGCGCTGGGCCCGCCGGCGGGGAATGCTCGGCGTCGACCGGCAAGCCGCGCGCGAGCCCGCCCCGGTCGGCTGACCCGCCGTCGCCCCGGTTGGGCTGCGCCCGCCTGACCGGTCAGACCGCCCGGCCCCGACCGGGCCGGGCACGGATCAGGTCAGCGCCGAGCAGGCCGCGACGCCGGCCAGCAGCAGCGCGCCCAGGAACGCCTGCAACAGCAGTGGCGGCCCGAGGTGCGACCAGAGCGTCGCGGTACGCGGAGTCAGTAACTGCCCGGTGGTGAGGTTGACGATCCGCTCGATCCGGGGCGGCAGCTCCGGGTCGCGTTGCGGGCGCAGGGTGAGCTGCACCTGGTCCGCCGGGTGCAGGGCGCTCTGCGGCAGGTGACCGTGCAGCTCCACCTCGCAGAGCTGCCCGGCGGTGTTGCGCAGCCGCACCGGGGTGACCAGATATTCGGGGCCCTGCTTCAGCTCCTTCCAGCGGCGCCGGGTGCCGCCGCCGCCGAACGAGAAGAGCGAGCGCAGCAGCAGGGCGGGCAGCCGGGCGAAGGCCGCCGCGGCGAGCACCGCCACCAGCACCGGCTGGCCGACGCGTACCTCGCGGGTGTAGCCGTCGAGCAGGCGGATCAACCGCCCGGTGACGATTCGTTCCGTCGGGTGCACGATCCGTCGGGTATCGAGTCCGCTGTCCATCTCCACCACCGAGAGTCCGCTTGTGTTCACAGATCGTATCGACGTCCTCGGTTGAACGACGTGAATGAAACCTGGTCACGGGCTCACGGCCGCGAGGTGACATCCCCGGCGACCCGGGTAAGCGGGGGGCCGAGCTGGAAAGGGGTCGAGCATGCAGCTGTCCTTCCTGCGCCCGCTCTACGACCGTCCCGGGCCGTGGTGCTCGGTGTATCTGGACGCCTCCGCGGACACGGAGGACGCCCACCCCGCCCTGGACCTGCGCTGGCGTGCCCTGGAGCGCAGCCTGACCGAACAGGGGGCGGGCGAGGCGAACGTCGCCGCGCTGGACCGGGTGGTCCGAGGTCATGACCCGATGGTCGGGGACTACGGCCTGGCGGTCTTCGCCAGTCACGGCCATGTGGTGCTCTCCGAGTACCTGTCCGCGCCGCCACTGCGGGACCTGGCCCACGTCGGCCCGTTGCCGCACGTGATGCCGCTGCTCGCCCAGCGCGGCGAGCAGGTGGCCTGGGTACGTGTGGTCGCCGACCGGCTCGGCGCCGACGCGATGGCGGTCAGCGCCGGTGGGGTGCCCCGACGAGCGCACGTCGCCGGCCGGGACGAGTTCCCACTGCGGCGGGCGAAGCCCGGCGGCTGGTCCCAGTCGCGCTACCAGCGGGCGGCCATGGAGGCGTGGCACCAGAACGCCGGCGACGTCACCGCGGCGACCGTGCAGTTGGCCGACCGGGTCGGCGCGGACGTGGTGGTGGTCGCCGGCGACGTCCGGGCCACCGGAATGATCGCCGCCCAGATGCCGGAGCGCTGGCAGGACCTGGTGGTCCGTACCGACGCCGGGTCACGGGCCGGCGGCGCCGACCAGACGATGCTGGACGACCTCACCGTGCAGACCATCGCGGAGATCGCCGACCAGCGGATCAGCGCGGCGCTGGACAAGTTCGGCGTGCAGGAGGACGTGGGCGGCGGCCTTGACGCGGTCGTCTCGGCCCTGCAACGCAATCAGGTCGACACGATGCTCATCGTGGACGACCCGTCGGCCAACGGTGAGCTGTGGATCGGCCCGGAACCCACCGAGATCGCCGTCGACCCCGGGCAGTTGGCCGCCATGTCGGTGGCCGACCCGCAGCGGGTACGCGCCGACGCGGCGCTGGTCCGGGCGCTCGTCGGCACCGACGCGGCACTGACCGTGCTCGGCCCCGACGAGGCGCCCGACCTGACCGACGGCGTCGGCGCGGTACTGCGCTACGTCGACCCCAGCACACCGGGGCGCGGCAATGGTTGACCGAACGGTCGCGGACGTCGTGGTGGAGCGGCTCCTGGCCTGGCGGGTGCCCCGCGCCTTCGGGTATCCGGGCGAGGCGATCGCTCCACTTGTCGACGCGCTGGACCGTACCGGCGGCGAGCCGGCGTTCATTCCGGCCCGGCACGAGGAGACCGCCTCGTTCATGGCCACCGGGCACGCCAAGTTCACCGGCGGCATCGGGGTCTGCCTCGCCACCCAGGGGCCCAGCGCCGTCCAGCTGCTCAACGGCCTCTACGACGCCAAGCTGGACAGCAAGCCGGTGGTGGCGATCGTCGGGGAGGACATCTCCGGGCCGCTCGGCGGTGCGCACCAGGAGATCGGGCTGAGCCGGCTCTTCGGGGACGTGTGCAACCAGTTCGTCCGGTACGGCCGCAGCCCGGAGGAGGTGGGGGTGCTGCTGGACCAGGCGTTCCGCACGGCGGCGGCGACCCGCAGCCCGACCTGCGTGGTGCTGCCCCGGCAGCTGCAGGAGGCGCTGGTGCCCGACCTCCAGTCGTACGGCGCCGGGGTGATCACGGCGACCCCCGGCGAGCCGCTGGCCCGGGTCCTGCCGCACGACGTGGACCTGGACGCCGCCGCGCAGCTGCTCAGCGGGGGCCAGCGGATCGCGATCCTGGTCGGCCAGGGCGGTCGGGACGCGTCCGCCGAGATCATCGAGATGGCCGACCGGCTCGGCGCCGGGGTGGCCACCTCGCTGCTGGGCAAGCCGGTGCTCGACGAGCGGCTGCCGTTCCACACCGGGGTGCTCGGCGAGGTCGGCACCCCGGCGGCGGCCGAGCTGATGGGTGGCTGCGACACGCTGCTGATGGTCGGCACCAACGACCCGTGGACCGACTACTTCCCGATGCCCGAGCAGGCGCGCACGGTGCAGATCGACATCGACGGCCGCCGGATCGGCACCCGGTACCCGGCCGACGTGCCGTTGGTCGGTGACGCCGCCGAGACGCTGCGGGCGCTGCTGGGCCGGGTGCGCGGTCGGCCCGAGCAGCAGTGGCGCGCCACCGTGGAGAGTTCGGTGGACCGCTGGCGGGAGGTCGCCGCCGAGCGGGCCGCCGCTGCCGCGGACCCGGTCAACCCGCAGCTCGTCCTCCAGGAGTTGTCCGCCCGGATGCCCGGCACCGGGGCGGTCGCGGTCGACGTCGGCTCGGTCCTCTACTGGTACGCCCGGCACCTCACCCTGCCGCCGGGAGTCAACGCGCAGCTGTGCGGCACCCTCGGCTCGATGGGCTGCGCCCTGCCGTACGCGGTGGCGGCCAAGCTCGCCGCCCCCGACCAGCCGGTGGTCGCGCTGGTCGGTGACGGGGCGATGCAGCTCAACGGGCTGGCCGAACTGATCACCGTGTCGCACCTCTGGCAGCAGTGGCGCGACCCGCGGCTGGTGGTGCTGGTGCTCAACAACCGGGACCAGAACGGCATGGGTGGCGGGCGACAACCGTCGTCCGACCCGACCCACCGCCGCCCCGACGTGCCGTACGCCGGGTGGGCCCGGTTGCTGGGGCTGCACGGGGTGCGGGTGGACCGGCCCGAGCTGGTCGGCGCGGCCTGGGACGAGGCCCTCGCCGCGGACCGCCCCTGCGTACTGGAGGCGGTCGTCGACCCGGCGGTGTCGCTGGCGCCGCCGGAGCCCGCCTTCGCCGACCTGCGGGGCCTGTACGCCGAGGGCGCTCCGGCCCGGAAGGTCCGCGAGCAGGTGGAGGTCACCGCGAACGCCGACGATCTCGTTTAGCCACTCCGGGCCAGGGCATCAGTAGCGGCCCGACGACGCTGGAGGTCCCATGTCCGAGCCCGCCGACCGCCGCTACGGTCCCGCGACCCTGCCGAGGGAGCGGGGTCCGCTCTCCGCGGCGGTCGTCGAGGCCCTGCGGCACCCGCCGCACGACCTGCCGGCCGATCTCGGCGCCGGCCTCGACCCGGCGGACCCGATCAGCGACGAGGACCTTCAGCTGACTCTGTTCCTCTGCTACGAGCTGCACTACCGGGGCTGGCTCGGGGTGGACGAGTCGTGGGAGTGGCAGCCAACACTGCTGGCGCTGCGCGGCCGCTGCGAACGCGTCTTCGAGGCGGCGTTGCGTCGGCTCGTCGGCGCGCCGTCGGTGCCGGCCGCCGGGGTGGCGGCCGGACTGGCCGAGCTGGTCGCGGCCGACGACGGGCCGGCGCTGGCCGCGACGCTGCAACGGCGCGCCGACCTCACCCAGTTCCGCGAGTTCGTCGTCCACCGGTCGGTCTACCACCTGCGGGAGGCGGACCCGCACAGCTGGGCGCTGCCCCGCCTGGGTGGCCCGGCCAAGGCCGCGCTCGTGGAGATCCAGACCGACGAGTACGGCAACGGGCGGCTGGACCGGATGCACGCCGAGCTGTTCCGACGCACCCTCGACCGGCTGGGCCTGGACACCGGCTACGGCGCCCACGTCGACGTGGCGCCGGCGGTGACGTTGGCGACCAACAACGTGATGTCGCTGTTCGGGCTGCACCGACGGCTGCGTGGCGCGCTGCTCGGGCACCTGGCCGCGTTCGAGATGACCTCCTCGCTGCCGAACCGCCGCTACGGCAACGGGCTGCGCCGGCTCGGCTTCGACGAGGTGGCCACCCGCTTCTACGACGAGCACGTCGAGGCCGACGCGGTGCACGAGCAGATCGCCGCGCACGACATGTGCGGCGGCCTGGTCCGCGTCGAGCCGGCCCTCGCCTCCGACGTGCTCTTCGGCGCGGCGGCCGGGCTCGCGGTGGACCGGCTGTTCGCCGCGCACCTGCTGGACAGCTGGGCCGCCGGCCGCAGCTCGCTGCGCGCACCCGCCCCACCGGCGCTGCCGCCCAAGGTCTCGCTCGTCGCGTTGCCAGCGGCGGCACCGCCGGCCCCGCCCGCGCTCGTCTGACCCGAAGGGCTTGTCACCTCCACGCCGTCGACCGTGGTGTCGGTCTTGCGGCGGAGAGGAAGTCGACGGACCACGCCCGGCGTGGGGTCAGCCCTCCCGGGCGGTGCCCGCCCGGAAGTTGATCGCCTTGTGGGTGCCGTCGCAGAACGGCTTGAGCGCCGACTTGCCGCACCGGCACAGCGCCACCGTGCCCCGCCGCGCGTCGATGCGCTCGCCGTCGGGGGTGACCAGCGCGAAGTCGCCGCGGACCAGCAGCGGCCCGTCCTCGTACGGGGTGATCGTGGCGGCGGCTGGCTCGCTGGTGTCGTCGGTGCGCATGGCCCCGGAAGTGCCCGTCCTCGCCCTGGCGAAACCCGAGCCCTCCGCCGCCGACCAAGCGCGACTCCAGCCGATCGTCGCGGAACGCCGGCGATGACCGGGGCACCCCGCTGACCAGCGGAATGTGCCGCCGGGTGGGTGATGCCCCGTTTGAACCCCATCGGGACGGGAAGCCCGGCCGCGTGGTGAGCGAACGAGGCAAGGTGGGGCCGGTGCACAAGGTGCACAAGGGGCTCACGGCCGATGGCGCCGGTCTCGCCGGCGACCGGGTCGTGGCCGCGGGCAGCTCCGCCCGGGTGCTGGTCGCCGCCACCGCCCGGGCGCTGCGCGGGGTCGACTGCGCCGACCTCGGGCACACCGGGCCGACGTCGCGGTTCCCCGGCGCCCCCGAGCCGGTACGCCGCGCCGCGGTCACCCGCGCCGCCGGCCGGGTCGCGCTCACCGTGGCCCAGGTCGACGAGGTGGACGCCGCCCGGGTGGCCCGCTGGTTCGTCGACCAGTACCCCCGCCGGCGCTACCCCGGGGTGCTGATCGGCTCTCCGCACGGCGCCGCGGCGCACCTCGCGGTGGCCCTCGGCGTGCCGTGGCTGCCGGCCGGCTTCGAGATGACCGTGCACTGGTCCGACGGCGGGGTGGACCGCCCAGCGGACGCCGTGGAGCACGGCGCGGCACTCGCCAGCCGGTTGCTCGCCGGCAACGCCGATTTGCACCTGCGCCAGGTGCACTGCCCGGCCAGCGGCGGGGCCCTGACCGGGGCGACCGTGTCGCTGACCGCCGCGTGGAGGGCCCTACCGGCCGCGTACGCGCAGTTCCTGGCCGACCGGCTGGTGCCGGAGGCCCCCGTGCTGCTGGTCCACGACGCGCGCACCTGGCCGGTGCTGGAGCGCGGGCCGGGACACAGCTTCCAGGTCGGCTGCCCGGGCAGCGGGCTGGACCCGGTGGACTTCCACCCGGACAGCCACGCGTTGCGGCAGGTGCTGCGCTCCGTCGGCGGCGACGCGACCCGGTGGGAGCCACCGGAGGTGTCCGTTCCGTCGGCGTACGCCGAGCACGGCGTCGACTCGGGCTTCGAGCTGGCCACCCGGGACTGGTCCGCCCGGCACCAGCACCCGTTGCACCGGGTGCTGGTGCCCCGGCCGGCGGCGCTCAGCGCGGGCGTGGCCGACCTGTACCGGCGGTGGTTGCGGCGCGCCGGCAAGACCGGTGACCGGTTGGTGGTGGAGTGCGGCCGACTGCTCGATCCGTGGCAGGTGGTGCGGGCGGGGCTGGTGCCGTACTGGTGTGAGAACGCCACCCGCCGCAGCGTCGACGAGGCCGAGTGGTGGCTCGCCGGCAGCGAGGCGTTCAGTTCGGTGGACGTGTTGCCCGAGCCGCCCGGGGTGCGCTCGCCCGCGCTGGCCGGGCTGCCGCAGTGGCTGGCCGTCGCCGGGTTCGGCCGGCGGCGTCGGGCGCTGGACCGCACCACCGCCCGGGGCTACCCGGTCACCTCGGTGCCCACCCGCCGGGCCACCGAGGTCCTGCGCGCCCAGCCGTACGACCTGCCCGCGCCGCCCCCACTGGGGGTCGCCGAGGCGCTGGCCGTGCTCCGCGACAGCGGCGGCCACCAGGGGTTGTTGGTCTCCTGAGACGCAGCACGCCGAAACATCCTCGCGAACCCGGGGTCCCGTGATTGAGTACCTACGGAGCGGGAACATCGCTGGCTGCGACGGCCTGATTGCGCTGCGTAGAGGCGGTGTCGCCCGCTGGCATCCCAGTCACTGACCCACTTTCCGGCCCGGTGCGTGGCTCGACCACGCGCACGACCGGTTTCCCGATCCGGGCGGGGGACCTTCCTGAGGGAGGCGCGGATGTTCGGACAGACGAGCACGACCACGACCACACCACCACCCACCGATCGAGGTCTGGAGGATCTCGACGCGGCGGCGATGGCGTACGCGGCCCGGATCGCCGGGCTCCCACCGGAGCGGCGGGGGGAGGCCCGCGAGGACCTGGTGCGTTTCGCGCTGCCGTTCGCCGGCCGGCTGGCCCGCCGGTACCGGGGGCGGGGGGAGCCACTGGAGGACCTGGAGCAGGTGGCCCGGCTGGGGCTGGTCAACGCGGTCGACCGCTATGACCCGGAACGGGGCTCGTTCACCGCCTACGCCGCGATCACCATCGTGGGCGAGATCAAACGGCACTTCCGGGACCGGACCTGGGGCGTGCACGTGCCCCGCCGGCTGCGGGACCTGATCCTCGAGGTGGGGCAGGCCACCGCCGCGCTCACCAGCGAGCTGTCCCGGGCCCCGTCGGTAGCCGAGCTGTCGGCCCGGCTGGAGACCCCGGAGGAGGAGATCCTCGCCGCACTGGAGTCGGCGGCCGGCTACAGCCCGGCCTCGCTCAACGCGCCGGTGGGTGGGGAGAGCTCCGCCGAGTTCGGGGACCTGGTCGGCGAGTCGGACAACGCGTTGGAGTCGGTCGACGACCGGGTGACGGTGAGCGGTCTGCTGCACCGGCTGCCCTGGCGTGAACGGCGGATCCTCGCGATGCGCTTCTACGGCAACCAGACCCAGGCGGAGATCGCCGCCCGGTTCGGCATCTCGCAGATGCACGTGTCCCGGCTGCTGTCGCGGGCGCTCACCTGGCTGCGTCAGGCGATGCTCGCCGACGCGCCGCCGCCGTGGCAGAACGGCGCCGCCGAACCCGACCCGGGCAAGACCCGGATCTCGGTCAAGCAGAACGGCGACTCGGTGGTGGTCGAGGTCGGCGGCGAGATCGACCGCGACGGCGCGGACCAACTGCGCCGGGCCATGCTGGAGGCGGTCACCGGTCAGCCCAGCGAGGTGGTCGTCGACCTGGTCGGCGCGGGTGGCTTCGACGCCGGTGGGATCGCCGCGCTGATGGCCGGGCGGGACGCGGCGGAGCGGACCGGGGTGCCGCTGCGGCTGACCCGGGTCCAGCCCGCGGTACGCCGTTCGCTCACCGCCGCCGGCCTGGCGCCGGCCCGGGACTGACCGACACAGACGAACGAAGGGCCGACACCTCGCGAGGTGTCGGCCCTTGCGCGCGTACCCCTGGTCAGTGCTCTTCGGGGTTGCCGTCGCTGTGCGGGTGGCGCCAGCGCTCGTGCGGCTTCGGAGTGTCCTCGGCGTCCTTCGGCGAGTCGCTCTCCTCGAAGCTTGGCCGGCGGACGCCCTCGGGCTCCGGCACGTCCACCGGCCGGGCGCCGGAGCGCGGTGCCGGCTGGTAGTCGGTGGCGTCGCGGGCGCCGTGCGCGCCCTCGGCGGACGGCGACTCCGGGGTGTGGTGCTCCATCCGCAGTTCGTCGGAGAAGTGCTGCGGCGGCTTCGTGGTGCGCTGCGGCAGGTCGCGGCCCAGATCGGCGACGAGCGGACCGTACTTCAGGTCGAAGGCGGGGCGCTCGGACCGGATCCGGGGCATCCGGTCGAAGTTGCGCAGCGGCGGCGGGCAACTGGTGGCCCATTCGAGGGAGTTGCCGAAGCCCCACGGGTCGTCCACGGTCACCACCGCCCCGTACCGCCAGGACTTCCAGGCGTTGTAGATGAAGAAGAGGGTGGACAGGCCGAGGATGAACGCGAAGATGCTGGAGATCGTGTTCAGGGTGGTGAAGCCGTCGGTGGGCAGGTAGTCGGCGTAGCGGCGCGGCATGCCCTCGCTGCCCAGCCAGTGGTGCACCAGGAAGGTGCCGTGGAAGCCGATGAACATGGTCCAGAAGTGCGCCTTGCCGAGCCGCTCGTCGAGCAGTCGCCCGGTCATCTTGGGCCACCAGAAGTAGTAGCCGCCGAAGAGGGCGAAGACCACGGTGCCGAACACCACGTAGTGGAAGTGCGCCACCACGAAGTAGGTGTCGTGGGTGTGGAAGTCCACCGGCGGGCTGGCCAGCAGCACCCCGGTGAGGCCGCCGAGCAGGAACGTCACCAGGAAGCCGATGGCGAACAGCATCGGCGTCTCGAAGGTGATCTGCCCCTTCCACATGGTGCCGATCCAGTTGAAGAACTTCACGCCGGTGGGCACCGCGATCAGATAACTGAGGATGCTGAAGAACGGCAGCAGCACCTGGCCGGTGGCGAACATGTGGTGCGCCCAGACCGTCATGGAGAGCACGGTGATGGCGATGGTGGCCAGCACGATCCCGGTGTAGCCGAAGAGTGGCTTGCGGGAGAACACCGGGATGATCTCGGTGATGATGCCGAAGAACGGCAACGCGATGATGTACACCTCGGGATGGCCGAAGAACCAGAACAGGTGCTGCCAGAGCATCGGGCCGCCGGTGGCCGGGTCGTACACGTGCGCGTTGAGCAACCGGTCGGCGGAGAGCGCCAGCAGCGCGGCGGCCAGCAGCGGGAACACCAGGATCACCAGCACGCTGGTGAACAGCATGTTCCAGGTGAAGATCGGCATCCGGAACATGGTCATGCCGGGCGCGCGCAGGGTCAGGATCGTGGTGATCAGGTTGACCGCGCCGAGGATGGTGCCGAGCCCGGAGACGACCAGGCCGATCACCCACATGTTGGCACCCACACCGGGGCTGTGCTCGTAACTGCTGAGCGGGCTGTACGCGGTCCACCCGAAGTCCGCCGAGCCGCCAGGGGCGAGGAACCCGCCGACCACCATGAGGCCGCCGAACAGGTACAGCCAGTAGGCCAGCGCGTTGAGGCGGGGGAACGACACGTCTGGTGCGCCGATCTGGATCGGCACGATGTAGTTGGCGAACCCGAACGCGGCGGGCGTGGCGAACAGCAGCAGCATCACCGCGCCGTGCGAGGTGAAGAGCTGGTTGTACTGCTCCGAGGAGAGGAACTGCAGCCCCGGGCGGGCCAACTCGGCGCGCATCAGCATCGCCTGTAGCCCGGCCAGCAGGAAGAAACTGAAAGAGGTCAGCAGATACAGCAGGCCGATCTGCTTGTGGTCGGTCGTGGCGAGGAACTTGATCAACGAGTTGCCGGGGATCGGCGTGCGTACCGCTCCCGGGAAACCCCCGAAGCGGGCCGGTGCCAGGATCGCCGGGCCCCGATCGCGACCGGGTTCTGTGGTTACCCGCTTGGGCATGGCTGCTCACCCCGTCGTGACGGCAGAAAGGACGGGCGTGCTCTACCCACCCTCACACCATGTAACCAGCCAGCAGCGGTAATTTCGGTCAGATCGCCAGTACCGGGGCAAGTGCCCCAGGCGTTCAGGTCGCCGGCAGCATCGCCCAGACGGCCTTGCCCCGACCGGCCGGCACGCTGCCCCAGCGCTGGGTCAGCTCCCGGACCAGCATCAACCCCCGGCCACCCTCGGCGTGCAGGTCGATCCCACCCGCCCGGGCCTCGGCGCTGCTGCCGTCCACCACCGCCAGGTGCAGATACGGCCGGCGCAGGGTCACCGTCACCTGCATGGGCGTGCCGGCGTGGCGCACCACATTGCCCACCAGCTCGCTGAGCACCAGCGCGGCCGGGCCGGACGCGTCCGGCAGGTTCCACCGGGCGCACGCGTCGGTGACCAGCTCCCGGGCCCGCCGGCACGCCCCGGCCACCGGCTCCAGCCGGGCCCGCATCCGCAACGTGGACGTCGTGCCGGCCAACCGGGTCGCCTCCGCGCAGTCCGCGGAGACCGGGAGCACCCGACACGTGGTCGACTCGGCCAGCCAGCGCGCGGCGACCGGCGACGGGGAGCAGAGCAGCACCGGCACGGCCGGCCACTCCTCGGCCCGGCGGGCGGTCGCGGCGAAGACGGACAGCGCCAGACGATCCTCCACGTTCACGCCGGCCATGTCGACCACCAGCGCCTCCGGCTGGTCGACCAGCGCGTCGCTGAGCGCCTGGTGCACCGAGCGCATCGTGCCCAGGTGCAGCGGGCCGGCGAGCCGGACGACCGCCACCGGTGCGGTGGTACGCACCTCGCAGGTGATCCCGCTCGACATCGGCGCCTCAATTCGCTGCTGGGTCCGGATCTGCCAACTACCCGAGGCCGTTCCCGATCAAACCGGACCGACGGCGGGGCGAGGCAGGTCACGCCCCGCAACGCCAGGTCAGGGACGGTCGGCCGGTCAGGACGCCCAGTGCGATCATGCCGAGACCGAGACCCAGGTGCAGCCAGTCGTCGGCGTCGTTGACCGGGAGCACGTTCGCCCCGGTGTCGTGGTCCACCGCCAACCCGTAGAGCCAGAGCACCAGATAGATCGCGCCTCCGCCGATCAGGAACGCCCGAGCGCCGGTGACCGTCCGCGCCAACAGCAGACCCGCCACCCCGAACGCCAGGTGCACCAGGTTGTGCAGCACCGACACCTGGAAGACGCCGAACAGGTACGCGCCCGAGTCGTGGCCGGCGAAGCGCAGCGCGTCCATGCCGCTGGTGATCCCCGGCACGAAGCCGAGCACGCCGACCAACAGGAACAGCACCCCCACCGTCGCCGCCGCGCGACGGACCGGCGGTTTGCCGTCGGCCGGGTTGGGTCGCGCCCGGGAGTGCGCCATCGGTCCGACCATTCCCGGCTCCTCGTCACGCGGCGGGCATGAGCGCTGCCGGCTACCCGCTGGCGCGGCCGACAAACCGGTCGGCCGCGCCACCGATCAGGCCGGCAGCAACCTCGGCGCGCTCGCCAACTGCCGCACCCGCTCGTACAGCTCGACGTAGCGCTGCGCCATCACCGCGGGCGTGAAGCGCTGCGCGGCCACCCGCCGGCACTCGTCGGGGTCGAGCAACTCGGCGGCGAGGACGAGGTCGTCCAACTCCTCCTCGTCCGCGGTGAGGAGCCCGGTGCGGCCGTGCTCGATCAGCTCCGGCAGGCAGCCCCGGGCGGTGGCCACCACCGGCGTGCCCAGGGCGAGCGACTCGACGACAGCCGTGCCGCCAGGCTCCTCCCACCGCAGCGGGAACAGCGACGCGCGGGCGCTGGCGAGCAGGTCGTCGCGCTCCTGGCCGGCCACGGTGCCGACCCAGCGGACCAGGTCACCGTCGACGTGCGGAGCCACCTCGTCGAGGAAGAACCGCACGTCCGGGTTCTGCCGGGCCTCGTCGCCGGCCGCGGCCAGGTCGGCCGGCCGGTGGTACGGGCCCACGGGGCCGGCCAGCACCAGCGGAAGACCGACCCGGTGCGCCAGGCGGGCACCCACGTCCTGCCCCTTGCCCGGGTTGATCCGACCCAGGATGAGCAGGTGCTCGCCCTTCTCCGGTCGCGGCCGCCGGTCGGCGTCGACGGCGAGCGGCGTGGACAGGTGCACGTGCCCCACCGAGTGCTCCCGCAGCGCCAACGGGGCGCGGGCCAACTGCGACGCGGAGACGCCGTTGACCCTTACCCGGCCGCCGCCGTCCAGGCCACCGTAGAGCGCCGGGTGCTTGGCCAGGTCCCAGTGCAGGGTGTGCAGGGTCGGCGGCCCGGCCGGCCCCATCGCGGTGAGGGTGGCCAGCCCGACCGCCTCGACATGATCGTGGACCAGGTCGATGTCGTCACGGGAGTGCAACTCCCGGACCACCCCGGCCAGGTGCGCCTGGGCGATCCCGCAGACCTGGTTGTACGGCCGCTGCAACGCGGCGAACTGCCCGTCGGCGAAGACCGAGACCTGCTCGTCAACCGGCAGGGTGCTGCTGCCCACCGAGGCGAGCACCACCCGTACGCCGAGCCGCCGCAGCTCCGGCACCAGCGTGGCGATCACGTTCTCGATGCCGCCGTAGCCGGGCGGTGGCACCGACAGCCACGGGCCGGCGTTCATCAGCACGGTGAGGCTCATCGGGCTCGTCCCTTCCGGCAGCTCACGCGGCGGCCACCCGGCGGCGGGGCATCCGGTGGCGCAGTTCGGCCAACGGCGGGCGCTCCTCGATGGACACGTCGCTGACCACGATCTCGCGGTCCAGGTTCGGCAGAGTGTCCGAACCACCGCGACGGAACTGGGTCAGCAACGCCTCCGGCGCGAACCCGGGGGTCGCCCAGCCGCGCCGTTGCAGCCGGGACCAGGCGGTCAACATGATCTGCGCGGACATCCGACCCAGGGCGGCGGTGTCCTGGTGGCGGTGCTTGCGCTCACCGAGGTCGACCTGGGCCAGCGCGTCCAGGCCGACCAGGTCGAGCAGGTCGATCATCATGGCCGTCTCCACCCCGTACCCGGAGACGAACGGCACCTGGGCCAGCACCTCGCGGCGCCCCGCGTACTCACCGGCGAGCGGCTGCACGAAGCCGGCCAGCTCGGGCCAGAAGAGGTTGAGCAGCGGTCGGGCCATCAACTCGGTCACCCGACCCCCGCCGTCCTGCTCCACGCTGGCGGTGCCCACCAGGGGCCGGTGGTAGAAGCCCTTCACGAAGTCGACCGACGGGTCGGTCAGCAGCGGGCCGAGCAGCCCGCTCACGAAGTGCGGCCGGAACTCCCGCAGGTCGGCGTCGATGAACGCCACCACGTCTCCCTCGGCGGCGGCCAACCCGGCCCAGAGCGCGTCGCCCTTGCCGGTGAGCCGGGGCAACCCCCGGGTCATCGCGTCCTGGCTGACCACCTCCGCACCGGCGGCCCGGGCCACCTGGGCGGTCCGGTCCGTCGAGCGGGAGTCCACCACGATCAGCTCGTCGACCAGGGCGACCCGATCCATCAGGTGCTCCCGGATGGTCGACACGATCGCGCCGACGGTGGCCTCCTCGTTGCGGGCCGGCAGCACCACGCTGACCCGTGTCTGACCCTTGGCACGCAACAGCCGACGTGTCGGCCAGTCGGCCGCCGACGTCGTCCGGTACGTGGCCCACGCCTCCACCACCGGTGACACGCTCGATGTCGTATCCCGCACGGGCACCCCTCCGTTCGTGCGTGGAAAAACCGAATTTGGTTGTTCCCATTCCTCGTCACGCGCTAACCGCTTTCTCGGCAACAGCTTGATCACAGAGGTGACGTCAATGGGTTCCCGGGGGATGAACGTTTGATTGCGCACACCCCAGGGGACTGCTCTCACCGCACATGAAATGTCTTCGAAGGGGTGTCGGGATGCGGAAATGCCGGGTGGGTCTGATCGGCGCCGGCGGCGTGGCACAGCGTCACGCACGGGTGCTGGCCGGGTTCGACGACGTCGAGCTGGTCGGGGTCACCGACGTGGCGGCGGAGGCGGCGTCCGCGCTTGCCGCACAGCACGGCGGGCGGGCCTGCGCCGACGTCGCCGAGCTGCTGGCCACCGAGCCGGACGCCGTGTACGTCTGCGTGCCACCGTTCGCGCACGGCCCCGCCGAGGAGGCGGTGATCGAGGCCGGGCTGCCGATGTTCGTGGAAAAGCCCGTCGCGGTCGACCTGAGCACCGCCGAGCGGATCGCCGACCTGGTCGCGCACCGCGGGCTGCGCACCGCCGTCGGCCACCACTGGCGTTACCTGAGCGTGCTCGACCAGGCCCGCGACCTGCTCGCCGACCGCCCGGTCCGGATGGTCAGCGGCGCCTGGCTGGACAAGGTGCCCCCGGTGGCGTGGTGGTCGCGGCGGGACCGCTCCGGTGGCCCGGTGGTCGAGCAGGCCGCCCACGTGCTCGACCTGATCCGCGTGCTGGCCGGCGAGGTCACCGAGGTCACCGCGTACGGCAACGGCACCCCACCGCCGGTCGACGGCGCCGACATCGACTCGGTTACCACCGCAGCGCTGCGCTTCGCCGACGGCGCGGTCGGCACGCTCAGCGCCGCCTGCGTGCTCGGCTGGAAGCACCGCGCCGGCCTGGAGATCCTCGCCGACGGGCTGGCTCTCATGATCACCGAGGACGGGCTGTCGATCCGCGACGCCGACGGTGAACGACACCTCCCCGCCGACCCGGAAGCCGCCCGGGTGGCGGTGGACCGGGCCTTCGTCGACGCCGTCCGGGGCATCGGCGACGACGTGCGCGTCCCGTACGCCGAGGCCCTCGCGACCCAGCGCCTGGCCCTCGCGGTGGCCGACTCGGCCCGTACCGGCACAACCGTGCGGCTCGGCGCCGCGACGGCGCCGGCGGTGCTCACCACCGGGGTGGCCGTCGATGCGTGACAAGGTCGTGGTGGTCACCGGCCCCGGTCAGGTCGACCTCGTCGAGCAGGACGCCGCCCCGCTGCGCCCCGGCACGTTCCGGGTCGAGACGCTGTACAGCGGTGTCTCCGCCGGCACCGAGCTGAGCTACGTCAAGGGCACGAACCCGTACCTGAACGTCACCTGGAACGCCGACCTGGGGCTGTTCCAACCGGGGGCGGCCAGCACGCCGTACCCGGTGACCCGACTCGGCTACATGCAGGTCGGCCGTGTGGTGGAGAGCGACACCCCGGCCGTCGCGGTGGGCACGGTCGGCGCGATGACGTACGGGCACCGCACCGGCTGGCTGGCCGACCCGGTCGCCGAACGGTTCGTGGCGCTGCCCGACGACCTGGACCCGCTGCTCGGCGTCTACGTCGCGCACATGGGCCCGATCTGCGCCAACGGTCTGCTGCACGCCGCCGCCGACCTGCACGGCACCGACGTCCGGGCGCTCGGCGACGGGGTACGCGGCCGACGGGTCGCCGTCGTCGGCGCCGGTGTCGTGGCGCTGCTGACGGCGTTGTTCGCCCGGCGCAACGGCGCCGCGTCGGTGGTGGTGCTCGACCCCACCCCGCACCGCCGTCAGGTCGCCGAGGCGCTCGGCCTGGAGACCCTCGACCCCGACGCGGACGACCCGGCGGTCGTGCTCAAGACCCGCTGGGCGCACACCGCCGGCGACCGGGGCGCCGACGTGGTGTTCCAGTGCCGGGGGCAGGCGTGGGCGTTGCACCTCGCCCTGCGGCTGCTGCGGCCCCAGGGCACCGTCATCGACCTCGCCTTCTACCAGGGCGGCGCGGACGCGGTCCGCCTCGGCGAGGAGTTCCACCACAACGGGTTGTCGCTGCGCTGCGCCCAGATCGGCCGGGTGCCGCGCGGGCTCGCGCCCACCTGGGACCGCGAACGGCTCTCCGCCGAGACCGTCGACCTGCTCAGGACGTACGGAGACGGCATCCGCAAGCACCTCGTCTCGGCGGTGGTGCCGTTCGACGAGGCGCCCACCCTCCTCACCGACCTGGCCGACCGTCGCCGCCAGGAGCTCCAGGTGGTGCTCGCCGCCTGACCCGCCGTCGCCGCGTGCCAGGGCCGGCTACCGTTCCCGGCATGAGCACCGTGCAGGACCGACCGGCTCTTCCCGGCACCGCCGCCAAGAGCCGGTCGGTCGGCCTGGCCGCGTTGCTGCCGTACCTGCGGGAGCACCGCGGCACCCTGGTCGTGGTGGGCGCGCTGTCGCTTGTCGGCTCGGCGGCGTCGCTGGCGCAGCCGCTGCTCACCCGGTCGGTGCTGGAGCGGATCGGCGCCGAGCAGGGGGTGTCCCGGCTGGTGGCGGTGCTGGTGGCCCTCGTGGTGCTCGGCGCGGCGATCGGCGGGCTGCGCGACTACCTGCTGCAACGTACCGCCGAAGGAGTGGTGCTGGGCACCCGGCGCCGGCTGGCCGGGCACCTGCTGCGGCTGCCCATCGCCGAGTACGACCGCCGACGCACCGGCGACCTGCTCTCCCGGGTCGGCTCGGACACCACGCTGCTGCGCGCGGTGGTCACCTCCGGGCTCTTCGAGACGGTCACCGGGGCGGTGACGGTGGTCGGCGCCGGCACGGCCATGGTGCTGCTCGACCCGCTGCTGTTCGGCGTCACCCTGCTCGGGGTGGCGCTGGGGCTGGTCTTCGCCGCCACCTTCGCCCGCCGGGTCCGGGCGCTGGCCCGGGTCGCCCAGGAGCGGATCGGCGAGATGACCTCGGCGGTGGAGCGGGCCATCTCGGCGGCCCGGACCATCCGTGCCAGCCGCGCGGAGACCCGGGAGACGGAGGCCGTCACCGGCAGCGCGCGGGAGGCGTACGCGGCGGGGCTGCGGGTGGCTCGGGTGCAGGCGTTGGTCGGCCCGATCGGCTCGGTCACCGTGCAGGGCGCGTTCCTACTGGTGCTCGGCATCGGTGGGGCGCGGGTCGCCGCCGGGGCCATCTCCGTCGGCGACCTGGTCGCGTTCGTCATGTACCTGTTCCTCCTGGCGCTCCCTCTGGGCCAGGTGCTGCGGGCGTACACCCAGTTGCAGTCCGGCCTGGGCGCCCTGCAGCGGATCGAGGAGATCCTCACCGTGCCCGCGGAGGGCGCGGACGACCGTCCGGCGGCCGCCGCGACGGCGACCCCGCGCCGCCCGACCCCGATGATCGAGTTCGACCGGGTGGGCTTCGGCTACCCGGGCGGCGAACCGGTGCTGCATGAGGTCAGCTTCGCGGTTCCCGCCGGCACCCGGACCGCCCTGGTCGGTCCCTCCGGCGCCGGCAAGTCCACCCTGCTGGCCCTGGTCGAACGCTTCTACGAGGTGAGCGCCGGCGCGGTCCGACTCGACGGCACCGACGTCCGGGACCTGCCCCGCGACGCGCTGCGGGCCCGGCTCGGCTACGTCGAGCAGGAGGCTCCCGTGCTGGCCGGCACGCTGCGGGAGAACCTGCTGATCACCACCCCGGACGCCACCGACGACCGGTTGCGCGAGGTCCTCGACGAGGTCAACCTGGGCCACCTGGCCCGGCGCACCCCGCAGGGCCTCGACGTGCAGGTGGGGGAGGGCGGCGTCCTGCTCTCCGGAGGTGAGCGGCAGCGACTGGCCATCGCCCGCGCGCTGCTCGCCGGACCGCCGGTGCTGCTGCTCGACGAGCCGACCAGCAACCTCGACTCCCGCAACGAGGTCGCGCTGCGCCGCGCGATCGACGCCGTGGCCGTCCGCCGGACGCTGTTGATCGTGGCGCACCGGCTGGCCACCGTGGTCGACGCCGACCAGATCGTCGTCCTCGACGGCGGCCGGGTGGTGGCCGTGGGCACCCACGCCGAACTGACCGCCACCGACCCGCTGTACCGGGAGCTCGCCACCCACCAGCTGCTGGTGGGCTGACATCGTCCCAGGAAGTCCGACTTCCCGGGCGGCCGGGCCGCGCACGCCGCCCGGAATCGCGTACCGTTGCCGCTCATGGGTGTGTCGCAACGGTTCAAGAGCAAGTTCCGGCGGTTCCTCCAGCGCCCCGGCTCGACCGTGGATCTTGCTCCGCTGGAGAAACTGCTCCCGGCGATCGAGGCGCGCGAGGCTGAGCTCGCCGCGCTCGACGACGCCGAGCTGACCCAGGCCGCGGGCGCCGCCGCCGGTTACGAGGAGATCTGCGCCGTCGGCCGCGAGGCCGCCCGCCGTGGCCTCGACCAGCGGCCGTACGACGTGCAGCTGCTCGGCGCGATGTCACTGCTCTCCGGCAAGGTCGCCGAGATGGCCACCGGTGAGGGCAAGACACTGACCGCCACGATCGCCGCGTACGGGCACGTCCGGCTCGGCAACGGCCCGGTGCACGTGCTCACCATCAACGACTACCTGGCCCGTCGCGACGCCCAGTGGATGGAGCCGGTCTACACCCTGCTCGGCCTCACCGTCGGCTGGGTCAACGAGGCCTCCACCCCCCAGGAGCGGCGCGACGCGTACGCCTGCGACGTCACCTACGTCTCGGTCAGCGAGGCCGGCTTCGACTACCTGCGCGACCAGTTGGTCACCGACGTGGAAGACCGGGTGCAGCCCGCGCTGACCACCGCCATCGTCGACGAGGCCGACTCGATCATGATCGACGAGGCCCGGGTGCCGATGGTCCTGGCCGGCGCGGTGCCGGGCGAGCAGGACCCGGTGCACGCCGCCGCCGCGCTCGTCCGTGGCCTGCGCAAGGGCAAGCACTACACGGTCGCCGAGGACGGGCGGAGCGTGGCGTTCACCTCCGCCGGCCTGGCCGCCATCGAGGCCAAGCTCGGCATCGACCTGTACGACGAGGAGCACGTCGCGCAGCTCTCCGCTGTCAACGTGGCGCTGCACGCGCACGCCCTGCTGCACCGTGACGTCGACTACATCGTCCGGGACGGCTCGGTCGAGCTGGTCGACGAGATGCGCGGCCGGGTGGCCCAGCGCCGCCGCTGGCCGGACGGCCTCCAGGCCGCGGTCGAGGCCAAGGAGGGCCTGGACGCCACCGCCGAGGGCGAGGTGCTCGGCACCATCGCCATGCAGGCGTACATCGCGCTCTACCCGAAGGTCTGCGGGATGACCGCCACCGCTGTGCTGGTCGGCGACCAGTTGCGGGAGTTCTTCGGCCTCGAGGTCGCGGTGATCCCACCGAACACCCCCTGCATCCGCGAGGACGAGCCGGACCGCATCTACGCCACCCGGGCGGAGAAGGACGAGGCGCTGATCGACGAGATCCAGCGCTGGCACGCCAAGGGGCGGCCGGTGCTGGTCGGCACCCTGGACGTCAAGGAGTCCGAGGGGTTGGCCGCCGGGCTGAACGCCGCCGGGGTGCCCTGCGTCGTGCTGAACGCCAAGAACGACGACGAAGAGGCCGCGATCATCGCCGAGGCCGGCGCGTACGGCGCGGTGACCGTCTCCACCCAGATGGCCGGCCGGGGCGTCGACATCCGCCTCGGCGGCAGCGACCAGGCCGACCAGGAGCGGGTCACCGAGCTGGGTGGGCTCTACGTGATCGGCAGCGGCCGGCACGACAGCCGCCGCGTGGACGACCAGCTGCGCGGTCGGGCCGGCCGGCAGGGCGACCCGGGTGGCTCGGTCTTCTTCGTCAGCCTGGAGGACGACCTCGTCGTCCGGCACGCCGCCGACTCGGTGCCGGCCTCGCCGCGGATGAACGCCGACGGCCTGGTGACCGACGAGCAGGTCGACTACGCGGTGGAGCACGCCCAGCGGGTCGCCGAGGGCGTCAACCACGAGATCCACCGCAACACCTGGCGCTACAGCGTGGTGATCGAGCAGCAGCGCAAGGCCCTCGCCGCGCGCCGGGAACGCCTGCTGACCAGCGACGTGGCCGCGGTGATGCTGCTGGAGAAGGAGCCCGAGAAGGCCGGCGAGATGGACGAGGACCTGCTCGCCCGTGCCGCCCGGTCGATCGCGCTCTACCACCTGGACCGGCTCTGGGCCGAGCACCTGGCCGAGCTGTCGGAGGTCCGCGAGGGCGTGCACCTGCGCGCGCTGGGCCGGCTCGACCCGCTGGACGAGTTCCACCGGGCCGCGGTGCCGGCGTTCAACGACCTGATCCCGGAGATCGAGGCCCGCACCATCGCCACCTTCACCGAGACCGAATTCGATGAGGACTGGCAGCCCGACGACGGCACCCTGGTCCGGCCCACCGCCACGTGGACGTACCTGGTGCACGACAACCCGTTCGGGTCCGAGCTCGACCGCTTGATCGCCTCGATCGGGCGGCGGCTCAGCGGCGCCTCGCGCTGACGTACCGACCGTCGGGGCCCCGGTCGCGCCTCCGCGCCCGGCAGGGGCCCCGATTTACGCCGTTTCGACCCAGCTTTCCCAGGGTAGTAGGGCTGGTCGGTCGAGTCGGGAGAGAGCAGACGATGACACAGGTGACGATGCGTGCCGGGCAGGCGCGAGACGGCACGGAGGCTGCGAACCGGTGAACCTCGACACGCGGGAACCGGTGGTGCAGACCCTCGGCGTACTGGAAGCAGCCGCGCTGCTCCGGGAGTTGACCGCCGGGCTGATCTCCCTGACCGACTTTGATGAGGCGCTGCTGGCACTGGTCCGAGTCACCCGGGACGCCGTCGCCGGGGTGCGCTGGTGCGGGTTCACCGCCCTGCGAGCCGGCGAGCCGGCCGGGGTGGCCGCGTCCGACGAGGGGCTGGCCGGGCTGGACGACCTGCGACACGGGCCGGACTCGCCCGCGATGAGCGCGATCCACCGCCGCGAGATGGTCCTCGCCGCCGACCTGGCCAGTGAGCCCCGCTGGCCGGCCTGGACGGCACGCGCCCGCGACCTCGGCGTACGCGGGGTGATCTCCGCGCCGGTCGACATCGACGACCAGGTGATCGGTGCGATCAACCTGTACGCCGCCGCGCCGGACCTGTTGACCCCGCAACACCAGTTGACCGCGATGCTGCTCGCCGAACACGCCGGCCTGCTGCTCGCCGCCGTCCGCGACCGTGGCCGGCAGCTCACCCTCGCCGGCGAACGGGACGCCTCGCTCCTGCAGGACGGGGTGGTGGGCCAGGCCGTCGGTGTGATCATGACGCAGCGCGGCTGCCCGCCGGCCGAGGCCCTCGACGTGCTGCGGACCGCCGCCTCGTCGCTGGACATCCCGCTGCGCGAGGTGGCCGAGCGACTGGTCCGCACGGTCTCCCGCCAACGCGACAACTGACCCCGGTCCGCGCCGCCTCCGGCCGCCCTGGTGCCGTGATCGCGTCGGTGCCCGTCCGCCGTGTCGGTGCCCGCTGGCCGCGTCGGTGCCGGTCGGCCGTGTCGGTGGCGTGATCGACTCGGGTTCCTGGAAGTCGGGGGGTTACGGCGTGGCGGATGCCCCGATTTCCTGAAGCGCGAGTCGATCAACGCTTGGTCTGGCCGTCCGGCGTCGGTGCCCGTTCTCCCTGCTACCGGCGAGTCGGGCGGCATCGTTTCGCCTCGACCGGCCTCGGGTAGCACTCTGGTCAGGTGAGCTGCGCCGACCCGGGGGAGGACCGATGCAGAGCCGGCTGCGGGTGCAGGGGCACCCGATCCAACCGATGCTGGTGACGTTCCCGCTCGGGCTCTTCGTCAGTGCGACCGTCTTCGATCTCACCGACGTGGTCGGCGGGCCCGCGTTCCTCGGCGAGGTCGGCTACTGGACGGGCGTCGCCGCCCTCGTCGCCGCCGCGCTGACCGCCGTGGCCGGCATGGTCGACCTGTGGGACGTGCCGGTTGACCGGACCCGCCGTACCGCAGTCGCCTTCAACCTGGTGAACGCGGTGATGGCCGCCATGTTCCTGCTCACCTGCCTGGTCCGGTCCCACTCCCCGCAGCGCGGCGCGTCGGTCGCGGTCCTGGTCACCGAGCTGGTCGCGCTGGCCGTCGGCGCGGTCGGCGTGCATTTGGGTGCCCGGCTGATGCGTCAGTTCGACGCCCCTCGCACCGAGGCCGGCGGCCTGGACGCACTCGCCAGCGCCACCGGCGAGATCGCCCGCCCCTGACCCGACGGACCCGTCCCTGACACGACCTGCCGGACGGGCCCGTCCCCGAGCCGACCGCCGGGCCTGCCGGACGGGCCCGCTCGACCCGTGAGCCGGGCGCCAGGCCGGCCGGCGGGCCTGGCGCGCGGGGCCGGCATCCGTGCGACTGGTCGGTCTACCATCCCCGGATGACCTCCTCTCTGGACACGCTCCCGAAGATCGGTGCGCCCGCCACCCGGGCCCTGAACGGCGCCGGCTACACCGCGCTGCGGCAGCTCGCGGGCGTCCCCCGGGCGGAGCTGGCCAAACTGCACGGCATGGGCCCGAAGGCGCTCGGAATCCTCCAGGCCGCCCTCGAGGAGCACCAGCTCGGCCTCGGCTGAGATCCACCGAGGACGCCCCGGCAGGGCGCAATTGGGTTGCCGGTCGGGTGGCCGGCTACGAGGCTGACCGCCATGACCGCTGAGCGTGACGCCGAGGACTTGATCGCGGAGGCCGTCGCCGCACCCGTCGATGGTTGGGGCTTCGGCTGGCTGGCCGGCCGGGCCACCGAGGAGCGTCCACCCTGGGGGTACGCCCGGCTCGTCGCCGACCGGATGGCGCACGCCGACGCGGCGCTGGACGTGGACACCGGCGGCGGGGAGGTGCTCGCCGAGGTGCCGCGTCCACCGAAGCTGCTGACGGCGACCGAGGCGTGGCCGCCGAACGTCGAGGTCGCGCGACGGAACCTGCGTCGGGTCGGCGCGTCGGTGGTGGCGGTGGCGCCGGACGGGCCGCTGCCGTTCCGCGACGCCTCGTTCGATCTGGTGGTCAGCCGGCATCCGGTGCGTACCGACTGGGTCCAGACGGCGCGGGTGCTGCGGCCGGGCGGGACGTTCCTGTCGCAGCAGATCGGGGCCGGCACCATGCGGGAGCTGAGTGAGGCGATCCTCGGGCCGTTGCCGCCGCCGACCGCGCGGCATCCCGAGCAGGCGGTCACCGCCGCCGAGGCCGCCGGCCTACGGGTGGTCGACCTGCGTCGGGCCACCCTGCGGGCGACCTTCGCTGACATCGGCGCGGTGGTCTGGTTTCTACGCAAGGTGGTCTGGACGGTGCCCGGGTTCACCGTCGACCGTTACCGCGCACCGCTGCGCGACCTCCACCAGCGCATCGCCGCCGAGGGTCCCTTCGTGGCCCACGCCCAACGCTTCCTCATCGAGGCCACCCGCCCCTGACGGCCCCCCCACCCGTCGATCTTGCGCTCTCGGTGCTCGCGAAAGCCGTCGACCCGGGCAATTCGACCACCGAAACTGCAAGATCGACGGGGCGGAGGCGGGGGCGGGGGCGGGGCGGACGGGGTTAGTGGGGGTGGGACTGGTGGTGGGTTGCTAGGACGTCGGCGCCGAAGTCGCTGGCGGGGCGGCGCAGCACGGTGTGCGCGTGGTTGCCGTCAACGGTGGTGTTGTCGTACTCGATCAGCAGGTCGTCGCCCTGCACGCGGTAGTAGTGCCGGCGACCGGGGTGGGTCGGGCCGGCCCAGGCGAAGTGCAGCGTGCCGGCGTCCAGTCGAGCCGCCTCCCGGATGGCCAACTCGGGCGGCAGGCGGTCGAGGTAGAGGGCGACCACCTGGTCGAGCAGCGCGCGGCCGGTCGGTCCCAGCCGCTGCGCCGGTACGCCGAGCGGCTCCAGCGGCCCGTCTACCCGACCACGGGTGGCGCTGATGATGTCCGCCGGCGCCTCGTCCGCGATGATCGCGGCGGCTCGTTCGGCCGGGCCCAGAGCGTCGAGCAGGGCTCGGGCCAGGTCCTCCTCGACGCCGAGCGGGCGGGAGACGGGCCGGCCGGCGTAGCGGACCGCGGCCGGGTTGGCGCCGAAGAAGATCGGCGCGGGGGAGACCTGACCGTCCACCACTGTCATGTTCACCGACAGGTGGTGCCCTTCGAGTCGCCACGCCCAGCGGTCGTCGCGCGCCGGGTCGCCGAACACGGCCACCCAGTAGTCGGCGCTGTGTCGCCCGCGCTGCCAGCCCTCGGCCCGATCCAGCACCTCCTCCAGCGAGATGATCGCCATGGCCTGCGCGTACGCCGAAGGGCTGAGCGCGGTGGCCAGCAGCCGGTGCGCGGCCTTACGGGCGGTGACGTCGAGTTCGGCGAGGCAGACACCCGGTCGGGGTCGGGGCCGGTACTCCAGCCAGCGTCGGGCCGCCTCGTCGTCGAACGAGTGCACGGCGCTGTCGCGGGCGGCGGGGTCGAGCGCGCTCAGCAGCGCGGTGCTGGCGGCCCGCATCTGCTCCGGCAGAGGATCTTCCACCGACCCTGTATACCGGCCGGCCGTGCCGGTGTCAGCCGACGCGCAGCAGCTCCGTCATCTCCGGCAGGTCGAAGAAGTTCGCCGTGTCGATGGCCGAGGGGTTGCCGTGTGCCGGATCCGCGCCGGCGGCGAGGAGCGCGCGGACCGCTTCGGTGCTGCTGCGGAAGACCGCCGCGGCCAACGCGGTCTGCCCCCGGTCGTTGGCCCGGGTGTGGTCGGCGCCGCGACTGAGCAGGGCGGCCACCGTGTCCGGGTGGGAGTGGTACGCGGCCAGGATGAGCAGCGTGTCGCCCTTGTCGTTGGTGAGGTTGACCGGCAGGCCGGCGTCGATCTGCGCCGCCAGCTCGTCGGTGGCGCCCGATCGGGCCAGGTCGAACATGCGGTGCGCGAACGCCAGCGTCTCGGCGTCGAGGTCCTCGGTCACCGGTCCAGGTTAGTCGCACCGGTCCTGATAGGTTGCTCGGCCGGCGTGCTGGGGGAGGGGCCCGATGGGTGAGACGGTGTACGTGGGCAACGCGGGTGTCGACGGCGCCACCAACGCCGGTTGGCTGCTCGGGCACTTCGCGCCGCCGGGGGAGATCCGGCACAGCACCGACGTCGAGGTGAAGTGGGGCGTGCACCCACCCGGGCAGGCCCGGTCGCGGTGGGCGACCGGCGAGCTGCGGACCACTCTGCTTGTCCTTATCGAGGGGTGTTTCCGGGTGGAGTTGCCGGACCGGACGGTACGGCTGGCCGCGCCCGGCGACTACGTGGTGTGGGCCCGGGGGGTGGACCACTCCTGGTTCGCCGAACAAGCGTCGGTGGTGTTGACCGTGCGCTGGCCGTCGCTGCCGGGCTACCGGGCGGACCCGCCGGTGCTGCGCTGATCCACCCGTACGGCTGACCTGCGTCCCAACAGGCGGAATTACCTACTAAACCTATAGGCTTTGCCGTCTAGAGTACGAGGGCACCCCGCCGAGCGACCCGCGAGGAACCGCCATGACGCACCACCGTCCGGAGCCCGACCTGCTCACCGTTGCCGCCGGTTGGGCCGACCCGGCCGGCTGGCCGGTCGCGCTGCGTTTCGACCCGGCCGAGCGCTGGTACGCCCGCCTCGCCGTCAGCGACGAGCACGAGGTGTGGGCGCTGAGCTGGCTGCCCGGGCAGGGCACCGACCTGCACGACCACGGCGGCTCCTCCGGCGCGTTCCGGGTGGTCAGCGGCACGCTCACCGAGGAGACGGTGAGCGCCGGCCGACTACGTCCCCGACTGCTGCCCGCCGGCGCCGGCCGCCGCTTCGGCCCCCGGCACGTGCACCAGGTGACCAACCGGGGCGTGGAGCCGGCGGTCAGCGTGCACGTCTACCGGCCGGCGCTGCTGCGGATGACCCGCTACCACCTCCTGGACGGGCGGCTGCGGGTCGCCGAGGTCGCCGAGGCCGGCCGGTCCTGGTAGCCGCCCGCACCGAGATCCCCTGTCACCGGAAGGAACCGAGAGATGCAGATAACCGCCGAGCACTGTCCCGCCCCCGTGCCGCCGCCGGGCTCCCGGGGCATCGACGAGATCCTGGCCGCCGCGCGGGCCCGGCTGCGCCGGCTGGACCCGGAGCGGGCGCACCTCGCGTACCGGACCGGAGCGCTGCTGGTCGACATCCGCCCGGCCGCGCAGCGGGCCGCGCACGGCGTGGTGCCGGGCTCGCTCACCGTCGAGCGCAACGTGCTGGAGTGGCGCTTCGACCCGCGCTGCCCGGCCCGGCTGCCGCAGGCCGTCGACTACGACGTACCGGTGATGATCCTCTGCCAGGAGGGCTACACCTCGTCGCTGGCCGCCGCCGCGTTGCAGGACGTCGGCCTGCACCGGGCCACCGACGTGGTCGGTGGGTTCGCGGCCTGGCGGATCGCCGGCCTGCCGGCCCTCGGCCCGACCCCACTGCACCATCCCTCTCGCCACGCGTCCCCGGTCAACGCCGGGTGGGCGCGCCACTGACCGCCACGCCACACCCGGCGTGGCGGCCGCACCGCCACTCAGGAGGCACCATGTCCGTCGTCGCCATCCCCACGCGCCGCCACCCGGGGGTGCGCCCGGCCCGTCCGCGCACCAGCCCGACCCTGACCATCACCCTCGACCTCGTCCCCGGGCCGCTGAGCCCCCGGCTGGCCCGGCTGGTGCAGCTGCTCGGCGAGCTGGCCGAATCGGGGGAGGGCCAACTGCGCGCGGTGGAGGACACTGCGCCGGCGCCGCGACCGGCCGCACGCCCCGTCGCCGCCGAGCCGCCCGCCGCGGCGGCGGACCACGTCCGCATCCTGGCCGGCTCGCGGATGGTCCGCCAGGGCGACCGGGTCATTCCGCTGACCCGCATCGAGTACGAGCTGCTGCTGTTCCTGGCCGAGCGGCCCCGCCGGGTGTTCACCCGTCTGCAACTGCTCTCCAGCGTCTGGGGCTACGAGCACGCGGTGGCCCGGACGGTGGACGTGCACGTCCGCCGGCTGCGCGCCAAGCTGGCCGGCTCGGAGGTGGTCACCACCGTCTACGGGGTCGGTTACCGGCTGGCCGACGAGGCGCCGATCAGCGTGGACCACAGCAGCTGAGCCGGGGTCCGGCGGCCATGTGACCGGCCTGGTGAACCGGTCGGGGACCCCCGTATCGGGGCATCTCGGCGACTCTGCTGTAATCATCAGGCCTCGTACGCAGAGCGAGCATATGGCTCCGATGTGTTCGTCAATTGTCACATTCATGCAACGCAGCCGCCTCTTGACCCTCGCCCAGGCGCCGGGAAGCATCGATGAAGCGGCGTCCCGGGCCGTGGGGAGATACCCGGACCAGCCCAAGGAGGACCATGTCGGTCAGCCCCGCCTCGTCGCGCGCCGGATGGCATACGTCCCAACCCGCGGTGCCCGGTCGACCTCCCGGCGGCCAGCGTCGCCCGGCGAACACCGCCGCGCCCGTGCTCACCGTGACGCTGTCCATCCCGCTGGCCTGTGAGGAGTCGCTGACCCCGGCGGCACGTCGGCTGCTGGAGGCCGCTCGCGAGATGCTGGAGCGGGGCGAGGGCGTGATCGTCGGCTCGGTCCCGGCCGAACGGCGCCCCGACCAGGCGCCGACCGGCCGGTCGCCGGCCCGTCCGATCAGCCCGACCATTCCCGCCCTGCACATCCTCGCCTCGTCGCGTTCGGTGCTGCGCGACGAGGAGCCGCTGCCGCTGACCCGGCTGGAGTTCGACCTGCTGCTGCACCTGGTCGCCCACCCGCGTCGGGTGTTCACCCGGCTGCAACTGCTCAACGCCGTCTGGGGCTACGAGCACGCCGGCGTCCGCACCGTGGACGTGCACGTGCGTCGGCTGCGCGGCAAGGTCGGGGTGGACGTCCCGTTGGTCACCACCGTCTACGGCGTGGGCTACCGGCTCGCCGACGACGCCCGGGTCACCATCGACCGCTCCGGCTGACCGGGCGGCACCGACGCGCCCGGCGCGGGGCAGGATGGTCCGGTGCGCATCCGTCCCATCTCGCCCGACCTGCTCGTCACCGAGCTGACCGGCCGGCTGGCCGACGCGGCGACCCGTGCCGCGAGCGCCGCCGCCAGGCCCGCGCGGCTGCGGGTGGCCGTGGACGGCGCCCCGGCCGCCGGCGCCGACGAACTGGCCGCGGCACTCGTCGACCCGCTGCGCGCCCAGGGCCGCCCGGTGCTGCACGTCCGCGCCACCGACTTTCTCCGTCCCGCGTCGCTCCGCTTCGAGCTGGGACGCACCAACCCGGACTCCTTCTACGAGGGCTGGGTCGACGAGGCCGGACTACGCCGGGAGGTCCTCGAACCGGCCGGTCCGGGCGGCACCGGACGGCTCCTCCCGTCCCTCTGGGACGCCGACGCCGACCGGGCCAGCCGCGCCCGCTACGTCGAGCTGGCACCCGGCGGTGTCGTCCTGGTCAGCGGCTCGCTGCTGCTCGGCGGCGCGCTGCCCTTCGACGTGACCGTCCACCTGGAGCTGTCGTCGGCGGCGCTGCGCCGACGGACCGAACCAGCCCAGCAGTGGGCGTTGCCGGCCTTCGACCGGTACGCCGAGGAGGTCGTTCCGGCGAGCTTCGCCGACGTCGTGGTACGCGCCGACGACCGCCGCCGACCGGCGCTCGTGGAGCCGGGCGGAAACGACTGACAACAACCGAAAACTTGTCGGTTTGCGCGGCTGATCCGGCGGGTACTCGCCCGGCTCACAGAGCGCGGGTGATCGCCCGCGTACCGAACGCGACCGTGACCGGGGCCCCGCGCCGCCGGCACCCGGTTCACCTTGAGCCACAGGCCCAGGAAAGGCAGGCAGCGATGCTCGTCCACGACACGGTCGGTACGACCCGGTCCCAGACGGAGATCGACCAGATCCGACAGTCGCTACAGGCGCGCTACGACGAGCTGACCGCGGAGTACGACCAGGCCGTGCTCCAGAGCCAGGTGCTTCGGCTGGTGGAGGTCGGCGACACCGCCGGCGACGACCAGGCCGACAGCGGCACCAAGACGGCCGAGCGGGACACCGCCCAGTCCCTGCTGCGCACCATCCTCGACCGCCGCGGCCAGTACGAGCACGCGCTCGGTCGGCTCGAGGAGGGCACCTACGGCTGGTGCGAGGGCTGTTCGGCGGCGATCCCCGTGGAGCGGCTGGAGATCTTCCCGTCCGCCACCACGTGCGTGACGTGCAAGCAGACTCGCGAGCGGCGGGCGGCCTGAGCCACGCCAGCGGTTGCCGGTCGGTCCGCGACGCGATGGACTTCCACCATGGGTGACATCCTGGTGGGCACCGCGTCCTGGACCGACCGCACGCTGCTGGACTCGGGGTGGTATCCGCAGACCGCCGACACCCCGGAGAAACGGCTGGCCTACTACGCCCGGCAGTTCCCACTTGTCGAAGTGGACGCCACCTACTACTCGCCGCCCGCCGAGGCGACCGCCCGGCTGTGGGCCGAGCGCACCCCGGCCGGCTTCACCTTCAACATCAAGGCGTTCAGCCTGCTGACCGGGCACCCCACCCGGGTCAGCGCGCTCTACAAGGACCTGCGCCCGGAGACCGAGAAGAAGAACGTCTACCCCGACGACCTGCCCGCGCAGTCGTACGAGGAGGTGTGGACGCGCTTCCTGTCCGCGCTGGACCCGCTGGTCGAGGCCGGCAAGCTGGGCGCGCTGCTGTTCCAGTTCCCGCCCTGGTTCACCATCAAGCGGGCCAACAAGCAGTACCTGCTGGAGGTGGCGAAGCGCTGCGCGCCGCTGCGCCCGGTGTACGAGTTCCGGCACGCCTCCTGGTTCGACGGCGACAACGCCGACGAGACCCTTGCCTTCCTGCGCGAGCACAAACTCCCGTACGTCTGCGTGGACATGCCGCAGGGCCACCGCTCGTCGCTGCCCCCGGTGCTGGCCGCCACCGCGGACCTCGCGGTCATGCGCTTCCACGGGCACAGCGACAAGTGGACCAGCAAGGACATCCACGAGAAGTTCGGCTACCACTACTCCAAGCGGGAGTTGGCCGACTGGGCGCCGAAGCTGCGCGAGCTGGCCGACGAGGCCGGGCAGACCCACGTCCTCATGAACAACTGTTACCGCGACTACGCGCAGACCAACGCGAAGACCCTCGCGGGTCTCCTCGACGCCGGCTGACCTCACCCGATCCGGGTGGGGCCGTCTCACCCGCTCCGCAGGGATGGTGGACGCGGTGGGTACGGCCGCCCGCGGACGGCCGACGCCGGAGACGACACGGAGGTGACGGGGATGACGGTTCGATTGGTGACGGATCGACGGCGTGGTGCCGTCCTGCACGTGGTCGGTACGGCCGACAACGCCCGGCGCGCCCCGCAGGGCAGCCCGGTACGGGCCCGCCGTGGCCCGGTGGGGCCGCCGCGCCGCGCCGACGACCGACGGTGGGACAGCACGGAACGGGGGTCGACCGATGGCTGACACGATGATCTCAGCGTTCGAGTCCTCGCTGGACAAGACGAACCTCATTCTCAAGGACATCGAGAACGCCTACGGTTGGCCCAAGGATCGGCGTAACCAGTCGTACGCCGCCCTGCGCACGGTGCTGCACCTGCTGCGCGACCGGCTGCCGGTGGACGAGAGCGTGGAGTTCGCCCAGCAGTTGCCGGTGCTGGTCCGGGGGATCTACTTCGACGGCTGGGTGCCGTCCGACGTGCCGATCAAGCTCAACCGCGACGACTTCCTCTACGAGGTCCGGCAGGGCTTCCCGTACGACGCGGAAGGTGGCCCGGAGCGGGTGACGCAGGTGGTGCTGGACACACTGCGCCGTCACGTCACCCAGGGTGAGTGGCAGGACGTGAAGGACACCATGCCCAAGGACCTCGCCATGATGATGCCGTGACGGCCTGACGCCGTGAGCCCGCCCGACCGCTGTCGGGCGGGCTCAGTCGTCGGCGCCGGCCGCCTCCGCGGCGGTGGGCACCCGCGACACGGGGTGCCCGGCCTGCCGGGCCAGCGCGGCGAACGCCACGGCGTCCACGATCGCGGCGCCGCCCGGATCGTTGTTGAAATAGACGTACGCCGGCTCGTCCGCGCCGAAGGTGTCGGTCAGCCGGCCCACCCAGGACCGCAGCGCGGCCCGACCGTAGCGGGGCCACGGCCGCGCCCGCCCCTCGTGCAGCCGCAGGTAGCCGAAGTCGGTGGTGCGCCAGCGGGGGGCGACCGGGCGGCCCAGCCGGTCCGCCCAGACCAGCGCGGCCCGACGCCGTTCCAGCACCGCCCGGGTGTCGTCGGTCCACCAGGAGGGGTGCCGGGGCTCGACCGCGACCCGCACCTCCGCCGGGAACAGTCGCAGTGTCGCGTCCAGCGCCTCGACGTCCGCCCGCAGGTTCGGCGGCAGTTGCAGCAGCACCGGGCCGAGCCGGTCGCCGAGCGCGGTGGCGCGGCCGAGGAACCGGGCCACCGGCTCCGCCGGGTCGCGCAGCCGCTTGATGTGCGTGAGGTATCGGCTCATCTTCACCGCCACGCAGAAGTCCTCCGGGGTCCGGGCCCGCCAGGCGGCGAACGTGTCCCGCTCGGGCAGCCGGTAGAAGGCGTTGTTGACCTCGACCGTGGCGAACCCCGCCGCGAAGTGCTCCAGCCAGAGCCGCTGCGGCAGCCGCTGCGGGTAGAAGCGGCCCCGCCAGTCCTTGTACTGCCAGCCGGACGTGCCCACCAGGATCACCACCCCATCCTGGCACTCTCCGCCGCCGCTCGCGAACTGCCCGTGTCGCCCCGGTTCGGCGTCTACGGTGAGGGTTAGAGAAGATCGCGCGTGGGGTACCACCCGCAGCACGACGGACCCCGGCGCACGGCGGGGCGGCACACCCGAGGGAGTACCGATGGCACTCAACGATGACGACATGCAGACCAGTGGCGGCGGCGGCGTGGAGGGTCCGGCCGACGGTGGCGCGACCCCCGGTCAGCACGACGGTGGCGCCGATGGCGGCGCGGAGGGCCCCGCCGACGGCGGTGCCACCCCGGGTCAGCACGACGGTGGCGCCGACGGCAGCGCGGAGGGTCCCGCCGACGGCGGTGCCACTCCCGGCCAGCACGACGGTGGCGCCGACGGTGGCGCGGAGGGCCCCGCCGACGGTGGTGCCACTCCGGGTCAGCAGGACGGTGGCGCTGACGGCAGCGCCCGGTAGAGGCACGCCATGACGTACCTCGACCCGCCGGGCGGCCACCACGGCCGCCCGGCGGTTCCGTCCGCCGAGGCCGCCGCGGCGCTGGCCCGCTGCGTCTCGGTCGAACCGGCCAAGTTCGCCGCCGCGCACTGGGGGCACACCCCGCTGCTGTCCCGCGCCGCCGAACTGCCCGACCCGGCCGGCTTCACCGACCTGCTCAGCCCCGCAGACGCCGACGAGCTGCTGAGTCGGCGCGGCCTGCGTACCCCGTTCCTGCGCATCGCCAAGGACGGCCAGTTGGTCGCGGCGGCGCGCTGGACCGGCGGCGGCGGCGCGGGCGCCGAGATCGGCGACCAGGTCCTCGACGAGCGGGTCCTGGAGCAGTACGCGGCCGGGGCCACCCTGGTGCTGCAGGGCCTGCACCGGATCTGGCCGCCGCTCATCGACTTCGCCCGGGACCTGGGCCTCGCGCTCAACCAGCCCCTGCAGATCAACGCCTACCTGACCCCGGCCGGCAGTCAGGGCTTCGCCACCCACTACGACACCCACGACGTGTTCGTGCTCCAGGTCGACGGCCGCAAACACTGGCGGATCCACCCACCGGTGCTGCCCGACCCGCTGGAGAAGCAGCAGTGGGGTGGCCGAGCCGACGAGGTCGGCGCCACCGCCCAGGGCCCGGCCGCGCTGGACGTGGTGCTCGCCCCCGGTGACGCCCTCTACCTGCCCCGAGGATGGCTGCACAGCGCGCAGGCGCAGGACGCCAGCTCGCTGCACCTGACCGTGGGCATCCGCGCGCTCACCCGCTACGCCCTGGTCGAGGAGTTGCTGGCGCTGGCCGCCGAGGACCAGCGGCTGCGAGCCAGCCTGCCGTTCGGCACCGACGTCGCCGACCCGGACGCCATCGAGCCGGAGCTGACCGAAACCGTGGAGGCGCTGCGGGACTGGCTGCTGCGCGCCGACCCGGGCGCGGTCGCCGCGCGACTGCGGCAGCGCGCCTGGCCGGCCGCCCGCCCGGCGCCCATCCGACCGCTTGCCCAGGCCGACGCGCTGGCCGCCCTGGACGCCGACTCCCGGCTCACCCTGCGACCCGGCCTGCGCTGGCAGCTGGTGCCGCACGACGCGGACACGGTGGCGCTGCGGCTCTTCGACCGCACCATCACCCTGCCGGCGAGTTGCGAGCCGGCCGCCCGCGCCCTGCTCGACGGCACTGTCACCCGGGTCGGTGACCTGCCCGGCCTGCCCGACGACGCCGACCGCGTCACCCTGGCCCGCCGACTGCTCCGCGAGGCGGTCCTCGTCCCGGCCTGAGCGCCGGCGGGAGGGCCCTCGCGCGGGGTCAGCGGCCGAGGATCAGCAGCAGCACTGTGGTCAGCAGACCGGCGCCGAGGACCACCGTGATCGGTCGGGGGCCGAGGACCGCGTGGCGACGGTCGGCCAGCACCCGGGCCGGCACCAGGCCGACCAACGGGCCGAGCAGCGTCACCACCAGCGCCAGCACCGGTAGTCCGACCGCCAGGTCGCCGCCGTACCCGACGCCGAGCGCGCGGGCCCCGGCGCCCAGCGCGTACGCGAGCACGCCGCCGGCCACCCCGCAGAGCGCCAGCAGCGGGTTGACCGAGCCCGGCAGCTCACCCGGCTGCCCGGCCCGGTCGAGCAGGTCACGAGCCTTGGCGAGCAGCAGCACGGGGTCGGTGGCCCCGACGCCGTTCGCCGGGGCGGGCGGGCCGCCGAGGCGGCGGGCACCGAGGCGCGAGCGGACCTGCTGCCACAGGTGGGCCACCTCGGCGTCGACCCGTTCCTGCTGCTCACGGGCGGCGACCAGCTCCTCCTCGGCGCTCTGGAGCTGTTCGGTCGCGTCGGCGACGGCCCGCTCGGCGGCGGCGCACTGCCGCTCGTGCCAGGTGTGCGCCTCGGCGCGCTGCTCGCGCACCCGCGCGGTGAGGTCGGCCAGCCGCCGCAGCTGCGCCGCGTACGTCTCGCTGGTCACCGGTTCGTTCATCGTGTCGGTCCATACGGGATGATCACCTGTCCGGTGCGGTGGACCGCCCGGTCGAAGAAGAGCCCCCGCCAGGGGCGGGGATACCAGTCCGGGCCGCCGGTGCCCGGGTAGAGCGAGGAGCCCAGCTCGCCGCCGTGCGCGTCCAGGGCCACCCAGGCGCCGATCTGGTCGGTACGGGCGGCCGGCCCACCGAGGTCCGCGCGCATCCGGGCGACGCCACGCCACCAGGCCAGCACGTGCGTGCGTCGTTCCGGCCCGTCGTGCATGATCCGGCGCAGCTGCTCCAGGCCGGTACGCCGACCCGCGCGGGCGGCCAGCGCACCCGCCGCCGCGTCGACCGCGAACAGCAGCAGGTAGTGCGGGCTTCCCGGACCGCCGAGCCCGTCGGCCGTCTCGGCCATCAGCTCGCCGACGGTCTCCTCGTCGTACCAGGCGGCGTCGTCGGCCAGGTCCTCGTAGAGGGCGCGGGCGATCGGGTCGGCGTCCGGGTCGAGGCAGGCGATGGAGAACCGGGCGGTGCCCGGCGGGTGCTGGCGGGCCAGCGACCGCGCCGCCGCGTCCAGCACCGCGCACGCCTCGTCGACGCGGGTGCCGAGCACCGCGAGGTTGCGGCCCGGTGCGCGGGGCAGCCGCAGCGCCGCCGAGCGGGACTGCACGTCGATGATCTCGCCGAGCAGGGCCACCGGGTTGCGCGGCGCGGTCCCGTCCGGGGGTACGGCGAGCGCCCGGAAGTCCGGGGCGTCCGCGAGCCGGGGGATCGCGTCGCCGTCGAAGAGTCGGGCCGGTGCCGCGTCGGGGGCGCGCATCCGCCACAGCCGGTGCTGCAACCCGCTCCAGGTCTCCCAGTCGCTGGCCGACGGGATGCGGGCGACCTCGTTGCCCTCCACCATTCCCGACTCGGCGTTGACCACCGCGTGCCAGCGCGGCAGCGACTGCGCCGCGTCGTTGCGCTCGGCGAGGATGCGCAGCGCCTTGGGCAACGCGATGCGCAGGGTGAACTGGGCGACCAGCGCCGGGCGGCCCCACAACGCCTCGATGCCCCGCACGTCCTGCGAGGCGAGGACCAGGTGGATGCCCTGGGACCGGCCACGTCGGGCCAGGTCCTCCAGCAGGTCGGCCGCCTCCCGGGCGACCACGTCCCGGCCGGCCAGCAACATCTGGAACTCGTCCACCACCGCGACGATGCGTGGCCAGTGCCCGGTCGGGTCGACCGCCCGCAGCTCGGCCAGCTTGGTCACCTCGTGCTTCTTGGCCGCGTCGGCGCGTCGACGCAACTCCTCGGCGAGGAAGCGCAGCAGCGCCAGCCCGAACTCCCGGTCGGTGTTGACGTTGATGCCGACCAGGCGCATGTGCGGCAGCCAGCTCGGGTCGCGCCGGCCCTGCGCGAACCGCGCGAAGGAGACCCCCTCCTTGAAGTCCAGCAGGTAGAACTCCAGCTCGGCGGGGGAGTAGCGAGCCGCCAGGGCACCGATCCACGCGAAGATCAGGTTGGTCTTGCCGGTGCCGGACGGCCCACCGATCAGCGCGTGCGGTGGATAGTCGCCAAGCGTCAACCGCACCGGCCGGCCGTGCGGGCCCTCACCGATCGGCGCGGTCAGCCCGTCGGCGGAGTCCTCCCGCCACATCAGCTCGGGCGGGGGCAGCAGGTCGGTGAAGGGCGTCGGCGGCGGGCCGGCGTTCACCCGGGCGGCGACGTCCCGGCAGGTCTCGGTGACAAGCGTCGCCGGTGGCGGTGGGTCCAGCCGGACCGGAAGCCCGGCCGAACCGCCGATCCGCGCGCCGGACACCCCGGCCACCACCCGGGTCACCGTCGGATCCTCCGGCAACGGCACACCGTGCACCACCAGGTGTACGCCGCAGGCCGCCCCGGCCCGCACCACCCGGTCCAGTTGCCCGCGCTCGTGTCGGTTCAGCTCCTCACCACCGAGCAGCACCGCCACCCGCCACGGTTCGGGTCGTCGGCCGGTCGCCGCGGCCAGTTCGCGCAGCGACGCGTACTCGCCGGCGAGGACCGTCTCGTTGATCCGGCGGATCTGCTCCACCAGGTCGTCCAGCAACGAGCCCAGCCCGCCCGGGCCGACGAAGGTCAGCAACCCCGCCGTGCCCAACGGGGAGAACCCGGCCAGTCCGCCGCCGAGCTGATCCGGGTCGTACCCGATCAGTCGTACCGCCCCGGGGTCGGCGCGGCCGACGGCCCGCAGCAGCAACGCGGACACCACCGCGTCGCAGCCGGCGCGGTCGTCCCCGGAGAGGTGGACGTGCCCGGCGTCGAGCAGCGGCACCAGCGCGGGCACCGGGTCGACGCCGTCGAGCCGGACCGTGCCGACCCGCAGCGCCCCGGGCGGCTCGGCCCGGCGGGCGGGCGTCGGCGCCCACCCCGCCCAGTCGGCCCCCGCGCAGCCGGGCGCCTCCTGGCGGGCCGCGTCGGCGGCCCGCCGGGCCAGCTCCGCGATCCGGGTGGAGTAGCGGGCGTCGATCTCGGCGATGCGGCGGTCCCGTTGGGCGCCCACCCGCTCCGGTACGGCGGCCGCCGCCCGCTGGACCCGGGCCAGTCGTTCCCGCCCCGCGGTCAGGTCGGCCTGGGCCGCGGACAGCCGGGTACGGGTGGCACCCAACGCCTCGGCGAGGGTGTCCCGGATCCGGCTGGCCAGCTGACCGCGCCGGTCAGCCATCGGAGCCCCGACGCGTCGGCGCGTCCCGCCAGGGGCTGCCCGAGCGCGGAGGCAGCCCACCGGAGCGCGGCGGCGGCCCATCCGAGCGCGGCGGTAGGCCACCGGAGCGCTGCGCGGCGGCGGTGCCCGGCCGCTGCACCGCACCCCCGGCGCGGGGAACCGCGCCCGCCGGCCGCCCGCTCCCGCCCGGTTGACCGGCGCCCACCGGTTGCCCGGCCCGCGTCGCTTGCCCAGCGGCCACCGGCTCGCTGGCACCCGCCGGTACTCTCGCGCCGCCGGCCGGCAGGTCCCGGCCGAGGCGGGCGAGCAGCAGCCCGGTCGCCACCCCGGCGGTCACCGCGGAGTCGGCGGCGTGCGGTGGCTCCCCGGAGGCGCGCGGCGGCGGCATCCGGCAGACCCGGGTCAACAGCGTCTCCAGCACCGGCGGGGGCAGCCCGGGCAGCAGGTCACGGACGCGCCCGTCCAACTCGCCGCGCAGCCGCCCGAGGTCGGTGGCGCGGGGCGGGTGCCCGAGCAGCTCACCGGCCAGCTCGCGCAGCAGCGGTGGGGCCAGCGCCGCCATGCCCAGCCCCACGTCGGCCGGGGCCCGGCGCAGCTCCTTGCGGAGCCGGTCCCGGTCGCCGGAGCGGACGCCACCCACCACTCGGCGCAGCAACTCCTGGGAGTCGTCCACCCGCTCGTCCGGTTCGTCGTCGGTGCCCTCGCGCCCGCCGGTCAGCTCGGCCACGCGCACCGACCACCAGCGGCGCATGCGCACCTGCTCGGCCGGCTCCGGCGCGACCGCGGTGGGCCCGGACGCCGGTGGCGTGTCGTGTCGGGGAGCGCGTTGCTCGGGGCGGGGGGCCGGGGCGCCGTCCGCGCCGAGCCCGATCGCCGTGAGATAGGCCGACAGTTGTTCCTGGGCCACCCGCAGCGCGTACCCGGCGCTCTCGGCGTGCTCGGTGGCGGCGGACAGCTCGGGCACCCCCATCGGGTTGGCCGACTCCTGTCGTACCCAGCGCAGGCGCTCCGCGGCCAGGCCGAACTTCTCCAGCGCCTGCCCGAGCAGGGCCACCGGGAACTCCTCGGTGGCGGCACGGACCTGCCCGCCGACATCCTCGATGATGGACATGGCGGCCTACAGGGTGGAGACGTAGAGCTGCGCCTGCTCCACCGCGACAAGTGTCGCGGCGAGACACTCCTCCAGCTCCTGGCTGGCCTGGGTCAGCGACGCCTGGGCCGCCTCCACGGTCTCGTGCCCGCTGCCCTCCAGCGCGCCGGCGAGGGTCTGCTGTGCCTCGGACAGTTTCTCGCCGGCCGCCTGCACGGCTGTCTGCCCGTCCCCGATCTGTTGGAGGGCGACATCGATGGCAGCCTTCAACTCGGCGACGCTCGCCACGGCGGAACCTCCTGGGGGCGGGGAGATCTCCATTAGAGCCTATCGGCGGTCCCGAAAGAACATCCGCCCTGTCGGTGTTCCTGCCCGCCTGTCCGGAAGGCCCTCGGAAGTGCCGGGAGTCCGATCTGTGGGAGTCCCAGTGCGAGAACTTCTCAGTTGCTGGTCGGGTTCTCGCGGAGCCAGCGCGGTCCGTACACCTCGGCGCCCAGCGCCGTCACGCGCCCGCGCAACTCCCGGTCGGCGGTGACCACCAGCCGGCGACGCCGCGGCGCGCCCTCCACCAGCTCGACCACCGTGTCGTCGCCGGAGCCGGCGGCGGAGACCACCCGGACGCCCTCGGTACCCGGCACGTCCCGCGCGGCCCCCTCGACCACCAGGACCACCTCCACCGGGGCGGTCAGCCGGGCCGGCAACCCGACGCTCGCCACCGGGGCGAGCGAGTCGCGCAACCGGGCCGCGGCCCCGGCCCGGTCACGCCACCACCCGTTCGGGCGGGAGCCCACCACGTTGGCGCCATCCACGATCAGCAGCGGGGTCTCATCCATCCCGTCAGCCTGCCACCATCGGCCGGCCCTGGCCCGACGCCACTCCCGGAACGCCGGTCCTCCGCCACCTGCGGCGTTTGTCGCGGCGCGCGCCGGGTAGCCCCTGCCGACCGTGCCGAGCCCTACTGCGGAGGACAGACATGATGGGACCCGGTGACATCGGCTCCGACCCGTGGGACGAATTCCTGGCCAGGTACTTCGGCCGGGGCGAGGGAGGGCGCCGACCGCCGCACCGGGTCGACATCACCCGACTGATGACGGCCGACGCCCGGGAGATGCTTGCCGACGCGGCCCGGCGGGCCGCGCAACGGCAGAGCAGCGACCTGGACACCGACCACCTGCTCTGGGCGGCGCTGCAACGCGAACCGCTACGCGATCTGGTACGCCGAGCCGGGGCCGACCCGGACACCCTGCTCAACGCCCTCGGCGGAAAGGGCGACGGCGCGCCGCGCGGGGAGGTGCCGCCGAACCTGTCGTTGACCCCGGCCGCCAAGCGGGCGCTGCTCGACGCCCACCAGCTGTCCCGGGCGATGGGCGCCAACTACATCGGCCCCGAGCACATCCTGATGGCGCTGCCGCTCAACCCGGAGTCGCCGGCCGGGCGGATGCTGGCCGCCGGCCGGATCCAACCCGAGTCGTTGCAGGCCGCCAACGCCGAGCGCGGGCCGATGACCGGGCCGAAGCCGGACCGTGGCACCCCCACCCTGGACCAGTACGGGCAGGACCTCACCGACCTGGCTCGCAACGACCAGATCGACCCGGTGGTCGGCCGGGCCGACGAGATCGAACAGGCCATCGAGATCCTGTCCCGGCGTACCAAGAACAACCCGGTGCTGATCGGCGAGGCCGGCGTCGGCAAGACCGCCATCGTCGAGGGGCTGGCCGAACGGATCTGCGACGGTGACGTGCCGCAGACCCTGCTCGGCAAGCGGGTCGTCCAGCTCGACCTGGCCGGCCTGGTCGCCGGCACCCGTTACCGGGGTGACTTCGAGGAACGGCTGAAGAAGGTGATCGACGAGATCCGGGCGCACCGGGACGAGCTGATCATCTTCATGGACGAGATCCACACCCTGGTCGGGGCCGGTGGCGCCGGCAGCGAGGGCGGGATGGACGCGTCCAACATGCTCAAACCCGCCCTCGCCCGAGGCGAGCTGCGGGTGATCGGCGCGACGACGCTTGACGAGTACCGCAAGAGCATCGAGAAGGACGCCGCCCTGGCCCGGCGCTTCCAGCCGGTGCTGGTGCCCGAGCCCAGCGTCGACGACACCATCGCCATCCTGCGCGGGCTGCGCGACCGGTACGAGGCCCACCACCAGGTGCGCTTCACCGACGAGGCGCTGGTGGCCGCCGCCGAGCTGTCCGACCGGTACGTCACCGACCGGTTCCTGCCGGACAAGGCGATCGACCTCATCGACCAGGCCGGCGCCCGGGTGCGGTTGCGCACCCGCACCCCCGCGTCCGACGTGCGGGAGCTGGAGCAGGAACTCGACGACGTACGCCGGGACAAGGAACAGGCCGTCACCGACGAGCAGTACGAGCGGGCCTCCGCGCTGCGCGACCGGATCGCCGAGTTGGAGGAGGACATCCGTCGCGCGAACGGCGAGGACGGCTCGTCCGGCTCCCAGGTGCCCGAGGTGGGCCCGCAGGAGATCGCCGAGGTCGTCTCCCGGGCCACCGGCATCCCGGTCAGCCAGCTCACCGAGGAGGAACGCGACCGGCTGCTGCGCCTGGAGGGTCACCTGCACCAGAAGGTGGTCGGTCAGGACGACGCGGTCACCGCGGTCGCCGAGGCCGTCCGTCGCTCCCGGGCCGGGTTGGCCGACCCGGAGCGGCCGATGGGCAGCTTCCTGTTCCTCGGCCCGACCGGTGTCGGCAAGACCGAGTTGGCGCGGGCCCTGGCCGAGGCGTTGTTCGGCGAGGCGGACCGGATGGTCCGGGTGGACATGAGCGAGTTCCAGGAGCGGCACACGGTCAGCCGGCTGGTGGGCGCGCCGCCCGGATACGTCGGCTACGAGGAGGCCGGTCAGCTCACCGAGGCGGTGCGTCGCCGCCCGTACGCGGTGGTGCTGCTCGACGAGATCGAGAAGGCCCACCCGGACGTGTTCAACATCCTGCTCCAGGTGCTCGACGACGGGCGGCTCACCGACAGCCAGGGTCGTACGGTGAACTTCAAGAACACCGTGTTGATCATGACGAGCAACCTCGGCTCGGAGCTGATCACCGGCGCCCAGCGCTCGGTCGGCTTCGGCACCGGGGACGTGGGCAGCGAGCAGGAGAGCAACGAGCTGCGGGAGCGGCTCATGCGCCGCCTGCAGGAGAACTTCCGCCCGGAGTTCCTCAACCGCATCGACGAGGTCATCATCTTCCGCCGGCTCGAGGCCGAGCAGTTGCGCGACATCACCGCGCTGCTGCTGGAGGAGACCCGCCGCCGCATGCACGCCCAGGACCTCCAGGTGGAGTTCACCACCGCCGGCATCGACTGGCTCGCCGAGCATGGCTACCAGCCGGAGTTCGGCGCCCGCCCGCTGCGCCGGGTGATCCAGCGGGAGGTGGACAACCACCTGTCCCGGATGCTGCTGGAGTCGGCGATCTCGCCGGGGCAGAAGGTCACGGTGGACGTCCGAGACGGCGCGCTCACCTTCGACGTGACCGCGGGGGAGCGGGGGTACACCGCCGCCACGACCACACACCCGCGATGAGCGGGCCGGCGCGAGGGGACGACCACGAGGACCCGCACCAGCGCGCGGAGCCCGCGAAGACCCGGGACGAGGACGACCATCCCGACCCGATCCTGGCGCCGCCCACCGCGAACCCCCGCCGCACGCGGGTGCCCGCGGAGGGCCTGCATCCGAAGACCGACCAGGACGACCCGGAGACGTCCGGGCCGCCGCCCGGAGAGGAGACCTGATGGTACGCGAAGCGCGGCTCGACCCCGAGGTGGAAGTGCTCTGGGAGGACTTCCACGCCGAGGTCAACGTCCCGTCGGAGCAACTGCGGACCTGGCTGCTGACCCGGGGTTCCGGGGAGGAGTCGTTCAGCCCGAACCCGAACCTCGACCTGCCCCAGCCGGGCCGGGAGATCCTCAAGGTGCTCAACAAGCGCAAGGTGGACCTCACCCCGGAGGACATCGAGGTGATGCGGGAGGCGGTCGAGCGGATCCGCGAGCTGATGGACGCCAAGCCGTCACGCGGCAACGCCGACGACAGCTGGCGGCACTCCCTGCTGGACCTGGGTCACGACCCGCTCGTCGAACGCTGAGCGACCGCACGACGGTGCCGTCCCGGGCAGGGACGGCACCGTTGCGCGTCCCGCTACTGGCCCTTGTCGGACTCCAGGCTCGCGATGGTCAGGCCGGCCGCGTCGGCGGCGGCGTCCCGGTCTCCGCGGGTCTGGTCCTCCCGGGTGAGCAGGTTGGCGTACTCGGTCACGTCGGCCGGGTCGGGCACCGCCGGCAGGCGGCGCAGGAACGCCTCCACCTCGCGGGTGGCGGCGGTGTGCGCGGCAGCCGCCTGGCGCAGCAGTTCGCGGTCGTCGGCGGGCGGGTAGAGGTCGGTCATGTCCGCCAGATACCCGGCCCACGGCGGTTCGCACCGCCAGCGGCCGGGAATACCGGCCGGTCAGCCCGGTCGCACCCCGGTGGGTTGCCGGACGCCGAACCCCGGGTTGCGGGGCAACCAGGCCAGGTACGCCGGGTGCGGCGCCAACGAGTCGACGTACGCCGCCTTGGCCGTCTCCAGCACCAGCTCCGCGCCCTGCGCGGCGGGGGAGTCCGGGTGCCAGCCGAGCAGGAGCCGCCAGCGCAGCGGAGTCCCGGCGAGTTGACGGGTGACCAGGCCGCTCACCGGGCGGAACGTCGCCTGGCACAGGGCCACCGCCACGCCGGCCTCCACCAGGTCGACGCAGCCGCGGATGTCGGTCTCGTACACCTTGCGGGGGGTGAAGCCGGCGCGGGCGCAGGAGGCGGCGAAGCAGTCGGCGAAGCAGCCGTCGCCCGGCGCGGCGACCCACTGCTCGTGGCGCAGGTCCGCCAGGCGTACCTCGTCCTCCGCCGCGAGGGGGTGGGTCTCCGGCAGCAGCACCAGCACCGGGTCGACGGCGACCTCCTGCCAGCTCAACCCGAACCCGGCCGACGGGCTGGCGTCGCCGCACACGCCGGCCAGCGCGAAGTCCAGTCGACCGCCGGCCACCAACTGCGCCAACTCGTCCACCGACCAGGACGCGTACGTGGTGATCTGGGCGGGTGGCTGCTCGGCCGCCAACCGGTGCACCAGCCGGCCCAGGATCGGGCTGTTCACCCCACCGAAGCGGTAGCACGGTGGGGTGTCGCCCGCCCCGGCCAGCCGGGCGGCCTCGTCCTGCAGGCCCTTCATGGCCGGTAGCAGCACCCGGGCGCGGGCCAGCACCAGCTCACCGAGCGCGGTGGGCCGGGCCCCGCGCCGGTCCCGGTCGAACAGCGGGCCGCCCAGCGTCCGTTCGATGCGTTGGAGCTGGGCGGTGAGCGCAGGCTGGGCCAGGCCGAGCGCCGACGCCGCCTTCGTCACACTTCCCGTCTCCGCGATCGCGCAGACCACCCGCAGGTGACGCAGCTCCAGGTTCATAGGGTGACGGTAGGACTACGCGTCTGCTGGCGGAATAGCCCGAGCGGATCGGTGATAATGAATGCATTGCCGGCTGGCGCCGGTCACCGGTCGCGCGGTGGCTCCGGCAGGTCCGCCAGGTACGTCGGTCGGCGCGTCACCGCGTCGAGAACCTTGTCCACCACCCCGACCGCCGGCTCCACGATCCGGTTCCACGGAGGGGTGGCCGGCGTGCCCGGGTGCGGTCGGGTCGGCGCCGCCTCCTCGGCGATCTCCAGCCGGTTGCCGAGCCGGATCAGCTCCTCCTGGGTCGCGACCGCGCGCAGCTCGGTGACCAGCTCGCCCACCCCGTCGACATGCCGGCGGACCCGCTCGGCGACCTCGGTCAGCGCCTCGTCCGTGAGCCCCTTCAGGGCGCTCAGCAGGGCCGCGTCGGCGTTGATCTCCGCGTCCACCCGCTCGGTGGCCGTCGGCAGCGCCGCGCGGACCGCCGGCAGCAGGTACTGCTCCTCGGCGGACAGGTGCCGCGACAGCGCGGCGGTGAGCACCGCCAATCCCTCCTGCGGCGTGGTGTCCGGGCCGGAGAGCTGCTCCAGCAGCGCCAGCAGTTGCCGGTGCTCCCGGTCGACGATGTCGGCGATGCTGCGACCGGCGGGTCGGTAACCCTCCTCGGATGCGGGCGCGGGCGGCAGCGGCGGCAGGGGAACAGCGGACATGGTGCCCTCCTCGACTGGCGGGCGGAAGCTCCGGCAGGGACGTACGGTCGTGGGCGGCGGTACCCGAACGCGGCCACGGCGAAACCGACCCGTCGATGCGTGCACCCGCGCCGGCCTGTCGACCGGCTCGGGCTGGTATGAAGAGGCGATGACGAGCGATGCCGCCTCCGCCCGACCCGACCCCACCGCAGAGGTCGTGGACCTCTGCCGCGACCTGCTGCGCATCGACACCACCAACACGGGCGACAACGACACCAGCGTCGGTGAACGCCGCGCGGCCGAGTACGTGGCGGAGAAGCTCGCCGAGGTGGGCGTGGAGTCCGTCCTGCACGAGTCCGCGCCGGGCCGGGCGAACGTGGTGGCCCGCATCCCGGGCACCGACCCGAGCCGGGGCGCGCTGCTGGTGCACGGCCACCTGGACGTGGTGCCCGCCGACGCCGACGAGTGGTCGGTGCACCCGTTCTCCGGCGAGCTGCGCGACGGCTACCTCTGGGGCCGGGGCGCCATCGACATGAAGGACTTCGACGCCATGGTGCTCGCCGTGGTGCGGCACTGGCAGCGCACCGGCGTACGACCCCCGCGCGACATCGTGCTCGCGTACACCGCCGACGAGGAGGCGGGCAGCGACTACGGCGCGCGTTTCCTGGTCGACAACCACCGTGGCCTCTTCGCCGGCTGCACCGAGGCGATCGGTGAGGTCGGCGGCTTCTCCTACTCGGTCAACGACAACCAGCGGCTCTACCTCATCGAGACCGCCGAGAAGGGCATCGACTGGCTGCGGCTGCACGCCAAGGGTCGCCCCGGGCACGGCTCGATGATGCACGACGACAACGCCGTCACGGCGCTCGCCGAGGCGGTCGCCCGGATCGGCCGGCACCGCTTCCCGGTGGTGGTCACCGATACCGTGCGGGCCTTCCTCACCGAGGTCTCCGACCTGCTCGGCATCGAGTTGGACCCGGACGACCCGGAGACGGCCATCGCCAAGCTCGGCCCGATCGCCAACATCATCGGCGCGACCATCCGCAACACCGCCAACCCGACCCGGTTGAGCGCCGGCTACAAGGACAACGTCATCCCCGGCCGGGCCACCGCCACCATCGACTGCCGCAGCCTGCCCGGCCAGTCCGAGCTGCTGGAGCGGCAACTGCGCGAGCTGGTCGGCCCGGACATCGCGATCGAGTACGTCCAGCGGCAGCCGGCACTGGAGACCACCTTCGACGGTGACCTGGTCGAGGCCATGTCGGCGGCCCTGCGCGCGGAGGACCCGGGGGCGCGGCCCGTCCCCTACATGCTCTCCGGGGGCACCGACGCCAAGGCGTTCTCGCAACTCGGCATCCGCTGCTTCGGGTTCGCCCCGCTCCGGCTGCCCGCCGACCTGAACTTCTCGGCGTTGTTCCACGGCATCGACGAGCGCGTTCCGGTGGACGGACTACAGTTCGGCGTGCGGGTTCTCGACCGGTTCCTCCGCACCTGCTAGCCGTGTCCGGCCGTGGCCGCCGGCGCGCAACCTCCCCATCGTGAAGGGACTGCCCCACATGACCGACCAGCATGGTGAGCTGGACGCCGCTCTCGAGCGGGTGATCGAAGCGGCCCGCCACCACCTGGCCGCCGTACGCGCCGCGCAGGGCCGCGTCGACGACGACGACGTCTGGCAGGCGTACGTGGCGTTGAACAACGCCTCCTTCGCGTACGACGAGCAGCTGCTCGACGCCTTCGGCGAGGTGACGCCGTGGGATGTCGACTCGATCGACCCGGACGAGGCCGACGAGCGTTTCGGCGGCGGCGAGGGCGCCGAGGCCAGCGACCCGCACCCCAGGGTGATCTCGGTGCGTCAGCGTCGTGACTACCGGGTGCCGAGCGTCGCCGCGCTGCTGCGGGTGGCCGAGGCGGCGCGCCGCGAGGGAACCCCGGAGGACGACGAGCCGGCCCCGGTGGAGGGCGTCGGCGAGGCGGTGCTGGAGCTGCTGCAGAGCGGTGACGGCTCGCTCGGCGCGTTGGACGTCCCCGAGTTGGAACCGCTCGACGGCGTGGTCATGGTCAGCGAGGTCGGCACCCCGGTCGACCTGGAGTCGTTCGACGACGACGACGCCGTCGGCCCGTTCCAGCCGGCGGTCGACGACCGGCTGGTCGGTCGCCTCGACGAGCACCCGTTCCTGGAGCTCGACGACGACCACGACCACGCCGGGCACCAGCACTAGGCCGGGTGCCGCCCGGGGTCGACTCCGGCCCCGGGCGGCACCGCCCGGTCGTCAGTACGACAGACCCGGCTGCGGCTGGTTGACCCGCCGACGACGCAGCACCACCTGGCGCGTGCCGTCCCGGTACAGCCGCACCCGGGCCAACTCCCATCCGGAGAACTCCGCCTGGATCGCCAACTGCGCCGCGGCGGTCAACCGGTCGACGTTCGGCGGCAGCCGCAGTGGCGCGTACTCGTAGTCCATGCCACCCATGCTGCCCAGCCCAGCGGCCGTTCGCCACCCCCTCCGGGGTGACCAACGACGCTGCCATGGGCGGTTCGTGCCGCCCCGTGCCCCCGTGCCGCCCGTGCCCCGTCGCGCCGATCTTGCAGTTTCTGTCGCCGAGATGAGTGGAACGCTCCTTTTGTCGCGACAGCAACTGCAAGATCACTGAGAAGGGCCGGACCTCGGCTGGTCGATCATGGAGTTGTGGTGTCCGGCTTGGCCTTGTTGAGGCGACTTTGTTGACCACCACAACTCCATGATCGGCGGTGCGGTGCGGTGCGGTGCTCGCCGTCCGGCTGGGCAGGAACCAGGCTAGGCTGGAACTGGGCCGGCGGGGACGTTCGCCGTCAGCAGGGCGGCTAGGGCCGGCGCGGCCAGGGCGACCGCCCGAGGCGTGCCCGGGTCGACCGCCAGCCCCCAGGACGGGTCCGGCCAGTCCTCGAACAGCTCGGCGCAGGGCAGTGCGAGGAACGGCACCCCGTCTCCGGTGAACGCGGTGAGCGCCCCGGGCGAGGTGAAGACCGGCAGCAGCGGCGCGCCGCTCGCGTCGCCGACCACCGTCCACGGGAAGTCGGTGTCCGGCGTCGGTTCCCCGGAGAGGGGGACGCACACCGTGGCGCCGGCCAGCGCTCCGAGGTAGCCGGGCAGGTCACGCCGCTCGACGGCCGCCGCGAGCACCGCCACCACTGCCGGCTCCGCGTCCCCGGCCGGCGCTACTCCGACCGCTGCTGCCTCGACCGGTGCCGGTCCGGCGGTGGCCGGCTCGGCAGCTCCCACCGCCGATCCGGGTCGCGGGGCCGGCACCCCCGGTCCGGGGCGCGCGGCCACCACGGCCGGTCCGGGTGGTCCGGCTGGCACCGCCGGTCCGGGGCGCGCAGCTGGCGGCAGCGCCCGGCAGGAGAGCGTGCCGGGCTCGTCGGTCAACACCTCGGCGGCGGTACGGGTCACGAACACACTGAGCCGCTCCACCTGCTCCGGAGTGCGCGCCGCCTCGTACCACCAGCCCTCGTCGCCGGTCGGGCGGTGCCAGCCGAGCGCTGCCAGGCGTGCCTCGTCGTGGCCGGGGCAGACCACCCGCACCACCTGGCGGCGCACCAGCAGCCGGATCCCGGGCGGACCGGCGGAAAGCTCCAGGTCGGTGTCCCGGTCGCAGCGGGCCACGGTGTCCCGCAGCCGAGCGGCGATCTCCGGCCAGGTCGGCGACGGCGACGTCACGCGGGTGCGCCCGGCAGGCGGTCGTCCAGCCTCCCGAGCCGGGCCACGGTCTCCTCCAGCCGGCCCAGCGCCGAGAAGTCCCCCGGTGTGCCGAACAGGTCGCCGAGCCCCGCGCCGAGCGCGACGTCCAACCCCTCGGTGTGCTCGTCGACGTGCCCGGAGGCGACCTCGCGAGCCCGCCGGTACGCGTCGAGCACCAGCTCGGCCACCCCCTCCGTGCCGAGGCGCAGGGCGGCGGGGGCGAGGGTGAGGCCGGTCAGCGCGCCGGTGGCGTCGACAGTCGCCGAGGCCAGCCCGCTCTCGTCCGTTGCGGTGCCGGACAGCTCGGCCAGGTCGTCGCGGAGGCCCGCGAACCGGCGCTCGATGTCGGCGATCCGCCCGGCGAGCGCGTCGAACGCGGACGTCGGGTCCGTCATGAGATTCCTTCCCGTGGATCCTGCGACCGGGTGGTGCCCGGTGGCCGGGAGATCGTATCGTCGGTGCGCTCGACTCATGGGGGAGGAACGGCATGCCACCGGATATCGAAGTCGACGTGCAGGCGGTCCGTCGACTGGAGACAGCCGCCAAGCAGGTCGCCAGCTCGCTCGCCGCGCTGGAGGGGCAGATCGTCTCGGCCGGCGACGTGCCGTCGGACGCCTTCGGCCACCTGCCGTTCGCCAGCGACATGCTCCGCGACAAGTACGCCGAGCAGGTCACCGGCGGCAAGGAGCTGTTCGCCGCCGCGAACGCCGCGTTCGGCCGGGTCGCCACGGCGCTGGCCGACACGGTCGAGGCGTACGAGCTCAACGAGCGGGACCTCGACGCCGGGTTCAAGGCCATCCAGTCGGGGCTGCCCGGATGAGCGGCCCGGCCGGCAGCGCCGTCCAACTGTGGAACGGCCTGGACAGCGCGCTCTCCGGGGTGCAGGACGCCGTCGACAGTGTCTGCCGGACCCTGGCCTGGCCGCTGATCCAGCTCGTCGACCTGGTCGACGGCGAGCCCGCGGTGCTGCGGGCGAAGGCCGCCGAGTGGGACGCGCTGGCCGCGCAGGTGCGCGACCTGGCGCAGGGGCACCGCGGCACCCGGGAGTCCGCGCAGGCCGGGTGGCGCTCACCGTCCGGTGTGGCGTACGGCCAGCGGTTGGCCGAGGTGGAGCAGCAACTCCTCGACGTCGCCGAGCAGTTCGCCGCGACCGCGGAGTACCTGCGCGGTGTCGCCGACGGCCTGCAGACCGTGCACGACGTGCTGGTGGACCTCTGCGTGGAGTTCGTGAACTTCCTCCTGGTGACGCTGGTGACCGCGCTGCTGATGGCCCCGGTCACCATGGGCGCGTCCTGGGCCGCCGGCGTGGGCGTGGCCGTCACCAGGGGCCTGATCGTGGTCACCCGGATGCTGAAGGTCATCCGGCCGCTCGCCGTGCACCTGCAGAAGGTCATCCGCCTGCTCCAGCGGGTTCTGCTGTACTTGCGCAAGCTGCACACGCACCTGGACAAGCTGGTCGACATGCAGAAGGCGCTGCGCACCGGCAAGAAGTACGCCGACAAGCGCCGCGCCGCCGGCAAGCTCGACAAGTGGCACCACAAGTTCCTCGACCCCACCAAGGGCACCTACAAGCTGGGCAAGTCCGGTTCCCCGTTCGACATGGGCGCGCTCGACCGGGCCGCCGCGCTGCGGGCGCACGGGGTCGCCGACGGCGCCCGGGTCATCGCCCGGGACTGGGCGACCCACCTGCCGTGGAACGTGCCGAACTCGGTCGTCCACGGTGTCACCTGGGGGACTGTCGCGTTGACCAGCGGGCTCTCCGTTCCCGGCAGCGAACAGGTCGGCGACCAGATCGACCAGGCGGTGCAGGGCGGCGCGGACTGGATCGACCAGAATGTCTTCGGGCAGCCGCCGGCAGGCCAGCCGGCGGGCCGCTAGGGAGGCGACGGGTGATGTCAGGGGAGCGGGGTCGGCTGGGTCGGTTCACCGACGCGGTGCTCGGCGGCGCGCGCGCCGCCCGGGACAAGGCCCGCGAGCTGCGCGACGAGTTCCGCACCAGCGACGAGCCGGAGCGTGCCCTGGTGTCGCCGCTGCTGGCCGGGCAGGACCTCCGCTACGTGGGGCTCGGGCCGGTGCGCCTGTCGCAGACCCACCAGGCCGGTCGGCAGCTCGCCGACGAGGTCGGCGCCGAGTTGGCCGACGCCCTCGACCCGAAGGTGCTGTTCGGGCTGCTCAACATCGTCAACCCGGTGGTCTGGGTCGACGCCGTGCTGACGCCTGTGCGGCTCGCCGCGGGTGTGCTGCTGCTGCCCGGCAAGGCCGGCGCCATCGCCGCCGGTGTCCCGGAGTTGGCCGCCCCGGAGCCGGGCCTGCCCCACCAACCCGCCCAGCGGGAGCCGATCCCGCTCACCGAGGAGCAGGAGGCGTTCCGTGCGCTGTTCCGGCTGAGCCAGTACCGTCCGCTGGCCGACCAGCTCGCCGAGATCGCCTACCGCCGCCGGTACGTCTTCAGCGGCGACCTCGCCACCCTCGCCGGCAGCCTGCTGCTCTTCCTGGAGCGTTACAGCGGCACCCCGCTGGCGGTGACCGACACCCACCTGCACCTGCTGCGGATGGGCCCCCGCCCGGACGCCGACCGACCCGACCGGCGTCAACCGCGGGTGCTGTGGAGTGTGCGCCGCGACCGGGTGGCCCGGGTCGACTCCGAGCGGGGGGCGAGCGGGCTCGTGCAGCTCGCCTCCACCATCGTCTTCGACGACGGCTCGTGGATCCGGCTCACCCAGCCCGCGCTCCGCGACGACCAGTCGCGCTTCCTGACCGCGATCCAGGACCTCCCCGGACAGCGCCCTCAGCCGTGACCCGGCGCGCTGCTCAGCCGTGACCCGGCGCGCTGCTCAGCCGTGACCCGGCGCGCTGCTCAGCCGTGACCCGGCGCGCTGCTCAGCCGTCGCGTTCGGGGTAGCCGACCGGCACCGCGGAGACGTCGTCCAGCGCGGTGGTGATCTCCTCGGGCAGGGTGATCCGTTCCACCTGGAGCGCGCCGAGAAGCTGCCCGACCGTGCGGGCACCGAGGATCGGCGCGGTAACGCCGGGCCGGTCCCGGATCCACGCCAACGCCACCTCCAGCGGCGACACCCCCAGCCCACCGGCCGCGGTCGCCACCGCCTCCACGATGCTGGAGCAGCGCGGCTCCAGGTACGTGGCGACGAATCGTTCGAAGTGCGGCGACGCGGCCCGGGAGTCCGCCGGACGGCCGTGCCGGTACTTGCCGGTGAGCACGCCCCGGCCCAGCGGCGACCAAGGCAGCACGCCGAGGCCGAGCGCGTCGCACGCGGGCAGCACCTCCCGCTCCACGCCACGCTCCAGCAGCGAATATTCCACCTGGGACGCGACCACCGGTGCCCGCCCGGGCCACGCGGTCTGCCAGGCGGCGGCCCGCGCGGTCTGCCAGCCGGAGAAGTTCGACACACCCACGTAGCGGACCTTGCCGCTGGCCACCGCGTGGTCCAGGGCGGCCAGGGTCTCCTCCAGCGGGGTGTCCGGGTCGTACCCGTGCACCTGGAACAGGTCGACGTGGTCGGTGCCGAGCCGGCGCAGCGACGCGTCCAACGTGCGCAGCAGGTGCCCACGGGAGCCGTCCCGGCGTCGGCCACTGCCGGGGCGCAACCCGGCCTTGGTGGCGATCAGCAGCTCGTCGCGGGGGACGAGGGAGCCCAGCAGCGAGCCGATCACCGACTCGGCGTCGCCGTCGCCGTACACGTCGGCGGTGTCGATCAGGTTGCCGCCCGCGTCCAGGTAACTCTTCAGCTGAGCGGCCGCATCATCGGCGTCGGTGTCCCGGCCCCAGGTCATGGTGCCGAGCGCGAGCCGGGAAACCGCCAGCCCGCTTCGGCCGAGCGGTCGCTGTTGCATGGGTGAACCTTATTTCGAACCTGCCGCCACCGATATCCTCGCTCCCGTATCTCTGCCGGTTCTGCCGGTTCCGCCGCCCCGGGCTGCCCCGATGGAGGGGGGATCAAAGGTGTCGAGCCGGTGATCGAGTCCGTTATCGGCATTGCGTAACCTGGGGCGACCTGTGCCACGGATGGGGGAGGACCAGTGCGACTCGGGCTCAGTCTCGGATACCAGACGGCGTGGAGCACACCGGCCGACCACCTGGCGCTGGCCCAGGAGGCGGACCGGCTGGGCTACTCGGTGGTGTGGGCGGCGGAGGCCTACGGCTCCGACTCGCCCAGCATGCTCGCCTGGATGGCCGGGCAGACCGAACGGATCGACGTCGGCGCCGCGGTGATGCAGATCCCCGCCCGTACGCCGGCGGCCACCGCCATGACCGCCGCCACGATCGACGCCCTCTCCGGCGGCCGGTTCCGGCTCGGGCTGGGCGTCTCCGGCCCGCAGGTGTCCGAGGGGTGGCACGGCGTGCGCTTCGCCAAGCCGCTCGCCCGGACCCGCGAGTTCGTCGACATCGTCAAGCTGGCCATCGCCCGCAAGGAGGTGGCGTACGACGGTGAGCACTACACGCTGCCGCTGCCGGACGGCCCGGGCAAGGCCCTGCGACTGGGCTTCCACCCACCCCGCGAGCACATACCGATCTACCTGGCCGCGGTCGGCCCGAAGAACCTGGAGCTGGCCGGCGAGATCGCCGACGGCTGGCTGGCCGTGTTCTACGCCCCGGAGTTCGCCGAGGAGCAGCTCGCCTCGGTCCGCGCCGGGCGGGCCAAGGTCGGCAAGGAGCTGGCCGGGTTCGACGTGGTGCCGTCGGTGCCCGTGGTGATCGGCGACGACGTGGCCTCCTGCGCCGAACTCGTCCGCTGGTACGCCGCGCTCTACGTGGGCGGCATGGGCAGCCGGCAGCAGAACTTCTACAACCAGCTCGCCACCCGGATGGGCTACGGCGACGCCGCCCGCGAGGTGCAGGACCTGTACCTGGCCAAGCGGCAGCGCGACGCCGCCGCCGCCGTACCCATGGAGTTCATCGACCGGACCTCGCTGCTCGGCCCGAAGGAGCGCATCGCCGAGCGGATGCGGGAGTACGCCGCGGCCGGCGTCACCACGCTGTCGGTGACCCTCTTCGTGGCCGACCGGGACAGCGGTGTGCAGACCCTGCGTACCGTCGCCGAGGCTCTCGACCTCTCGGGAGTCGGCGAGTGACCTGGGTCGAGGCCATCGTCCTGGGCATCGTCCAGGGACTGACCGAGTTCCTTCCGGTCAGCTCGTCGGGGCATCTGCGGATCACCTCGGCGATCTTCTTCGACCGGGACGCCGGTGCGTCGTTCACCGCGGTCACCCAGCTCGGCACCGAAGCGGCCGTGCTGATCTACTTCGCCAAGGACATCTGGCGGATCACCCGGACCTGGCTGGTGGGCATCCGGGACAAGTCGGTCCGTTCCAGCCTCGACTACCGGATGGGCTGGTACGTGATCGTCGGCTCGATCCCCATCGGGCTGTTCGGGTTCGTGTTCAAGGACCAGATCAAGACCGCCGGGCGCAACCTGTGGGTGGTGGCGACCACGCTGATCGTGTTCGCGTTCGTGTTGGCGTTCGCCGAGTACTGGGGGCGGCAGACCCGCACCCTGGAGAACTTCCGGATGAAGGACGGCATCGTGATGGGCTTCGCCCAGGCGATGGCGCTGGTCCCCGGGGTGTCCCGCTCCGGCGGCACGCTCACCGCCGGCCTGCTGCTCAACCTGACCCGGGAGGCGGCGGCACGGTACTCGTTCCTGCTGGCCATCCCGGCGGTGGTGATGTCCGGCGTGTTCAGCCTCGGGGACGTCTTCGAACCGTCCGCCCCGGGCACCTCCGTGCCCACCGTGGCCCAGACGATCGTGGCCACCGTCATCGCGTTCGCCATCGGCTACGCGGCCATCGCCTGGCTGCTGCGCTACGTCGCCCACCACACCCTGTACGTCTTCGTGCTGTACCGGGTCGCGCTGGGCACCCTGGTCCTGGCCCTGCTGCTGACCGGCACCATCGACGCCACCTGACCGACAGTCGACGGCCCCCGGCCCCGCCCGCGAGCGGAGCCGGGGGCCGCAGTCGTCCTACCGCCGCCCGCGACGGCCCGGGGCGGAGCCCAGGTCATAGGGTGGTCCCGTGGCGACCCTTCTGCTTCTGCGACACGGCCGAACCACGGCGAACGCCGATGGCGGCCTGGCCGGTCGGCAACCGGTCGAGTTGGACGACACCGGGCGCGCCCAGGCCACCGCGGTCGGCGAGCGGCTGCGGGCGGTGCCCCTGGCGGCCGTGGTGACCAGCCCGCTCATCCGCTGCCGGCAGACCCTGGAGTTGGCGCTTCCGCAGGCCACCCCGGTGGTCGAGGACGGGCTGATCGAGTGCGACTACGGCAGCTGGGAGGGGCAGCCGCTGAAGAAGCTCGCCAAGGAGCCGCTCTGGCCGGTGGTCCAGCAGCACCCCAGTGCGGCGGTCTTCCCGGGTGGGGAGGCGATGGCGGCGATGGCGGCGCGTGCCGTGGCGGCGGTGCGAGCCTGGGACGCCCGGGTGAGCGCCGAACACGGGCCCGAGGCGGTCTGGCTGGCGTGCAGCCACGGCGACGTGATCAAGGCCATCGTGGCGGACGCGCTCGGCGTACACCTGGATGCTTTTCAGCGGATCGTGGCCGACCCGGCGTCGGTGACGGCGATCCGGTTCACGCCGCTGCGTCCGTTTCTGGTGCGGCTCAACGACACCGGCGGGGACCTGGCGGCGCTGGTGCCGCCGCCGGCCAAGCGGCGTCGGCGCGCGAATCGCGTGGCCGACTCGGACGCGGCCGTCGGCGGCGGGGCGGGTGCGTCGCGGTGAGGCGGGTCACGACACCACCCCCGACCGGGGTGTCAGCGCAGGCCGGAAGGGCCGCCACGCCCGGGTGTAACCCCTGTTACACCGGGCGCGCCGTCGCTGCGGCGATTCGCGTCGGTGGGGTGCGCGATGCCAGGGCGGGCCGGATAGGGTCGTGGGTATGACCCACCAGGTGCACGCCTTCGAACCGCCGGAGCGGTTCGTCGCCGGGACTGTCGGGCCGCCGGGGGAGCGCACGTTCTTCCTGCAGGCCCGCGGCGGCGGCAGGCTGGTCAGCGTCGCGCTGGAGAAGGTCCAGGTGTCCCTGCTCGCCGAAAAGCTGGAGGAGTTGCTCACCGAGGCGCAGCGTCGCTTCGGGGTGGACCTTCCCGAGCTGGCGCCGGTGATCGGCGACAACGAGCCGCTGGACACTCCGGTCGACGAGGAGTTCCGGGTCGGGACGCTGGGGCTGGCCTTCGACGTGGACACCGCGACCGTGGTGATCGAGGCGATCGCGGCGGGCGAGGTGGAGCCCGAGGTCGAGCTCGGCGACGAGGATGACGAAGACGACGACGAGGACGAGGACGACGAGCCGGACGAGGACCTGGATCGGCTCCGGGTCCGGCTCACCCCGCAGGCGACCCGCCAGTTCATCGAGCGGGCCCGGCGAGTGGTCAACGCGGGCCGGCCACCGTGCCCGCTCTGCGGCCAACCGTTGGACCCCGCCGGGCACCTCTGCCCGCGGCACAACGGCTATCACCGGTGACCTCGTCCGGCCTCCAGCCTCGCCAGGACGGCGACGCCGCGCTGCGGCTGCTGCGTGACGGCGCCCTCGACCTGGAGGGTCGGCTGGTCGACGCGTCGAACACGACGCTGCGCGGCATCCTGACCCTGGACGGGATGACCGCCCGCTGCGTCTACAAGCCGGTCCGTGGCGAGCGCCCACTCTGGGACTTCCCCGACGGCACCCTGGCCGGTCGGGAGGTCTCGGCGTACCTGGTCTCCCGGGCCACCGGGTGGGGCCTGGTGCCGCCCACCGTGCTGCGCGACGGCCCGTTCGGCCCCGGCTCCTGCCAGCTGTGGATCGACGAGCCGGAGGACGCCGAACCGCTCGTCGGGTTCCTGCCCGCAGGGGAGTTGCCGCCGCGTTGGATCCCGATCGCCGCGGCCCGCGACGACGACGGCGCCGCGTACGCCCTCGCCCACGCCGACGACCCACGGCTGGCCCGGCTCGCGGTGCTCGACGCGGTGCTCAACAACGCCGACCGCAAGGGCGGTCACGTGCTCGTCGGGGCCGACGACCGGATCTACGGCGTGGACCACGGGGTGAGTTTCCACGTGGAGGACAAGCTGCGGACGGTGCTCTGGGGTTGGGCCGGTAAGCAGTTGCCCCCGGACGCCGTGGAGATGCTCGACGCGCTGGCCGGGCAGGTCGCCGGGGAGCTCGGCGCGGAGCTGGCCGACCACCTGACGATCAGCGAGGTGGCCGAGGTGGCCGCCCGGGTCGACCGGCTGCGCGAGACCGGCCGCTTCCCCCAGCCTCCGGAGGACTGGCCGGCGATGCCCTGGCCGCCCATGTGAGCCGCTGTCATCTTGATCACCCGTGGGGTGCTCCGGCGTCGTCGCCGGGCTGGCTAGGCTGATCCCATGGAGTCTTGGGCGGGACACGAGGTGCCACGGCTGCCGGGCAGGGGCGAGCCACTGGCGTTGTACGACTCGGCGCGGCAGGGTGTCCACCCGAGTGAGCCGGCCGACGCGGGAAGCATGTACGTCTGCGGCATCACCCCGTACGACGCCACCCACCTCGGCCACGCCGCCACCATGATCACGTTCGACCTGGTGCAGCGGATGTGGCGCGACGCCGGCCGCCCGGTGCGCTACGTACAGAACGTCACCGACATCGACGACCCGCTGCTGGAGCGGGCCGCCCGCGACGGCGAGGACTGGGTGGTCCTGGCGATGCGCGAGACGGCGCTGTTCCGGGAGGACATGGAGGCGCTGCGGATCATCCCGCCGGCGCACTACGTGGGCGCGGTCGAGTCGATCCCGGACATCGCCGACAAGGTCGAGGTGTTGCTCAAGGACGGCGCCGCGTACCGGCTCGACGACGGCACCGGCGACGTCTACTTCGACATCTCGGCCACGCCCCGCTTCGGCTACGAGTCGAACCTGACCCGCGAGCAGATGCTGGAGATCTTCCCCGAGCGCGGCGGCGACCCCGACCGGGCCGGCAAGCGGGACCCCCTGGACCCGCTGCTCTGGCGCGGCGCCCGCGAGGGCGAGCCGTCCTGGCCGGGCGGCGAGCTGGGCCCGGGCCGCCCCGGCTGGCACATCGAGTGCGCGGTGATCGCGCTCAACCTGCTCGGCGACCGGATCGACGTGCAGGGCGGCGGCAACGACCTGCTGTTCCCGCACCACGAGGCGTCCGCCGCGCACGCCGAGCGGCTCACCGGTCAGGCGCCGTTCGCCGAGCACTACGTCCACGCCGGCATGATCGGCCTGGACGGCGAGAAGATGTCCAAGTCCCGCGGCAACCTGGTCTTCGTGTCCCGGCTGCGCGCCGACAAGGTCGACCCGATGGCGATCCGGCTGGCGCTGATCTCCGGGCACTACCGCAGCGACCGCACCTGGACCGACGACCTGCTCACCGCCGCACACGAGCGCCTGGACCGTTGGCGGCGGGCCGCCGCCGCGCCCGCCGGGCCGTCCGGGGCCGAGTTGCTGGCCGAGGTACGCGCACGCCTGGCCGACGACCTGGACACCCCCGGAGCCCTGGCCGCAGCCGACCGCTGGGCCGACGCGACCCTCGCCGGCGCCACGGACGACCCCGAAGCCCCCGCCCTCTTCACGAATACGGTAGACGCCCTCCTGGGCATCCGCCTCTAATCCCTCGCTGCCTCGCTGCCTCGCTGCCTCGCCGCCTCGCTGCCTCGCTGCCTCGCCGCCTCGCTGCCTCGCTGCCTCGCTGCCTCGCCGCCTCGCCCCGCGCTGAAGTGGGTCGATCATGGAGTTGTGGTGGCCGGTATGCGGTGCTGCGCCCCTTATGCGACCCACCGCAACTCCATGATCGACGGAGCGCTCGGGGCAGGGCATAACGCTGCGGGCCGTGCCCCCACTACTTCACCGTCGATCTTGCACTTTCGGTCGTTACGAAAGTCGTCAATCGGGGCAAAGCGGCGACAGAAAGTGCAAGATCGCCGGGCCGGGCCGGGGCGGGGCGGGGCCGGGCGGGGTGGCGCGGGGCGGGGCGGGTCAGGTCAGCCTAGGACCAGGCCAGGGTCGGGTTCCGGGTCCGGGGTTGGGCCGGGGATCTTGTACTCCTCGGTCAGGGTGGTCATGGGGCCGGGCCAGGTTGCCTGGGACACCTCGATCGGCTTGCGGTGCGCGTCGTACGCGACGTGCAGCAGGTGCAGCACCGGGGTGTCCGGCCGGATCTGGAGGGTCTCGGCCTCCTCCCGGCTCGGCTGGCGGGCGCTGATCGTGTCGGTGGCCGACACGTACCGCCGTCCGGTGGCTTCCTCGGCCTCCTGGTAGAGCGGCCGGCCGAACGCCTCGGTGCGTTCCAGCGAGGTGCCGGCGGTGTCGCGGGGCAGGAACCAGGAGGCGCCCACCTCGACGGGGGAGTCGTCGGTGCGGACGAGGTGTCGGCGGCAGAGCAGGTTGGTGCCGTCGGACACGCCGAAGGCGTCGGCCACCTCGGCGGGAGCGGGGGCGTGCCCCACGGAGACGAGCTGTTGACGGTATCGGGCGGCCAGGTCGGTGTGGTAGCCGCGGAAGCCTCCGTACCGGCCTCGGGAGAGGCGGTTGAGTCGGCGGCGGGTGCCCCGGACGTACGTACCGGAGCCGGGTTTGGTGATCAGGATGCCCTCGACCCGCAGCTGGTCGACGGCGCGCTGCACGGTCTGCTTGGCGACGCCGAACATCTCGGCGATGGCCGGGATGGACGGCAGCCGCTCGCCCGGCCCCCAGTCGCCGCGGCGGACCTGGGCCTTGAGCTGCGCGGCGATCTGTCGGTGTGGGAACTCCGCGGCCCCGGGGTTGATCTGCACACCCGCCTCCTTGATCACATCTAGGTTCCTAGGATGCCCTAGCGGGTGTGACGGCGCCACCCCAGACACGCGAAAACGGGCCCCCAGACCACAAAAGGTCCGAAGGCCCGCAACGAAGAGTGGCCCGCAACGAAGAGTGGCCCGCGAGGAAGAGCGGGCCGCAACCAAGAGCGGCCCGCAGCGAGACAGTGTTACCAGGAGCCGGCGGTGGGGCCGGCGGAACCGCCCCGGCGGCGCAGGTACTTCTCGAACTCCTGGGCGATCTCGTCACCGGTCAACGGGGTGATCCCCTCGTCGCCGACCCGTTCCTCCAGCTCGCGGACGTACTCGCCCAGCTCGGCGTCCTGCTCGGCGGCGCTGCGCACCCGCTGCTCCCACTCCGCGGACTCCTCGGCCAGGTCGGCCATCGGCACCGGCAGGTCGACGACCTCCTCGACCCGGTGCAGCAGGGCGAGGGTGGCCTTCGGGCAGGGCGGGTTGTTGGCGTAGTGCGGCACGTGCACCCAGAACGAGACGGCGTCCACCTCCGCGCGGGTGCAGGCGTCGTGCAGCACGCCGACGATGCCGGTCGGCCCGTCGTACCGGGTGGGGGTGAGCTGGTAGCGCTCGGCGGCCTGCGCGTCGGAGGCGCTGCCGCTGATCGGCAGCGGTCGGGTGTACGGCACGTCGGCCAGCAACGCGCCGAGCAGCACCACCCGTTCCACCTCCAGGCTGTGGCAGATCTCCAGCACCTGCTCGCAGAACGTCCGCCACCGCATGCTCGGCTCGATGCCGCGGATCAGCACCACGTCGCGGTCGGTGCCCTCCGGGCTGGCCACCATGAACCGGGTCGTCGGCCACTCCACCCGCCGGGTCTCCCCGTCGGCCATGGTGATCGTGGGCCGGCTGACCTGGAAGTCGTAGAAGTCCTCCGGATCCAGCTCGGCGATCTGCCGGGCGTTCCAGACCTGCTCCAAGTGCTCGACCGCGGCGGTGGACGCGTCGGCGGCGTCATTCCAGCCCTCGAAAGCGGCGATCGCCACCGGGGACCGCAGCACCGGCAGTCCGTCGAACTCGGTCACGCCGTCACCTCACCCTGCTCGTCGCGGCTGGCGCCGGGACCGCGCCCGGTCGTCATACCGTGTGGCACGGCGGCGTCCCTGTTGTCCTTCACGTCCGTCAGCCTACGTGCAGGGCGAGGGTGCGGCCCGGTGGCCGCGCCGGTCGGCCGCTCCGGCAGCAGGTCATACCCAAACGAACCGGACAGCGTGATCCCCGTGACACAATAGGGGATCGCTCGAGGAAAGTCGTGGAGTCCGGCCGGGTCGCACTAACCTGAACGGGTGCGGACTTCATTGATGGATGTGCTAGCTGATCGCATTCTCATCGCCGACGGCGCGATGGGCACGATGCTGCAGGCTGCGGACCTCACGCTCGACGACTTCGACGGGCTGGAGGGGTGCAACGAGATCCTCAACGTCACGCGCCCGGACGTGGTGCGCGGGGTGCACGACGCCTACCTGGCCGTGGGTGCCGACTGCGTGGAGACCAACACCTTCGGCGCCAACCTCGCCAACCTCGCCGAGTACGACATCCCGCACCGCATCCGCGAGTTGTCCGAGGCGGGCGCCCGGATCGCGCGGGAGGCCGCCGACGCGGCCAGCACCCCGCAGCGGCCCCGGTTCGTGCTCGGCTCGATCGGGCCGGGCACCAAGCTGCCGACCCTCGGGCACGCCGACTACTCGACCCTGCGCGACGCCTACCAGGAGAACGCCGCGGGCCTGATCGTCGGTGGCGCGGACGCCCTGATCATCGAGACCTGCCAGGACCTGCTCCAGGTCAAGGCGGCCGTGGTCGGGTCGAAGCGGGCGATGGCCGAGCTGGGCCAGCCGGTGCCGATCATCTGTCACGTGGCCGTGGAGACCACCGGCACGATGCTGGTCGGCAGCGAGATCGGCGCGGCCCTCGCCGCGATCGAGCCGCTCGGTGTGGACCTGATCGGGCTCAACTGCTCGACCGGCCCGGCCGAGATGAGCGAGCACCTGCGCTACCTGTCGCAGCACTCCCGCATCCCGCTGTCGGTGATGCCGAACGCCGGCCTGCCGGTGCTGACCGCCGACGGGGCGTACTTCCCGCTGACTCCCGTGGAGCTGGCCGAGGCCCTGGAGCGGTTCATCACCGAGTACGGCGTGGGGCTGGTCGGCGGCTGCTGCGGCACCACCCCGGAGCACATCCGGGTGCTGGCCGAGCGGCTGCACGGCGTCACCGCCCCGGCCCGCGAGCCCCGGCACGAGGCGGGTGTCTCCTCGGTGTACCACCCGGTTCCGTTCGCCCAGGACGCGTCGGTGCTGATGGTGGGGGAGCGGACCAACGCCAACGGCTCGAAGGCGTTCCGGGAGGCGATGCTCGCCGGCGACTGGCGGGCCTGTGTGGAGATCGCCCGCAGTCAGGCACGCGACGGCTCGCACCTGCTCGACCTGTGCGTGGACTACGTCGGGCGCGACGGCACGCAGGACATGCGGGAGCTGGCCGGCCGGTTCGCCACCGCGTCCACCCTGCCGATCATGTTGGACTCCACCGAGCCGAACGTGGTGGAGGCCGGGTTGGAGATGCTCGGCGGCCGCTGCGTGGTCAACTCGGTGAACTTCGAGGACGGCGACGGCCCCGACTCCCGGTACGCGCGGGTGATGCCGATCGTGCGTGAGCACGGCGCCGCGGTGGTGGCGCTGCTCATCGACGAGGAGGGCCAGGCCCGTACCCAGGAGTGGAAGGTCCGGGTCGCGGCGCGGCTGATCGACGACCTGACCACCCGGTGGGGCATGGACCGCTCCGACATCCTGATCGACGCGCTGACCTTCCCGATCGCCACCGGGCAGGAGGAGACCCGCCGCGACGGCATCGAGACGATCGAGGCGATCCGGGAGATCTCCCGCCGCTACCCGGGCGTCAACTTCACCCTGGGCATCTCGAACATCTCCTTCGGGCTCAACCCGGCGGCCCGGCAGGTGCTCAACTCGGTGTTCCTGCACGAGTGCGTGCAGGCCGGCCTGACGTCGGCGATCGTGCACGCCAGCAAGATCCTGCCGATGTCGAAGATCCCCGACGAGCAGCGCGAGGTCGCCCTGGACCTGGTGTACGACCGGCGCCGCGAGGGGTACGACCCGGTGCAGCGTTTCCTGGAGCTGTTCGAGGGCGTCGACGTGACCAGCGCCCGGGCCAGCCGCGCCCAGGAGTTGGCGGCGCTGCCGCTGGACGAGCGACTCAAGCGGCGGATCATCGACGGTGAGCGCAACGGCCTGGAGGCCGACCTCGACGAGGCGATGGCCGGCGGTCGGTCCCCGTTGTCGATCATCAACGACATCCTGCTGGACGGCATGAAGGTGGTCGGTGAGCTGTTCGGCTCCGGCCAGATGCAGTTGCCGTTCGTGCTCCAGTCCGCCGAGGTGATGAAGACCGCGGTGGCCTACCTGGAACCGCACATGGAGACCGCGGAGGACGGCGGCAAGGGCCGCATCGTGCTCGCCACCGTGCGCGGCGACGTGCACGACATCGGCAAAAACCTGGTCGACATCATCCTGTCCAACAACGGCTACGAGGTGGTGAACATCGGCATCAAGCAGCCGATCAGCGCCATCCTGGACGCCGCCGAGCAGCACCGCGCCGACGCGATCGGCATGTCCGGGCTGCTGGTGAAGAGCACGGTCATCATGAAGGAGAACCTGGCCGAGATGGCCACCCGCGGGGTCGCGGAGCGTTGGCCCGTCCTGCTGGGTGGCGCGGCGCTGACCCGCGCGTACGTCGAGGACGACCTGCGGTCGACGTTCCCCGGGCAGGTGCACTACGCGCGGGACGCGTTCGAGGGCCTGTCCCTGATGGACCGGGTGATGACCGCCAAGCGTGGCGGCGCCCCGGTGATCGACCCGGAGCGGGAGGCGGCGCTCGCGGCCCGGCGGGCGCGCCGGGAACGGCAGCGCTCGATGGTCACCACGTCGCTGCCCGAGCTGCACGACTCCTCGGTCCGCTCCGACGTGTCAGCCGACGTGGCGGTGCCCACCCCGCCGTTCTTCGGCACCCGCGTCGTCAAGGGCGTGCCGATGGCCGACTACGCGGCGCTGCTCGACGAGCGGGCCACCTTCTCCGGGCAGTGGGGGCTGCGCGGCGCCCGGGGCGGCAGCGGACCCTCCTACGAGGAACTGGTCGAGACCGAGGGCCGGCCGCGCCTGCGGTACTGGCTGGACCGGCTGATCGCCGACCAGGTACTTGAGGCAGCCGTGGTGTACGGCTACTTCCCCGCGTACTCCGAAGGCAACGACCTGGTGGTGCTCGACGAGAACGGGCACGCGGAGCGCGCCCGGTTCTCCTTCCCCCGGCAGCGGCAGGAGCGGCGGCTCTGCCTGGCGGACTTCTTCAAGCCCCAGGGCGACCAGCTCGATGTGGTCGCGTTGCAACTGGTCACCGTCGGCCAGCCGGTCAGCGAGTACGCGGCGAAGCTGTTCGCCCGCAACGAGTACCGCGACTACCTGGAGGTGCACGGCCTCTCCGTGCAGCTCACCGAGGCGCTCGCCGAATACTGGCACCAGCGCATCCGCGCCGAGATGACCCTGCCCGACGGCCGTCCGCTGGGGCACGACGACCCGGCGGACCTGGCCGGCATCCTGCACAACGACTACCGGGGCTGCCGGTACGCGTTCGGCTACCCGGCCTGCCCCGACCTGGAAGACCGGGCGAAGATCATGGATCTGCTCGGCGCGGACCGGATCGGGGTCGAGCTGTCCGAGGAGTTCCAGCTCATGCCCGAGCAGGCCACCGACGCGATCGTGGTCCACCACCCGGAGGCCAACTACTTCAACGCCAAGTAACGGGCGCAGGGTCGCTGACCTGCAATTATGGTCGTCCCGAGGGCCACTGAACCATGATCATGCCGTCTCTAGGCCGTCGAGGGCTTCCGGACGTCCTCGGCGGCCTGGTCCTCACCGAAGGCCGCATCAATGGCCCGGCGCGTGCGGTCCTCACTGGTCGGCAGGAGATGCGTGTAGGTCCGCAGAGTGAAGCCCGGGTCGGCGTGGCCCAGATAGGTCGACAGGGCCTTGATGCTCTCCCCTGCGTCCAGGAGGACCGAGGCGTAGGTGTGCCGCAGGACGTGCATGCCGTTGCGCCGGTCGTCGGGGATGGTCGTGGCCCGGATCGCAGGTTTCCAGACACCGGGGTTGAATTTCGAGCGGCTGAGCGGCAGACCGTCAGCGGTGGTCAGGTAGAGCGTGACGGTCGTGGGGTCGCCGGTCAGGGTTCCCCAAGGCAAGGTGACCTCTACGGGCGCGTACTGCTTGGCGTGGTCGCCCAGGCGGCGAGCTACCGAGGCCGGGAGAGGAACCTCTCGCGTCTTGCCGCCCTTGGGCGGGGCGAAGATGAGGACGCCGCGCACGAGCTTGATCTGACGGACGACTCGCAGGGTTGGCCGGGTCGCGTCCAGGTCATCAGGACTTACGCCGAAAATCTCTCCCTGCCGCAGTCCACAGCCCGCGCCCAGGTCGACGGCGACTCGGTAGCGGTCCGGCAGCTTCGCGCGGAACGCGGCGAGCCGGTCGACCGACCACGGCTGGACCTTGGTAGAGACATGGCGGGGACGTTGAATGCTCTTGGCTGAGAACGGATTGCTGACGATCTTCTTGTCGTCCACAGCGGCGTTCAGAATCATCGACACGTCGCTGAACAGGACCCGGCGGTAGCCGGCGGACAGTCCCTTCTCCTGCATCCCACGCGCCCACGCTCGGATCGTCGCCGGCTGGATCGACGCGATCGGCTTGTTACCGATGGTCGGGTACACGTGCAGCCGGAGCTCGTACTCGATCCGGTCGCGGGTGAGGATATCGGTGGTCGCAGCGGCGAGCCATTCGTCGGCGTACTGCTTGAAGGTGGTGCGGCCGGCGTCGGGGTCGACGTAGGTGCCCTTGAGGATGTCGGCCTGGACGTTGGCAAGGAACGCTTGTGCCTCGCGCTTCTTCTTGTCGGGGAACGACTGCGATTTCTCTTTGCCGTCCGGAGCGAGGTACCGGACGCGGTAGCGCATCCCCTGCCCGCACTCCGGCTTTGGTTCTTGCCGAGACTTCCCGTCCGGGCCGGCAACCGTCTTGTACCAGCGGTCAGCGATGTGAGCCATCTCAGGCCGCCGTGGACTGGTCGGCGAACCACGCACGCACCACATCAGGGTCATAGCGCAGATGCCGACCAACGCGGCCGGCGGGCGGACCTATCCGGCGCTTGCGCCAGGCGTAGAGGGTCTGGACCGGGACGCCGAGGTAGTCGGATACGTCTTCGACGGTCCAGAGCTTGAGCGGTTCTTCGGTGGGCATGTCGTCTCCCGTGGGCGAGGGGTCAGGCCACAGCCGGCGCGGTGCCGGCCGGGGTGGTGCTGAGTTCGTGGGCGAGTTCTTCGCGGCCGGCGGTTCGTCGCTCTCGTGCCATGGCGGCGGCGGTGTTGGCGAGGAGTGCGTCTCCGGTGGTGTGCCAGCCGACTCCGGCGAAGGTGAGGGTGCCGACGATGAGCGTCGTGTCGTCGTCGAGGTGGTCGACGGCGCGGAGGGTGCCGGGCTGGTCGTCGGCCTGGTCTTGGTGCTCGTGGCGCCGGAAGGTGACGCGGGTGTCGCGCAGGAGTTGGAAGGTCACGGAGTAGCGGCGGGCTTTGGTGAGGAAATGACCGCCGAAGCCGAGCATGTGCGCCCAGCGGCGCAGCCGGGCGTAGGGATTGGTGGCCTGTGGTCTGCTGGCCGGTTGGGTGTCAAGGGCGGCTTGACGGCGGGCGATGCAGACGGGGCAGGCGGCATAACGGGTGTGGGTGCCGCAGTCAGGGCATTCCCAGCGGTCGACGAAGCCGGGGGTGGGCCGGTGGTCCCGGGGCCGCTGAGACAGCGGGACGGGTGTTCCGGTGGGTCGGCCGGTGTGCCAGCAGGCGTCGATGAGGCGGGCGGTGTGGTCGCCGTCGGGGTCGGCGTAGTCGCCGATGGAGTCGGCGTCGAGCCTGACGGAGCGGTGCCCGGTTACCTCGGTGCTTTTGGTGGCGTACTTGGCAAGGTAGCCGGCGACCATGCTGTCGGTGACGTCCCCGTCGCCGGTGAGGCTGATGGGTCGAACGTCGAGGCCCTTGCCCGGGTCACCCCAAGCGATCGACCAACCTGCGGGCTGGTCGGGGTGGGTGGGGGTGGTGAAGGCGACTTGCTCGACGGCGGCGCGGATCGCGTCGTCGAGGTCGGCGACGGTGAATCCGGCGGGTGGTGGGATGACGGCGGTGGGGTCGTCGGGGTGGACGCCGTCGAGGCGGACCAGGGCGTGGAAGTGCACTGCCCCGCGTGCCTGGAACTCGGCCACCTTCCCGTGTGACAGCCGCACCGGTGGAACATTGCGGATGTTGCCGGAGGCGGTGACGACGTGGACGCGGGGAATGCCCCGGCGGCGGGCGAGTTTCGCGAGGTGGCGTTCCGCGGCTTGCTTGGTGCGGTGCCACAGCTCCCCGGAGAACAGGTTCCACACGACCTGGTGGGTGTGGTCGTAGCAGTCCAGGCACAACGGCTGCCCGAGCACCTGATCACCGGACTCGTGACGTGCCCAGCAGACGGCCGGTCGGCCGTGGAGGCAGAGGCCGGCGGCGGGGTCGGTGGTGCGGCGGGCGTGGCACGGGTCGGGTCGGCAGTCGCAGCGTTTGCGGTTGCCGCAGGTGTGCCGCTTGACCGCCCGGGTGTGCACAATCCCGAACGACGGGGCGGTGAACGTGGCGAACACCGCCGGATGCTGAGCGACCGTCTCGGGGACGCCTTTGCCGCCGATGAGACCGGCGCGCAGGAGTTGGAACGCGTCGCGTTGGTAGGTGTGGGCGCAGGCGGGGCAGACGGTGGCGCGGCGGTTGCCGCAGGCGGTGTAGATAGCGGCGTCGGGCATGGCGTCGGTGTGCCGCTGGTCCAGGACCCTGCCCGTTGACGAGTCGACGGTGAGGAGCTGCCCGGCGAGGCGGATGGGTCGGGTGCAGCCGGCGGCGGCGCGGACGTGTTCCAGCCATCCGAAGTAGTCGGGTTGGGTGGCGCGGGTGAAGGCGGAACCAGTGGCGGTGTAGTCGTAGACGGGGATGGTGTCGACGTTCGAGCCCACACCCCGGGCCAAGGCGGTTCGGGGTGTGAGGTCCAGCGTCGAGGCCATCAGCCGCCAACCTCAGTGGTGAGGTGGCGGGTGGTGATGGTGCGTTCGGTGACGATGACCCGGCAGGCGCCGCATTGGCGCTTGGCCGGTTCGTGCCGACGGCACGCAATGGTGGTGGTCACGTCGCCGCAGCGGATGGTGACCGGTGCCCGGCAGGGGCCGCCGGGGATGACGTCGATGAGGGTGCGTCGGGTGTCGAACGGGTGGGCGTCGGGGTAGGCGGGGCAGGTGTGGGTGACCTGCTCGATGTCGACGAGGTAGATGGTCATCGGGCACCCTGGGGGATGGTGGCGAGCAGCTTTCCGGCGATGACCGTGCTGATGTCGAGGCGGTCGGCCAGCTCGGCGGGGGTGATGGGTTGGCCGGTGGCCTGTTCGTGCTGCACGGCCGCGAAGCGGGCAGTGGGCAGCAGATGGGCGGGAACGTCGACCGGCTCCGAGGCCGGCGCGGTGACAGGCTCCGGCGCAGGGGCCGGGGTGATGGCGGCCGGCGGTGCCGGTTCTGTGGTGACCTGCTCGGCCACCTGGACGCGGATCGGTTGCGCCGGCTCAGCGGCCGGTGGCAGGGGTTGCGCGGTTGGGGCGGGGGCGAGGACGAGTTTGACCAGGGCCATGAACGCCAGCGCGGGAACGGCGGACAGCAGCCAGCCGGACGGGCCGGGTTTGGCGACCGCGAGTTGGGCGGCGAGGGAGAGGCCGGCGGCGGCGATGAGTAGGACCATCGGGTAGCCGATGGGAGCGCCGGTGCGGCGGCGTCGGCGGATGGTGAGTAGGGCGGCGATGGGGACGAGTTCGGAGATGACGGCGTTGGCCCAGCCGAACCATCCCGGGGTGTTGTCGGGGCTGTTGGCCATGGTCCAGTCGTGGACGTGGGTGAAGGACGCGGCCCCGGCGGAGCCGCCGACGACGATGAGGATGAGGACCAGGACCAGGCCCTCAAGGCGGGTGCCGGCGCTGGCCGGCGTGGTGGTGGTCATTAGTGGCCTCCGTGGCAGTCGAGGCAGCAGCCGTAGCGGCGGGGGATGTAGTAGGGCTTCACCTGCCCGCAGTGCCGGCAGGTGCGGCGGGCGAGCAGGGCTTTGCCGATGGCCTCCCGCTGGGCGGGCGTAGCGGTGCGCTTCGTCTTGGCGAGGTCGGTGCGGTAGAGGTAGGCGACCCGCCGGTTAGCCCGGTGTCGCCAATAGATCTGCGCTACCGGGTCATGCCCTCCGGGACGGAGGCCGGCGGCGCGGAGTTGCCGCAGGGTGGCCAGCCCACGAGGGGCGCAGTGGTAGGGGAAAGTGGGGAACCCGTAGCGGGTGCCGAGCGGGTCGTAGAACTCGACCCGGATGCCGGTGCGCTCGGCCAGGTTGTCCAGGTCCACGCTGCGCAGGTCAGTCATCACTGGCCTCCCCAGCGCTGTTGGGCGGCTTGGCGGGAGATGCCGAGGCGGGAGCCGATCTCGGCCCAGGAGTAGCCGAAGGCCCGCAGGCCGATCACGGCTTCTCCAATGGCGTCGTCGATGACGGCGGAGAGGGCGATGAGGTCGCGGAGTGCTTCGACGTCGCCGGTGGCGACGCGGCGGCCGTGGGCGCGGATGATGCGCCGAGCGAACGAGGCGAAGGCGTCGTTCTCGACGATGTCCCGACGCTTCTGTCGCGGGACGGATGGCGTCAAGGACGCCTTGACGGTGCTCATGCGTTCTCACCTCCGGTGGTGCGGAGGGAGTCCCACTCGTTGGCAGCCGCCTGAAGGGCGGTGATGACCTGCTCGGCGGTGCGGGCGGGGTCGTCGTTCCACGAGTAGGGGGAGGTGTGCTCGTCGAGGAGGTAGCCGTCCTCGTCGACGAAGAACACGGGCGCGGTGGTGTCGAGGTAGTCGACGAACACGCCCAGGGCGGCGAGGTAGTCGGCGAGGGCGTCGGGGTCGAGCTGGGAGAAGTGCTCCACCTTCTGTCCGGCGCAGGCGATGCCGATGGCCCCGGCGGCGCAGGCCGGCGGGGTGAGCGTGTCGGGGCTCTTGGCGTAGTAGGTGCCCTGATGCCAGCCGTGCCGGCGCAGGTAGAGGGCAGCCATCCGCAGCAGATCAGCAGGAGTGTTGACCGGTGCTGTGGTGGGTGGGTTTTGGGTAGCCTTCATGGCAACCACGTCCTTTCGGGGGCTGTCGGTTGGTGGTCGGCAGGACCGGCGAGCTTGCGAGGCAGATCCGGTCCTGTCGGCCGTGCTATCGGGCGCGTAGCCGCAGGTAGCGGCGGTGCCGGTTGTCGTCACCCGGCATCTGGGTGGGCGCGGACAGGTAGACGAGTCGCCCAGTGCGGGCGACGGCCTGGACCATGACGGCGATGTCCTCGGGACTGCCGGTGATCCACAGTTCGGTGAACTGGGCGGCCCGCTGGTTGTTCGCGCGGGCGTAGGCGCGTTCGCGGGTGGTCATGCCGCCATCTCCCACGCGGTCGGGTTGACCGCCGTAGCGCTGGTGCTGGTGTCGGTGGGGCGGCGGGTCCAGGCGGCGTAGTCGGCGATGTTGTAGATGTCGGTATCGGTGAGGTAGGCCGCCTTGATGCGGCGCGGGACGCCGCCTTCGGCCAGGAGGTAGGCCGCGCCCTGGTTGGTGGGCGAGATGTCGGAGGCGGTGTAGCCCTGCTCGGCCCAGCCCTGACCGAGGATGATGTTCGAGCTGTTCAGCGAGGTGCACCGGAACGCAGCCCGGTAACCGAACAGGTCCCGCAGCGAAGCGGGGATGATGTCCCACGACGGCCGCTGAGTCGCAGCCACGACCGGCATACCGCAAGCCCGGCCGAGGGAGACGAGCCCTCGCAGCAGCGTGGAGAACTCCTCCTGTTGCTGCTTGGTGCCGAGCACCGTGGAGAACATGGCGAGTTCGTCGATGACGGTGAGAATGACCGACATGCCGTCATCCGGGCCGAGCTTGCGGCGCCGGTTGGCTAGCAGCCAGGTGTAGCGGTTGGTGGCCACGACCAGGAGGCGACGCAGAACCGAGATGCCCTGGTCGATGTCGGGGCCGATGAACGCATCAGCCAGGTCGCGCCAGGGGCCGAGTTCGACGAGTTTGGCGTCGAAGAGAACGAGGCGGGTGTTGTCGCACAGGACGCCGTGGCCGCAGATGTTGTTGACCAGGCCGGACTTACCGCCGCCGGGCTCACCAGCGGCGAGCAGGTTGTGATAGACGACGTCGAGGTAGACGGGTTGGCCGAACTCGTCGATCCCAATGAAGATCGGGTCGAACATCGACAGGCCAGGACCCACCGGAACCGCCTCAGCGGTGGGGGGAATCGTGGTGGTCATGGGGTGCCCTCCTGGGCGTTGTGGGCGCGAGAAGCCACACGAACGAGCCGCAATGGCTCCTCGCGTCCTGGTTGGGCCCGGGTTAGATCCAGTCGGAAACGTCGTCCGCTTCGGGCGACGCGGAGGAAGCCGCCGGCTTGCTGCCGTTGGCCGTCGTGGCGGCCGGCTTCTTGCCGGCGGGCTTACCCTGGGCCGGGAGGGTGACCGTCGGCATGTCGATGTCCGGCAGGTCCAGGGCAGTAGGGACCGTCAGCGGCGATGCCGAGACGGGGGCGGCCGGGTCGATCACGTCGACCAGCGGGGAACCGACGTGGGCGGTCAGCACCTCACGGCGTTTGATGTCGAACCGCAGATAAGCGGCGTTGTTCTCCGAAGCGCGCTCGATGAGCACGGTGGAGGCGTGGCAGGTCACCGCGATCTTGTCGAGGCGGCCCTCCAGATCCTTGGCCGACAGGCCGGGACGGAGGTAGACCCAGACCCGTTCACCAACAGGGGTGGGGCGCGCCCAGAGGATCAGCGGCAGCGAACCGGACTGGTTGGCGATGATGAACTGCGCGAAGCACACGCGCAGCCGATGGCGCACCACGAGGCACCATCCCCAGGCTTTGACCTGGCGGCGGACCGGGCGGATGGCGGCGGGGACGCCCACGACCAGGGCGACCACCAGCAGGGTCACCAGGGTTGGGGTGTGGTTGGCGAGCTGAACCCACGCGGTGAGCAGCAGGACACCGAGGATGGTTTCCGGGGTCCACCACCACAGCAGCCGAATCACCGGCCAGATCCGAACCAGCACCCAGACGAGCCCGCCGGTCGGAACGCCGATCAGCGCGCCGACGAAAACGGCGAGGATCGGGTGAATGGAGGAAGCGGCCACCACGGCCGCCAGGAGGCCGACGATGACCGCCGTCAGGATGAACGCCATCTTGGCGTTGCGCGCGGAGGAACGGTGGACCTTGGCCTCGATGACCGTCACCGTTCCGGTTGACCTGCCGGCGAACCGGCGGGGGCTAGACTTGGACATGACGAGTCCTCCCAAGCACATTGGGTTGGATGAGTTGGAGGGCACGGGGTCGGCAGATGTAGGAGTCGGACCGACCCCGCGCCAGCTCTTGCGGGAGTTGCCACCACCACTGGTGGTGACGGGCCGGGAATGTAGGAGTCGGAACCACTCCCGGACCAGGAATCTCAGCGGACCATCAGGCCGCGTCGTGCTTCAGACACCAGGGCTCACACAGTGCGGTGAGCGAGGGACCTACTTAGCCGCCGAGTTACCAGCCTTCGGCTTCAGCGTGATCGCACGGAACGCGACGCCGTTGCGCCCGTTGGTCGCCCACGGAATAGCCTCCAACTGCTCGACAGCGACGAGCTGTCCCACCGTCACGCCCGGCTTCTCACCCGCCGTGGTGATGGTGATGATCTCGCCGCCAGTCTCGTCGAGTACGAAGACCTGGGTCGACCACATGAGCCGGCCAGTGTTCTTCTCCGACCGCTGGTTGCCGTTCTGGTCGTTCTTCGGCTCCGGGTCCTTCGTCACCTGGACCTGCTTGCTCTGGGTGTCCACGTACAGCTTCACGAAGATCTCCTTCGTCTAGAGGATCCAATGGATCCTTTGCTTGTCTGGACCGATCGGCCCGTGACTCAAGGAGACGATGCGCCGGCTTCAGATGCCAGATGAGGCAAGTTAACAAGGCAACAGCAGGTGGTATTAACTTCTTCAAGTTGTCGCATCGACCAGGCATAATGGCTTCCAAGTAAGTGTTACCAATCTTCGGGGAGAGCCATGACAGCTAGGCGAGTCGAGGAAGCAGCGACGCTGTTGCAACGAGTACGGCTCGACTTGGGCTGGAAGCAGTCAAAGGTGGTCGCGGCGCTGCTGGCGGCAGCCCGGAGGGAGGGCGTAACGATCGCTGGCCAGGCCAGCCTCAAGACCATGCTGTCTCGCTGGGAAAACGGCACCGGGAAGCCCGACGTGGTCTACCGACAGCTCTTCTGCACTGTCTACGAGCGAGACGAGGACGAGCTGGGCTTCACCGAGGCGGGCCGGGGGAACCCGAGAGTGGCACCGTCCGTCGATCGGGAGACGATTGACTGCTTCCGGTCAGTCTTCGACCAGCACGTCAGAGCCGACAATTTGATGGGTCCGCATCATCTCGTCGATGTTGTCCGCGCGCAGGCAGCGCTTATCGACGACATCCTTCCCGGAGCTAAGAACGACGTGAGGAACGACTTGCTCTTGTGGGCATGCCGCTACAACGAATTCGCCGGGTGGCTCTACCAGGACGCGGACGACCCCAAGAGCGCGATGCATTACTCTGATCGTGCCATGGATTACGCCATGGCCATTGGTGAGCCGACCGAGACGGCGTACCTGCTCATGCGAAAATCGAACATCGCGAACGACCTTGGCGGGTTCGACCGTGCCATCGGCCTTGGCTCCGCAGCTCTACGCGAAGCCCGGCATGTCTCGCCGAGGGTTCGCGCTTTGGTACTTGCGCAGCAAGCACGGGCGTACTCGTTGCGCGGACTCGCGGACGACGCCCGTCGGGCAATCGACGCTGCGACGCACGAGCTTGAGCGGCCAGGAGCCGACGCCGACGATCTGGCGTCCTACTGCACCCCGGCATACATCGAGATGCAGGCAGCCAGTTGCTGGGCCGACCTTGACGCTCCGGACAGGGCGATTCCGGTATTCCGGCGAGCCCTGGCAACCATGCCTACCGGGATGCGCCGTGATCAAGGCTTGTGCGAGACGCGGCTTGCGCTGGCTCACGCGGCGGCAGGCGACAAGGCCACAGCCTGTCGAGTGGGACACCACGCGGTCCGTACCGTTCGGACGGCCACCTCAGCCCGCGCACTGTCGGAGCTGCGTCGGCTACGCGAGCGCCTGGCGCCATGGCGGCGCGATGAGGAAGTATCTGAACTGAGCCTTGCCATCAAGCAGTTGACGACAGCGTGAAGGAGCCAACCTCTGGTGATGGAGCTGGTTACGGCTGCCACGGCAGCCGACGAGAAGGAGCGAAACGCCAAGGTCGCGCTGCTGCCAGTCGGCAGCTTTGAACAACACGGCGACTTCCTGCCGCTAGTCACAGACACCGTCGTCGCTGCGGCGATAGCTCGCGATATCGCGACGGTCCACACGGTCATGCTTCTCCCGCCCATCACCATCTCCTGCTCCCACGAACACTCAAGCTGGCGGGGAACAGTGAGCATCAGCTCCCGTACCCTCTCCGCGATCGTCACCGATGTCGCGGACTCCCTGACGCGATCCGGCGTCGAGCACCTGGTCCTCATCAACGGACACGGCGGCAACTACGTCCTGTCGAACGTCGTTCAGGAGTACACCGCAGCTAACGGACCCAGGATGAGCCTCTACCCGCAAGGGCATGACTGGACCAAGGCCCGCACCGACGCTGGCATGGAAACCGGCAGTCACGAGGACATGCACGCAGGCGAGCTGGAGACTTCGCTACTCCTGCACGTGGCCCCCGAGCTGATCCGAGCGGGCAATGAAACCGCGGACTGGACGGCCGACCACCGGCCGCACCTGCTGACACTCGGCATGGCTGCCTACACCACCAGTGGCGTCATCGGCCGACCCTCACTTGGCACCGCCGAGAAGGGCAAAGCCGCTCTCGACAGCCTCACCCGATCGTTCGGCGAGCATCAGGGAAGCCTCGGCCTCTGACCGGGCCGGCCGGACTGCCGGCGTGTCCTCCGCCGGGTGAGGTGCGACAGATCTCGGCCAGCTGATGCGCGACAGCCTAGAAGCCTGCTGACGAGATGACGGGCAGCCAACGCACGGATCTGCCGATGTGCGTGTGTTCACGGTGAGAGCCGCCTCGTCCTGCGTTGTGGTTCGTCCGGGCACCGAAACGTCGTCGTGCCGTCCCAAGGAGAGCGCCATCAATGGCTCCGTGACCAGTTTCCCTGCGCAGGCGCGCCGCGTCCGCGACAGCACGCTCTCGCCGCAGCGCAGGCTTTACGCATTGCGGGAGTGCGCTCTGCACTGTGCCCCGTACGGATTCCGCGCCACCTGGCACCACTTGGTCGTCGCCGCCCGTATCCCACGCAGTCTCACCGACGATCTCGACGCGCTCGTGCGTGCCGCTGACGAACTGCAGCGGACACGCGACGTGGTCCTGCAGCGTGCGCAGGAGTACGCCGCTCTGCGGCGTCGAGAGAAGGCGACTGGCAGGCGACTTCCACGGACGCCGCCGCCTTGAAACTCGTGGGGCTGGTCCCGGATCGCCTACTGTCCCGACCCTGAACACCACCCGACGGGACCCTCGCCACGGTCGTCCAAGCGGTCCTCGAGCGCCACGATGCCGGAATCAGCGTCGACAGGCACTGCCTGGCATGCGGCATCGAAAGGCGCCGCCCGGGCCTCGCATGCCCGACCTGTGGCGTCTATCCGGACGGCCCCGCCGCACGCTGGCGTGCCTCCGCAGCCGAGGAACGCTGGCAGCGGGTTTGGCGCCGTGAGCTAGACGACGGGCCGACGGCGCTCGTCCCATGAGTTCGAGGTGCACGGATTTGCCGAATTACGAGCGTCCGCCTCCACTGAGCTCAGGTCCTCGCCTCGCTACGGCAGGTGGGAGGATGCCCCGATGGAGACAGGACGAACGTCGACGAGGCTTGGCGCGACCACCCGGTTCGCCTACCCCACGTCGTCGCAGACGATGGTGGCCGACCCCCGCCAGGACCTGTCGCAGCCCGTGGCTTCCGTGCCGCACACCCCCTACGACCTCAACAGCGACAAGCGGGTCACCAAGACCACCGACCCGGCCGGGAACGAGCGATGCTGACGGAACGAACAGGAGTGATGGCAGTGGGCTTTGCCGGGCTACCAGCGCGCAAGAAGATGAGCATCACCGAGAACAGTTACTGGTGCCTGGTATCTGTGTCACCCTGGGCTATTGCCTGGGCCGGGTACGAGCTGATTTCAGGTGAACGCAGAGATGCGCTGCCGTGGGTAGCTCTGATCCTATCCATCGCGGCACTGATCATCGGTGTAACAGGTCTGATCGTTCAAAGATCTCGACGACATTGAGCTCTCCGGTCACGGCGGGCTGCCTTCGCGGCCGCCGTGACCGGGGTCGGCCGAAACTCGGCAACGTCCCTGGCGGAGGCGGCCGGCGAACCCAGGGCCGGCGGCGGGGCAAACTCAATCGCACCGCCATACCCGGACACGCCACAGACCGGCAAGGTCGGGTGCCAGGCTCGGCGGTCGAGCGGCCGAGATCCGCCCGCTGGTAGTTCGTCAGGTGCGGCACGAGGGCGAGGCCCACGGAGACCGCCGCCAGCGCGGCCCGCCGTGCCGGCCCAGCCTACTGATCCGCTGCCCTTCATTGTCTGTGGCGGTCCTCCGTATTCGATCTTCACGGCGGGCTATGGCCAGCTCATTGGTGACGCCAATACAGCGGAGGAAGCCGTAACACTTCTTGTCGCGAGCCTGCCCGACTTGGCGCCCCCCGAATCAACGCACTGATCTGCCGCGATCAGCGCGCTGAGGTGTCGCAGATCAGTTCGCGGACGCGTGTCGCGCATCAGCCGACGGAGGACAGCCGGACTGCCGGCGAAGTGGTTCAAACTTTCTGTACGTCTTCAAGGCGGCCCGCAACGGGCCGCACGCGCCGCCGCCTGGGCGCGCGTCCGTCGCTCCGCTGGCGCTCCGACTCCGGCCACGCAACACGCCCGGCGGCTGGCGCGGAAGCGAGAAGCCCAAGGGGCCGCCGCAGAACGACAGGGGCGTTGACCGATTGGGTGTGGGCCGGCAGCCGGCGGGCCGCGCGGCCACGAGCCCGCGCGGCGTAGGAGCACACGCCAGCCACGTCGGCGAGCTGGCGGCAGTCGCGGGGGCGCTGTTACTGCGCCTCCGGCGGGGGCGCTCGGGCTCCGAGATGGCCGCAACCCCGTCGGCGCGTTGCGGTTCGCGGGTGGTTGCGCAGCGCCATCCCGCCAGCCACCGACCCGGGCAAGCCGAGCAGACCACCGCCCGACCCGCCAGCGTCCGACCGTGCGTCAAGGCCGTCTTGACGTGGCGGGCCGGGCGGCGGCCCGCTCCCTGGGAGGCGGGTCGACGGCATACGGGATGGCGAGCTTTCGCAGTGGCCATGTGCAGAGGGTGCGTGCGAATCGATGAACTGAAGCAGAAGATGTGATATTAGGAGTCAGCTTCCTGGGGGGCGGTTACGGCAGGGGGGACAATGTCTACAAGTTCTCCAGATACCCTAGTGCCCAACTCCCATCCCTTTGGAAGACCATTGAGATATGGGGCATTGATCGTTACGGCACGCTCGAAGGCGAAAGAGCTGCCTCTGTGGCCCGTGAAGAATACTCCTCTCTTGAACACTGCTCCAGCAAATCGCGCGTGATTGTGAAATGTGATATCAGTAAAGACTGCCGTGTCTCGAAATACTGCATATGAGAATAGCAAGCTAGCGCCGAAGTTTGTCTTTCCAAAATTCGTCTCGCCCTCAAATGTTGCTCCATCGGCGATGAAGGCGAGAAGGCACTCCAGACCTCGAAAATTTGCCTGACCAATAAAGCGCGCGGAGCTTACATTCACCTGCACGGCAGAACAGTGTGATAGATCGAAATTGACAAGTATTGCGTGGGATAGGTCAAGGGAGACTTCCCACGGGGCGACAGCCGCGGCCCCCTGCAGGGTGAAGATTGGGCGACGCAGGCGACGTTTGATAATACCCTGAGCGGTTAGCCGAACCTCCCTCTCTTCTCGCCTCTTTCGCTCTTCCTCCACCCGAAGTCGCCCGGCTTCTGCATCCTCGGGACTATCGGTCAAATTATGCAAATGATGCGCTTCGCTCGGGGCGTCATAAGGCATTCTAAGGTAGGCGCAGATGAGGTCCGTAATCGTTTGTCGATGCGTTGGGTTGTCCTGACCGATACGCTCTAGCGCGTAAAGACTGGCTAGTCGAACGGGAGCCTTTTCGGAGCCAAGTTGATCCGCCGCCTTTACATAGAGCTCTGTAAGCCGTCGTTCATCCGCATCATGCTTCGCATCCGTTGCACTACGCGCTTTCAGTTCTTGGTCCGCATGGTCAACTCGCTCTTGAACATATTGGCGGCGAATGGCTACAAAGAGCGCAACAATGCCTCCGGTTCCGGCGAATACCCCGAGAAGATTGCGAACCGTGTCAACCCGGAGTTGCGCTTTCCGGATCATTAGTTCGGCGGACTGCGACGTTGTGTCGGCCGGGATCTGAGCAGCCTTCCACATCCAATATGCGACCACCCCAGAAATCGTGATTAAAATCGCGGCTATCACCATTAGCGATGCCGCACTCATTGGGCGATGGGGTCTGTGCGTGGCTGCCTTGGCGTCGTCCCTCACCCTTCAAGAGTGACGTGGCGGTCAAGAGAGCCGTGAGACCGCAGCCACCAGCTGCGCGCTTGCACTCGTCTGCGGCTGTGAACGGCGACTCTGGGCAAGATCCGGAACATACGCGGAATGATCAACCGCAAGGATGGAGAGGCGCTGCCTACCTGTACTGGTGGAAGGCGTGTCCGTCCGGCAAGCACAACTGCCTTCCTAAACCGTGTGCGTTGAACACCGAGGACGGCCGGTTGCGACGGACCCGCTCGGGGCACACAGGGGGCACAAGACGCCGTCAAACGTCGGCAATCAGCGAGCAGCGGCGGCAAGCCACGACGGGGCGCGACCAGCGTGCCGACCAGGTCGCCGCAGGTCACGAACGAGCCCGTCTAAGTTTCGCTTCAACTCAACCAGGTGCGGTGGTTGGGTTGCCCACCTACAGGGCAGCGACCAGTTGGGCTACGCCCCCAGCGCATTGGACAAGTGTGCCAAGAAGGATGAGGGCACCGCCTCCAACGAAGGATCCGGCCTCACCCGTGGCCATAGCGGCGAGGACCCGACGGAGAGTGTAGGGCTCGTGACCGTACATCGTGTCCGGTGTGATGCCGCGCTTGGCCAGTTCAGCGTCCCGCCAGGCGCTCACTACCTTTGAGTCTTCGCCTGACGTCTGACGCTTGACGCTTTCGTACGTCGTCCACTCGATGAGCCTGATGTCCTCTCGCAGCCGCCGGCTCGTCGCTACGGCGATGCTGATGATCCAAACAAGGCCGCATATCTCGATAGCAAGGCCAACGAGGGCCAGGACGGCAGAGGCGATTGTCACCCGACTATCGTCGCAGGCGCTCGCCATCAAGTAGCACCCTCGGTGCACCTCGGCCTCTAGGGCACGTCAGGGGTGCAGCGCCGGCAGGGACAAGATCATGCCGTTCGCAGGCCGTCGGAGAGGAACCCGCAGTGCCCACTGCCGACCATCAATGCCAGGCGTCACAGCAGCTCAAGAGCCGAGTCGTCCGCTTTGGTCGAATACGCCCCCGCCGTTGATCAATACAACGCCAAGTGACGTCAGCTCGGTTTGACCGAGGTGATCACCCTTCTGGGTGAGCCGAAGGTGGAAGAGCCGGGGCGGTGCCCGACCTGGATCGGGACCCGGTTGTCGAGCGAAGCGGCCAGGCGCACAACCACCTCTCGCTCCTCCGCGTAGGCCAGTCGGACGCTGTCCGGCCCGTCAAGGGGAACTTTCGCTGGCTCGACAAGCACCGCCGTGTCCGTCTCGAACACCTGGGCGTAGGGGACACTCGGCGTATCGCTCGGGTGTCCCCATGAACCGGTACGTCAGGTCCCGACCGGACACCGGACACCGGACCGCACTGGACGCTTTTGCTTCCGTCCAGCGGTCAGGGTGGTCCGACGGACCAGCTGGTCAACGGTGACGGCACCGGCGAGAACATCGAGGGCCTGAACACCGTCTCCGGTACCAGTCGCAGGCGTACGACAGAGACGTCTCACCACGCTGCGCAAGGCGAGGACGAAGCCAGCCGGCGCCGCACCCGTCAACATCCCGACCAGGATGGACCGAATGATGGGAGCCGTCCGCAACTACCATGTGACCCGTAACCCGGAGGTGAACGGTGGCGCTGCTTCACTCGGACCGCAGCCAGCGCGGCGTGGATCTGCCTTCTGGGGTTACCGAGGCGCAGGGGCTGCCATGCGTGATCTACAAGGACGCGGCTGGCACACAGCTCGCCAATCTGGCGTCGTACGACCCGACCACCCCGGAAACTCCTGGAGCCGCCATCCCCAGCGCCATGATGGAGGTCAACGAGTATTCGCTGCGGCCAGCGTTCTGGGACTTGGACGACCTGCCCCGGTTGTGGATCAGTGTTGCGGAGGGGCCACTGACCCCGATACTGCCTGATTGGCAGCCGCAGCTCGACGTGCACGCCTCCCGCCTTGCCGCCGTCGAGGGGCAGGCGACGTCGCAGGGCGCCCGTCTCACGTCTGCCGAGTCGGCGATCACCGAGCACGGATCGCGGCTGACGACCGCCGAGGGTCAGCTCAGCAGCCAGGGCACCCGCTTGACAGCGGCTGAGTCGACGATTACCGAGCACGGCGGACGGCTTGCCACCGCCGAGACGTCGCTGACCAACCACGGATCTCGGCTTACCAGCACGGAGACGGCGGCGACCGCGGCCAACTCACGGCTGACGGTGATTGAGGCGGATAAGGGCATCGCTGTCTACCGGAGCGGCAACAACATCACGGTCCGGTCGCGCTTCGACGCGACCCGCGACGTGCTTATGCCTGTCACCCTGGTCTACGCGCTCAATGCGGCGGTCGGCTTCTGGCATGGCGGGTTGCAGGCGGTCAACCTCGTCGCGACCGGCGCCGCCGACGCCGCCGTCTTTCCCGTCCTCCAGGGCGGTGTGGGTACGGCGATCCATGACATGTCGGATGACAACTGTCCGATCAACATTCGGTCAGCCTCGGACGCGCCTTCGGCCGCGCTTGGGTTCAGCTTTATCGGTGGGAATCACGGTTACAACTACGCCGCGAGGGTGGCCGGCGCAGCCCACGGGAAGACCAGCGCGGACCTCGGGTCGCAGTGGACCGACAGCAGCGGTACCCGCGTCTACACCCTGATCCGGATTGTCTCCGCGACCGAAGCGTGGTGGGCGTACCCGTATAACCCGGTGACTGGCGCCCCGGTCGCCACCGGTCCCGCCGGAACAACCCTGACGCACGTCAGCGGCGCGACGAACACCGCAACGGTCAACCTGGCGAGTCTCCTGACGCCGGGCTGGCAGATCACGCCGGGCACCCAGGTCGAGTCGGTGACCGTCCAACTCGATGACAAGGCGTTACCCGAGGGGAAGACGCTCGGCCACACGCTGACGATCACCGAGACGTACGTCATCCCGACGTACAAGGGTCTGGTCGATACGGTGAGGGCTAACGTTGGCACGGCGTTCCAGTCGCTCTGGGCATCGATGGCGAAGTTGTGCCGGATCACCAACACGTACCGATGGCAGGCAAGCGGGACACTGATGGTGTCCCAGCGCGTCGCTGCGCTCTCGTCGTTCCGCCTGTCCATGGGCGTGACGCAACAGTTCCCGCTGACCGCTCCGGCGGGCGGTACCCGCAAGCAGGCCATGCCGAACGTGGGCGTGGCGGGCACGTTGGACTGGTCGACCTGGGCGAACATCAACACGTTGCCGGCCGGGAACACCGCCATCACTCCGGCGGCGATGGTTGACCCAACATACCCGGCGCAGGGCGCAACGCAGTGGGCGTACGACGCGTCCGACAACCCGGTGTGGGGTATCGCGATCGGGTACCTGCCGATCGGCGACGGGCACCCCAGTGTGCGGGCAGCTCGGACCACGTACGTGCCGTGGTTTCTTTCGGGCAGCTTCAAGAAGAACTACCCGCAGGCGTGCTGGGCGTGGCTGGTCAACGTGGGCGACGAGGTCGCGGCGACGGCGTACCGCCAGTACCTGGCCCCACCGCAGGCGGCCACGAAGCTCCGGGTCAGCGACGGCACCCACGATTTCGTGATCATCGAGCAGGTCGGGTCGACGGGCTACACCAGGATGTTGGCCCCGGACCTGATCAACCGCAAGCTCGTGCCCGCCGGACCGGTCACCCTGACCATCCCGGACCGGGTGGGCGCGGACGGAATCCCGTTCAGCTCGGCCGGGTACGGCGCGTGGCGGGCCGAGCCGGACATCACGATTGACGTGAGCGCCCTGCCACCGTCCGACGCGACCCTCGCGGCGATCGCCGCGCAGTCCACCGACGTGCAGACGTTCACCAGTAACGGAATCTTTGTCCTTCCGTCGGGTGCCAAGACCATCCGCGTCATCGGCTGGGGTGGAGGCCCTGGCGGTGGTTCGGGGCGGCGTGGTGCTTCAGGTACCGCGTGCGGCGGCGGTGGTGGCGGGGCCGGAGCCGGCTTCGTAGACGTCGTTCTTCCCGCGAGCATTTTCAGCGCCACCCACGCCGTCACCATCGGCGCGGGCGGTGTCGGCGGTGCGGCGGTGCTGACCGACGACACCAACGGCAACCCGGGCGGCAACGGCTTCGGGACGATCATCGCCAACATCCTCACGATCTTCGGTGGACTCGGCGGGGCTGGCGGCGCTGTCGGAGGCGGCCTCGGCGGGGCGTCGTTGACTGGTTCCAGCGCTCCGGGTGCGACCGGCGGCAACGGGACATCCCCTGGTGGTTCGGCCGGCAACCCCATCAACGCGGGATTCGCCGGGGCCGGAGGCGGCGGGATCAGCGCCGCGAACGTCGCGTCGAACGGCGGCGCATTTGGGTACAACCCGACGACCGCTGGAGTCGCCAACGGTGCCGCCGGGACCGTGGCGGGCACCAAGAACGGCGGCAACGGCGGCAACGCCCCGCTCGAATCTGGGTTGATGGGCGGCGCGGCCGGCGGCGGGGCGGCCAGCTTGGATTCCGCCGCTGGCGGCGGCGGCAACGGTGGCCGGTACGGAGCTGCCGGGGCGGGTGGCGGGGCGAGCCGCAATGGGTTCCCGTCGGGCAAGGGCGGCGAGGGCTCGCCCGGCTTCCTGATGATGATCACCTCTCGATGAGGAGCGGCGATGCCGATCCCCGCGGGGGGTAGTGGGCCGTCCACGAACCTTGTGTCCGTCGCGCCCGGTTCGGCGGACATCAGTCTTGGCGATACCTACGCCGGTGTCGTCCTGCTCGTGGACGGCGGATTCCTGTCCTGCCTGGAGGTCCACGCCATCGGTGAGCCCGTCCGAGACCTGCCACCGGCCCATGCCATTCGGCCTCGCCCGGCCAGGTGAGACGCTGTGCGGATGCGACAGGTCACCGTGCTCGGCAGTTCCGGTGCCTTTCCCGCGCCAGGCCGTGCCTGTAGCGGCTTCGCGGTGGACTGGGACGGCTACCGATTGGTGCTCGACCTGGGCTACGCCACGCTGCCCCGGTTGCTTGGGCACTGGCCCGATGGCGCGGTGGACGCTGTCGTCATCACCCACGAGCACCCGGATCACTGCGTCGACCTGCACGGTCTGTTCAGGATGCGGTTCTACGGTCGGCCCGGGGGACCACGGCTGCCGTTGTACTGCCCGCCTGGTGTGCTCGACCGGCTCAGCGGCCTGGAGCCCGATGTCGACCTGCACACGGTATTCGACCTGCACCCACTACCCGGCAGCTACCGGGTCGGGCCGTTCGACCTGACCGGGCTGTCTCTCCCGCACTTCGTGCCCAACGCCGGCGTCCGGATTGAGGCCGACGGGATCGCCCTCGCCTACTCCGGGGACACGGGGCCGACTCCCGCGTTGGCCGAGCTGGGACGTGGCGCCGACCTGTTCATCGTCGAGGCGACAGACCGCGACGGCGAGACAAACCGTCCCACCCGAAACCTGTTGACCTCCACCGAGGCTGGTCGGTGGGCTCGTCGGGCGGGCGCCCGCCGGCTGATGCTCACCCATTTCTGGCCCGGCAACGACCGGGAGGCGGCAGTGGCCACCGCGCAGGTCGAGTTCGACGGTTCCGTGCTGGCGGCTGAGGAGGGGCTCACCCTGATGCTCGGGACTCCAGACAGTGGATGCGCTTGTCGCCGCGGAGCCAGAGCTTGACAGGGCAGCAGGTGGGCGCGCCGCACATGCCGCCTGGGGGTCACGGGGTCGCCGGGCCACACGGGCAGCGGCAAGATGGTGGCGTGGAGACTGAGCCGGTCACAGCAGGCCGGGCGGTGTTCGTGGACGAGCTGGAGGGCTTGCCCGGCAGCTCTGGCGGCTGTCGCCTTGCCCTGACGTTGGTATCTCCGGTTTTTCTTCGAGCCGGCGACGTCTGGTGGGTTGAGGATGAGGTGCTGTACGTCCAGCGCGGAGACGCCCCGGCGGTGGCGTATCGGGGTGGCCTCGAATGGCGTCGGCACTGGTAGCGCGCGGGGGGCCTGGTTCCCGCTACGGTGTCGCTGTGTCTCGATTCAGCATGATGGCCCGCGTCGACATCCCCAGCGAGGTGGCCGACGCCGAAGCTTGGATCGCGCGATATCGCGAGTCGTTGACCTCAGTCGCGGAGAGCGGCTGCGGCTGCTGCGTACGTGCATGGCAGATCGAGGGACCGCAAGAGCTGGTCGACACGATCCCGCTGGTGCTCACCGCCTCGACGGAGTGGGACCGGGACTAGTCACCGCAGGACCGCAGCTCGGCCAGGGGCGTCAGGGTTGCGGCGTACTGGTCGGCGTCGAACGTCAACGTGCCGAGATCTCCCAGGTCGGGCACCTGGCGACCGATGTCGGTCCACTGCACTCGGCCGCGTCGTCGCAGCAGCCGGGCAGACAGCACGCCGCACCCCCCGGTTCCGCGATTGGGCACACGGCAGCGGCGCGGCGGCTCGGGGCATGAGCAGCTCGTGGGTGCGTTCTGCCAGGACCAGCACGTTGAGCGTCTCGTCCACGTCGGCAAGGATGCCAGTGGTCGTCCGTATCGTCCGCCGGTATTCGCGTCAATCGGCCCGGACGCACGGACGGCTGCCGGCACAGGTTTGCGGCAGAATGCCCGCATGCCCAGCGATCCCACGGTGGAAGACCTTTACCCCGAGGTGGCGGCCGCAGGCAGTCTTGCCGCCGTCCTCGATGCCGTCGCTGCTCGGCACGGCCTGTCGCTCGGAGCGGTTCGAGCCCTGGACGGGTCCTCGCCCCTCACCTCGGCAGGTGTCCCTAGTGAATCTTCAGTTCGCGACGACCTCACGGTGAGTGCGGGCATCGGGGAACGCCACCTCAGATTCGAAGGCTGGGGGCAGGGGATCCAGTTGATCGTTGGCAACACCGACGACCTGGTCGGGGTCGTCCGGACGGCGCACGACTGGCGTGCCGGCACGCCGTTGCACGACATCAGGCGCTCGCTGCCATTCGTCGTGCTGACTCGCCGCGGCGACGTCGTGGAGGAAGGCCCGGCGGCAGTGGTGGCGGCCGAATGGCAGTGGCTCAGACAGCGCACCGAAGAGGCTGATTGGCCACACCACACGGCGCTGGTTGAGGCGGCCTACAACGAGCCGAGGCTACGGCAGCTGTACCCGTACACCAGTCACTCCGTCTTGAACTTCTCCACCACCACCGGATATCCGTTCTCGCCCAGCCCGGTCAGTCTCAGCGGGCATGGTTCGCGCTCAAACTTCCGGGTCTGGGGACGTCGCGAGGTGGTCGGCGAGACCGCGACCGCCGCGGAGGCAGTGGCGCTCGCGGTCGCCCACCTCCCGACCGACCTCGGCCCGGCTGTCGCCGGACGATACGAGGGGCAGCGCCACTAGGCATCGGCTCTGCATGTCGAGAACCGTCGAACGGCTCCGTCCTCGGGGAGGATGCGGTCACCGTGACCGCACCAGAGCAGGGAGATCCAGCATGGCGATCCAGCGGATGGACAACGTCCTCATCGTTGTCGAGGACCTCGACGCGGTCATCGCGTTCTTCGTCGAACTCGGCATGGAGCTGGAGGGGAGAGGTCCGGTCGAGGGGCGGTGGGTGGAGCGTGTCATCGGGATCGACGACGTCCGGCAGGAGGTCGCGATGCTGCGGACCCCGGACGGCCACGGCAAGGTCGAGCTGGCGATGTTCCACCGACCGACGGCGATCAGCGCGGAGCCGAAGAACGCGCCAGCGAACATGCTGGGCATCCGGCGCATCATGTTCGCCGTCGACGACATCGAGGACGTGATCACCCGGCTGCGCGGCCACGGCGCCGAACTCGTCGGGGAGGTGGAGCGGTACGAGGACATCTTCCGGCTCTGCTACGTCCGCGGCCCCGAGGGCATCATCGTCGGCCTGGCCGAACAACTCCGCTGACGGCCGCCGCCGGTCGGCCCACCCGCAACGTCAGGGATGTAGGGGCCTCGCGGGCGGCGGAGACCACTACATCCCTGAAACAGCGCGGAATTTGAGCAGCAGCAGCGGGCAGGCGGCGGGCTCAGGAGATCAGGGTGCCGCCGTCCACGGTCACCACCGTGCCGGTGGCGTAGGTCGCCCGCAGGAGGTAGACGAACGCCTCGGCCACCTCCTCGGGCTCGCCCACCCGACCGAGCGGAAGCGACTCGCTGAGCTGCGCGTACATCTGCTCTCGAGTTTCCTCCGGCAGGGAGTCCCAGAGCGGGGAACGGATCACGCCGGCGGAGACGGCGTTGACCCGGATCGGGGCGAGTTCGACGGCGAGCGCGCGGACCAGGGCGTCGATCGCCCCGGTGATGCTGGCGGCGACCGACCAGCCGGCGCTGGGCCGGTGGTTGGCGGTGCCGGTGGTGAGGGTGATCGACCCGCCTGGGCGCAGGTACGGCAGCGCCGCGTTGACTGCCGACAGGGAGCCGAAGTAGCGCAGGTCGAAGGCGGCCCGGGCGGCGGTGAGGTCGAGGGCGTCGACGGACATCAGCGCGAGGGGCTCGCCGGCGGTGAAGACGAGGTGGTCGAACGACCCGACATCGTGGAACAGCCGGGAGACAGCGCCCGGGTCGGTGAGGTTGGCCACGTACCCCTGGGTTGTGGTCGGCAGGGTCGTCAGGGCGCGGTCCACGCTGCGCTGGTTGCTGGAGGCGACCACGACCTGGGCGCCCTCGCGGGCGGCGCGGGCGGCGGTGGCGAGGCCGATCCCCGAGGTTCCGCCGAGTACGACGACGCGCTTGTCGATGAGGGTCATGATCGTGTCCTTCCGGATCGTGTGGGTGGGAACGGTTACCACCGTGCTCCCCCGGGAACGCCCGCGTCCAAGACCTCTTTCACCTCCTGTGATGCCCGTTGGGCATCACTCCATTCATACCCGGCGGGTATCATGGAGATGCCCGGAGCGGCAACCGGACGGGGGCAGGGTGGACGTCGATCTGCGCAAGCTCCGCTACTTCGTGGCGGTCGCGGAGGAGTTGCACTTCGGCCGGGCCGCCGTCCGGCTGCACATCGCCCAGCCGGTCCTGTCGCGCCAGATCCGGGCCTTCGAGCACGAACTGGGCGCCGAGCTCTTCGTCCGGGACCGGCGCTCCACGGTGCTGACCGAGGCCGGCCGGCAGCTGCTGACCGACGCCCGTCCGCTGCTCGCCTCGGCGGAGGCCCTGCGGCGGCGGGTGCAACGGGCCGCGCACGGCAGGCCGACGTTCACCATCGCGTTCATGCCCGGCGTTCTCGTCACCGCCGAGGCCCGCGCCATCGGCCAACGGCACCCCGACCTGGCCGTCAACGTCGTCCGTACGTCCTGGGACGACCAGGCCGACATCGTCCGCGAGGGGCGCGCGGACGTCAGCTACGTACGGCTCCCGGTCGACCAGCGCGGTCTGCGCCTGCGGCCACTGTTCACCGAACCCCGCGTCGTCGTCCTACCCACGGATCACCGCCTGGCCGGCAAGGAGTCGGTCGACCTCGCCGAGTTGGTCGAGGAACGGCTCTTGCAGGACCCGGACGCGGTGCCGGAGTGGCGGGACCTACCGAACCGCCCGACGGAGCCCGCCCTCCGCCCCCGGCCCGAGCTGAACTCCGTGGAGGAGAAGCTGGAGCATGTCGCCGCGTACGCCGGGATGGTGATCCTGCCGTTGTCGACGGCGACGTTCTACACGAGACCCGACGTCAGCCACGTCCCCGTCGCCGACCTCGGCCACAACCAGGTGTGCCTGGCCTGGGCCGAGGACAACCGGTCACCTCTGGTGCACGAGTTCGTCGAGATCGCCGCCCGGCAGGCCCCACAACCCGACGATCGACGCCACGGGGAGTCAGGCGGCGCCGCTCGGGAAGGTCTCGCGTAGGGCCGGGTCCAGCGGTCGACCGCTCGTCGGCTCGATGAACAGGTCGGTGAGTAGGAGGTCGGCGAGGTAGCTGGGGTTCACGCCCGACTCCTTGCGGCCGAGGGACTGCGCCGCGCCGCCGAGTCGCAGCGCGGCCCGCGCCGCGCCGGCCGGCAGGCGACCGACCCGGCGGGGCCGGCCGACCGCGTCGGCGATGCGCGCGATCATGTCGTGCCAGGTGAGGTTCTCGTCGGCGACCGGCAGGTCCGCGCCGCTGGCCTGCTCCAGGGCGTCGACCGCGACCTCGGCCACGCTGCGGGCGGAGGCTGCGGCGCTTCCGCCGCTCGGGGCGACCAGCGGGGTACGCGAGCGGGCCCACCGGTCCAGCGGCCCGGCCCAGTTGGGCAGCCGGTCGCCGGCCCGACCGAAGACGAAGGGCAGTTCGAGTACGGCGACCGGCAGGCCCTCGCCGGCGGCCGCCCGCCCCTCCCGGGCCTGTTCCAGGCGGCACCGGATGTACGTGTGCCGCTCGGCGAGGCGCCACTGGGGGTGGAGCCGGTCGAAGTAGGTGTAGTAGGAGCCCATCACGACGCCCCGGGTGAGACCTTCGAGGCGGGCGGCGGTGAACAGGCGTACCACCGGGTCGACGTTGTCGCGACGGAACTCGGGGTAGATCGGCTTGGGCAGCGGCCGTTGCTCGTCGGTGCGGGTGGCGTACACGACGCCGTCGTGACCGGCGAGCAACGGCCGCAGTTCCTCGACCGAGGCGGACCCGACATCGAGCAGGTGGTCGACGCCGGCTTGGGCGGTACGCGCCACCGTGGTCGCGGCGTGGCCACGCTCCCGGAGCACGTCCACCACGTGAGCGCCGATCAGGCCACTGCCACCCACCACAAGAATTCGCACGGTGCATCGTCCACTCTGGAACCGGCTCCTTGTCAAGCGGCTGCGCCGCGGTTGGACCAGAATGGCACCCGGAGGTGATCGAGGGTGGTCGACCAGGAGAGCGTGCCCAAGCTGTGTTCGGTGGTGCTCGACTGCACCGACGCGCGGGCGCTTGCGGAGTTCTACCGACAGTTACTCGGCTACGTCTACCGTCCCGGTGACGAACCGCCAGCGGCCGGCACAGCCGACGAACGCGGCGGTGACTGGCTTGTGCTGCGGCCGCCCGGTGGCGGACCCCAGATCGCGTTTCAGCAGGTGGAGCATCTGCCGGAGGCGACGTGGCCGACGAACACCGTGCCCCAGCAGCTGCACCTGGACCTGACCGTGGAGTCCGTCGACGAGTTGCTCGTCCAGCACGAGCGGGTGCTGCGCCTCGGCGGCCGGCTGCGGTACGACCGCATCGACGACCCCGACGAGCCCCTCCGTGTGTACGCCGACCTGGCCGGGCATCCCTTCTGCGTCTTCGTGGGCTGAGCGGGTTGCCGTCACCTCGCCCCAGCGCAGGTTAACAACCAGCGAGGATGTCGTCCGCACCCCGAGCTTCGCACTAGGTTCGAGGTACGGGACACCATTGCTGGGAAACGGGGTTGAGGATGCCGGAACCGCGCGCCTTCTGGCTGGACGAGCAGTTCGACCGCGAACACGGCGCCGACGGGCGCGGCCGGTACGAGGCCGAGGTGCTTCGTCGGATCGACGAGTTCGCCGACACCTGGGGTGACTTCGCGCCCGTCGCGTTCGCGGTGACCGCCTGGCGGCTGGCCACCGAGCTGTCGCCGGGCTTCGTCCGCTGGCACCGGCGGATCATCTCGGCGACCTGCGCGCGCAGCCCGTGGGACGGCAGCCTGGTCTGCGCGGTGACCGTGGCCTCCCGCTGGCCGGCCGAGCTGACCTGGACCAAGCAGTGGCAGCGTGACCGTGGCTGGCAGGACTGGCCCCAGATGTTCGGCCAGTTCACCACACCCACCGACCAGGACCAGACCCGCCGGCCGCATCTGCGCGCGCTGCTTCAGGTGGAGGCGCCGGTCCCGCTCGGCGACCTGCCGCCGACGCCCGGCGGTCCGGACGACGACGTCGCCGCGGCGGCGCGCCGGGCCGTGGCGGTGCTGGCCCGGGAGCTCAACGACCTCCTCGCGCCGATGATCGGGCAGCTCGACGCCGGGGTGCCGGCGGACTCCTGAGAAAGCCGGCCGGGCGGTAGGGTCGTCCGCGTGGATCTGGTCGACATCGCCGCCCGGCTCGGGGTGCCCGTCGAGGAGGTCGACCGCGTACACCGGCTCGCCGGTGACGGGCCCTCAGCTCCGCTACCAGCCAAGGCCGACGCGCCCGCGCTCCTCGACCGCCTCGCCGTGCGGCCGGACGACGCCGCCGAGGTCATGGCGGGCTGGCCCGACCCCGGCTCTCCGCTGTGGACTCCGGAGCTGCGTTGGCTGCTCGACCGCTCGATCGCCCTGGTCCGCGCCGACCTCGCGGGCTACGACTGGATGGCGCCCGGCCCGGAGCTGCCGCGAGACCGAGGGCCCGCCTGGCGGCACCTCTACGTGTACGCGTACCTGGCCCTGGTTGACGTGGCGCGGGGGTACCACCGCGACCACGGCGTCCCCGATGCCGTCACCTGGGCGACCCTCGCCGACCTGGGCCGCAACCTCGCGATCGACCGACGGATGCGCGGCGAGGGTTGGCCGATCATGCAGAGCTGGCTGACGCTGCACTCCCGCGGCAGCGTCTACGAGCTGGGCCGGCTCCAGCACCAGCGTGGCGACGGCGCCATCGGCCTGCACGTCCCGGATTCGGGGCCGTTGACCCCGGAGGCGGTCGAGGCGTCGCTCGACGAGGCCCGCGCGTTCTTTCCACGACACTTTCCCGACGAGCGCTACACCGCGTTCTCCTGCGCCTCGTGGCTACTCGACCCGCAGCTGCGGGAGTACCTTCCCGAGGACTCCAACATCGTGCGGTTCCAGCGCCGGTTCGAGTTGGAGCCCTACGACGAGTCGGCGGGGCCGGACGCCGACATCGAGGTGCTGCGGTTCGGGTTCCGCACCCTGACCACGCCCCTCGACGAGCTGCCGCGCCGCACCGTGCTCCAGCGGGCGCTCATCGACCACCTGCGGGCCGGCGGCCACTGGCACTGGCGCCACGGCCGCTTCCCGATCTAGGCACCCGCGTCCCACCACGCGCCGTTGGCAGCCGCCTGGCCTGCCGGTTCGATGACCTCCCACACCTCAGTGATGAGTCCGCCGGCGAGCCGCAGGACGTCGACGACCACGATCTCCGGCCCCGCATCGGGGAGTCGGCGTCGCGAGTGCACCACGACGTGGTCGCCGTCGGCCAGCAGGTGCAGGATGTCGACCCGCATGCCGGCGGTCGGGCCCAGCGCGGCGCGGACCGCGGCGAGCCACTGCGCCTTGGTCGAGGTCGTCGAATCCGACCGGTGATGGGTGAAGTCCTCGCTCAGGAACGAGGCGAGCGTGTCGACGTCGCCGGTGTCGACCAGCCCCGCCAACGCACGTCCGACGATGCTCTTGTTCTCGGTGGTCATGGCCGCAAGTGTTTCCCCGGCCCGGATGGATGTCGATGACATCGCACTTCATGGCGTCCCGAGCGACGCTGAGTAGGCTCATGATCGTGTATGCGGTCGGGGAACTCCTGCGGCAGTGGCGCAAGCGCCGGGGGCTCAGCCAACTCGACCTGGCGATCGCCGCGGATGTCTCGGCTCGGCACGTCAGCCTGGTCGAGACCGGCAAGTCCACGCCGAGCGCCGACATGATCCTCCGGCTCGCCGACCAGCTTCACGTGCCGCTGCGTGATCGCAACCAGCTGTTGCTCGCCGCCGGCTTCGCGCCCCGGTACGCGCAGCGCCCGCTCGGCGACGCCGCCCTGTCGGCTGCCCTCGACGCGGTCCGCAGGGTGCTCCAGGCGCACGAGCCATATCCGGCGCTGGTCTTCGACCGCCGGTGGAACATCGTGCTGACCAACCGCGCGGTCGACCCGTTCTTCGCGTACGCGGCGCCCGAGCTGTTGCGGCCGCCGGTGAACCTGGTTCGGCTGGGCCTGCACCCGCGCGGGCTCGCCCCCCTGGTGGTCAACCTGGCGGACGTGCGGGCGGTGTTCCGCAGTCGAATCTCGCGCCAGCTCGCCGCCGCTCCCGACGCGGAACTCGCGGCACTCTACGAAGAACTGCTGAACCCGCTGCCCGGGGAGCCGCCGGACCAACGGGTCGACGCCGACGTGGTGATCCCGATGATCCTGCGGATCGGTGGACGCGAGCTGCGGCTGTTCTCGACGATCACGACGTTCGGCACCCCGATGGACATCACCATCGAGGAGATCGCGGTGGAGTCCTACTACCCGGCGGACCAGCAGAGCGCCGCCTACTTCACGCAGTAGGGCCCGGCCTGGTCACGGTGACCAGGCCGGGCCCTACCACTCGCTCGTCAGCCGGTGGTCAGGACGAACCTCTCCCAGGACCCGACCGACGTCCGGTTGGCGATCAGTGCCCCGGCCCCGGCGTTCTCGGCGGCCACGATCTGGTTGTTGGCCAGAGCCCGCAGACCGACCGTCCCGTCGGAGTTGGTGATGATCTGGAACGTCTCCCACGGTCCGATCGTCGTGCGGTTCGCGATCAACGGATTCGCGCCCGCGTTGTCGGCGCAGACGTACAGCCCGTTGGCGCGGGACCGGAGAGCGATGTTGCCGTTGCCGGCGTCCACCCGGTCGAACTGCTCGGTAGTCGAGACGCTGGCCTTGTTGGCGATCAGCGGGTTGGTGCCGACCGCCGACACGTACTGGTTGTTGACCTGCGCCCGCAGCGTGATTCCTCCGCTGGGGGTGGTGGTGCCGGTGGTGAAGGTGAACGCGTCGACGTCGAACAGGTTGCCCGAGCCGCCCTTGAAGACCAGGTACAGGGTGGTCGTCGCGGACGGCGGGTTGCTGATGGCGGTGGAGACGTCGACGAAGGTCTCCCAGTTACCGGTCACCGGCACCGTGGCGGTGCCCAGCAGGGTGCCGGTGGCGGAGCCGGCACGAACCTCGATGGTGCCGCCGGCGCCGGCCGAGGAGACCCGCGCGGTGAACCGGTTCGCGTTGGACAGGTTGTACGGCTGGTACGAGATCCAGTCGTTGTTCTCGATGAACCCGGCCGTGCGGCCACCCTCGGCGTTGGTGTGGTCGGTGACCTGGACACCGGACTGGGCACTGAAGTGCTCACCCTGGCGGTGCTTCGGTTGCAGCGTCTTGATGCTGTGCGTCGTGAGCCCGCCGTTGTCGGTGTACGCGGCGTCGAAGACCCCGTAGATGTTGGCCGCCGCGTCGTGCTCGCCGTCCGTCGGGACGGTGATCGTGCCGCTGCACCCGGTCTTCGAGGTGATCTGGTGGGCGTGGCTGTCGTGGCCCAGCGCGTACGTCAGGGTCACCTTGGAGCAGTCGATCGTGCCGTCCTGCGGGTCGCTCACCGAGATCTGGTAGGGCACCGTGTCACCGAAGTTGAACAGCTGCCCGTCGGTGGGCGAGGTGAGCGACACCGTCGGGGCGGTGTTGCCCACGGTGACGATCAGGCTCGCCGTGCCGGACAGGCCGGTCGGGTCGGTGACCTTCAGGGTGGGGCTGTACGTGCCGTTCGTGGTGTACGTCTTGGTGGGGTTGGCCGCCGTCGACGTGGTGCCGTCACCGAAGGTCCACAGGTAGCTGAGCGCGCCGCCCTCGGGGTCGGAGCTGCCGGCCGACGAGAAGTTGACAGTCAACGGGTTGGCCCCCGACGTGGGGTTCGCCGAGGCGACCGCGATCGGGCTGCGGTTGCCACCACCGATGTACTCGATCCGGAAGAGCGCCTGGTTGTTCGAGCCGGTGCCGTAGTCCAGCACGTACAGGGCGCCGTCCGGGCCGAAGGCCATGTCCATGACCTGGGTGCCGGTCCACGGGAAGTTGGAGATCTCCCCACGTGAGCCGTCGGAGTTGACCGCGATGGCCTTGATCCAGCGCCGGCCGTACTCGCCGGCGAAGAACTGGCCGTTCAGCGAGGCCGGGAACTTGATGCTGGAGTTGAGCGAGGCGTCGTACCGGTAGACGGGCCCGCCCATCGGCGACTCGGAGCCGCTGCCGAACTCCGACGGTGAACCGGAGTCGCCGGCGTACTTGATCCAGGCCGGCTTCGCCGCGGGCAGCGTGGTGAGCCCGGTGTTGCGGAACGAGTTGTTGGTCGGCCCGCCCGTGCAGTTGTACTTGGACTGCGACGGCCCGGACGGGAAGGTGTATTCATTGTATGTTTCCGTGCTGGTGTTGCTGCCGGTGCAGTACGGCCAGCCGTAGTTGCCGGGCGCCGCGATGCGGTTGAACTCGACCTGACCTTGGGGGCCCCGGCTGGAGTTCGTGCTGCCGGCGTCGGGGCCGTAGTCGCCGAGGTAGACGACGCCGGTCGCCTTGTCGACGCTCATCCGGAACGGGTTGCGCAGACCCATGGCGTAGATCTCCGGGCGGGTGCCCGACGTGCCGGGGGCGAACAGGTTGCCCGACGGGATCGTGTACGTGCCGTCCGCCTGCGGCTTGATCCGCAGCACCTTGCCGCGCAGGTCGTTGGTGTTGCCCGCCGAACGCTGGGCGTCGAACTGCGGGTTGCGGTTGGTCTGCTCGTCAAGTGGCGCGTAGCCGGACGACTCGAACGGGTTGGTGTCGTCGCCGGTGGTCAGGTACAGGTTGCCGGCGGCGTCGAAGTCCAGGTCACCGCCGACGTGGCAGCACTGCCCACGGTCGTTGGCGACCTGGAGCACGATCTTCTCGCTGCCCAGGTTGAGCGTGTCGTCGCTGTTCAGGGTGAACCGGGACAGCCGCAGGTGCCCCTTCCACCGGTCCCAGTCGGACTGCGAGCCGGTGGTCGGGGCGTCCCCGGACGGGGTGCTCAGCGTGGGGGAGTAGTACAGGTAGATCCACCGGTTGCTGGCGAAGTTGGGGTCGACGGCGACGCCCTGCAACCCCTCCTCGTCGTGGGTGTAGACCGACAGGGTGCCGGATACCTTGGTGTTGCCGGCCACGTCGGTCACCCGGAGGACACCGTTGCGGGCGGTGTGCAGCACCGAGCGGTTGGGCAGGACGGCCAGGGACATGGCCTCACCCAGCTCGCCCGAGCCGGTGGCGAGCTTGACCTGCTGATAGTCGGAGGCGGGAATCACCGCAGCCTGCGCGGTGGAAGGTGCAGCCACAGCGAGGGCCGCGCTTGCGACGGTGAGAACCGCCGCGAAGAGCGCCCGGGGCCAGCGCCGGGGATAGGAGAGCATGATCGTCCTTTCTCGACGACCGGGGGACGGGCGCGCGGGGGCGCACCACGACCAGGTGGTGGTGGAGAGCGAGCGGGGGGACCAGGTCAGTTGGTGGTGACCAGGTCGAACTTCTCCCACTGACCGATGGAGGTCCGGTTGGCGATCAGCGGGGAGGCGCCCGCGTTGTCGGCGGCGACGTAGCGGTTGTTCACCGTGGCCCGCAGGCTCACCGTGCCGTCGGAGTTGCGGACGAGCTGGAACGTCTCCCAGGCGCCGGCGGTGGCCCGGTTGGCGATCAGCGCGGCGGCCCCGGCGTTCTCGGCCGCGACGAACTGCCCGTTGCCCTTGGCGCGCAGCGCCACGTTGCCGTTGGCGAGGTTGACCAGGTCGAACCGCTCGGTGGTGCCGACGCTGGCCTTGTTGGCGATCAGCGCGGTGGTGGCGTTGGGCGCGCTCACGTACTGGTTGTTGGCGCGGGCCCGCAGGGTGGAACCGCTGGCGGTGGGCGGCGGGGTGGTGGTGCGCGGCGAGCAGTCGGCCGTCACGGAGCCCGCGGCGACCTGGAGGCCACCGAGCAGCATCCTGGTGAAGTTCGGGTCGGTGTACGACGCCTCGGTGTGCCCGAGGCCGGTGTACCAGGCACGCCCGCCGCCGTACGCCTTGCACCAGGTGATCGGGTGGTCGCCGCTCATGTTGCCGCCGCTGTAGGACGACTCGTCCAGGCTGGCCAGGACCCGCGCGCTGGACCGGGGGTTGGTGCGGTAGTTGTACCACTCGTCCGAACGGACCCAGGTGGTGCCGAGGTGCGCGGTCGACGGGTTGGTCTGGTCCTCGATCTTCACGGTCGCCGTCTGGATCGCCGGGTGCGAGTCGAACCACGCACCGACAAGCGAGCCGTACCACGGCCAGCTGTACTCGGTGTCGGCGGCGGCGTGCACGCCGACGTAGCCACCACCGGCGGCGATGTACGACTCGAACGCCGTCTGCTGGCTGGCGTTGAGGACGTCGCCGGTCGTCGACAGGAACACCACCGCCTGGTACTGGGCCAGGTTGGAGGTGGTGAACTGGGCGGCGTCCTCGGTCGAGGTCACGGTGAAGCCGTTGGCCGAGCCGAGCTGCTGGATCGCGGCGATGCCGTTGGGGATCGACGAGTGCCGGAAGCCGGCGGTCTTGCTGAACACCAGGACCTTGGTCAGTGGTGCCGCCGAGGCGGGGGTCGGCAGGGCGACCAGGCTGGCCAGCATGACGGCCAGGCCGGTGACGAGTGCCAACAGGCGGGGACGGGAACGCATGGTCTTGCTCCTCTGCTGAGCGTCGACCTCAGGCTGTGCACACGGGCATGCCGGAGGCCGCGATGGCGGTGGTGCGGAAGCCGGGCCGCCGATGCTCGGCTGAGGTGGTGCGGGGTGGTGGGGGATGGGGCGGGTGCAATCAGCCGACGATTTCGAACCGCCCACAATGGACGGTCAGAATTCATCGACTGGCATCGTTGACGCAGTAAACCTCCGATGTCTACGCCCCGTCAAGCCCACGTGGTCGGGCCCGAGGACGTCCGCGCACGGCCGGCGGCGGTGTGGAGGTGAGACGTATGACGTATGGTCGATGGCATGGCCACCGTCGACTATCGAGAACCGCCCGTGGGGCAACTCGTGGTGCTGCCGGTCCGCGAGCTGGTCGAGAGGACGGCCACTGCGCGCCTACGCTGGTCCGGTGCCCCGGGTCGCCATCAGAATGAGGTCGGCGATCGTCTCCGGGTGGGTCACCATGGCGAGATGCGACGATTCGACCTCGATGGTCGTCGCGTTCATCCGGTCGGCCAGAAACCGCTCCAGCTCCGGCGCGGTCGTGCGGTCCTGCGTGGAGATCGAGTAGTAGCAGGGTCGGTCCCGCCAGGCGGCCGCCGTCGTGCGGCCGTGGAAGAGGTCCTTGGCGATCGGGCCCTGCACCGCGTAGAGGGCGCGAGCGCGGGTTTCCTCGATTCCCCCGGCGAAGTCGGCCAGGAAAGCGCTCTCGCTGAGCTGCGCGTACCCGTCGTGGTGCACGAGGCCGGCGTTCGCCGGCGGCGTGGGGTACTTCGCCGCGAGCGCGGCGTAGTCCTCGCCGGCGTCCGGCGCGCGGGCCGCGACGTACACCAGGGCGGTGACCCTCGGGTGGTTGCCGGCCTCGCTGATGATTGTGCCGGCCCAGGAGTGGCCCACCAGCACCGTCGGGCCGTCCTGCCGGTCCAGGGCACGGTTGGTGGCCGCGACGTCGTCGGTCAGGGAGGTCAGCGGGTTCTGCACCGCGGTGACCGTCAGCCCGGCCCGCTGCAGCAGCGGGATGACGTCGGACCAGGAGGAGCCGTCGGCGTACGCGCCGTGGACCAGGACGACGTTGCGGGCCGGCTGGGCCGAAGATGTGTCGCTCACCTGAAAACCTCCGCACGCGGCCGACGACAGCTCTCGCCTGCCACTCTTCCCCTTTCCGGTGGGGCCGGTGGGCCAAACGCCGAGGCTTCAGCCGCTCTGGCGCACCGGGCCCGGTGCGAGGGCGCGCCAGTTCAGGTGGTCCCGGTAGCGGTATCGCAGGACCAGCCAGCTGACCGAGAACGGAATGGCCCCCATGGCCACGACTCCCAGGACGTCCGCGCCGACCACGTCGAAGACCGCTCCGACGTCGCCGAACAGCTGAGCGACCGTCTGGAAGGCCACGTGCAGGCCGATGCCGGCCCAGATGTCGCCGGTGGCGGCGCGGAAGGCACCCAGGAGCAGCGCGAAGACGAAGAAGAGCGCCGGCCCAGGGGCGTCGGTCCAGGACGCGACGGGCGACAACCACCAGGGGTACGACGACAGCGGTGGTGAGGACCGCCCCGACCACATGCGTGGGTCGGTCGTAGTCACGGTCGAGCAGGGCGCCCAGGAACAGCCACACCAGTACGGTGCCGGTGACCACGACGAGGATCCGCCAGTGCAGGGCGGGACGAGGTCCGGCGCTCACCACGCGCAGCGTGGCCAGCGGCGTCAACGACGGACCGTCAGCGGCCGAGAACGAGGTAGGCGAGGCCCAGGACACCTCGGTAACCCTCGACGTACTGGCGCAACCGGTCGTCGAGTTCCGCACGGACGTCGGCCGCACGGGGATCCTCCGGGTACGCCAGCAGCCACTCCTGCCGGCCGGCAAGCCAGGTGGACTCGAAGTCGTCCCATTCCCGCTGGTCGGCGGTGCTCAGGTGCAGCAGCCGCCAGCCCCGCTCGCGGGCGGCCTCGACCAGCCCGGGGAGGCTCGGGACGTCCGGGCCGAAGACCTCGGCGATCTCCGCCGTGGGCGACCGTTCCCAGTAGGCGTCGCCGAACAGCAGCCGCCCACCGGGCCGGACCACGGCGGCGAGGGCGTCGAGGGCGGCCTCGGTGCCGCCGAAGGCGTGGGCCGAGCCGATGCAGAGGACCCGGTCGGCCGGCTCCTGCCAGGCCGCCGCTTCCCCCATCACGAACGCGACGTGCCGGTTCAGCGACCGACCCGCGGCCAGCCGCCGCCCCCGGGCGAGCGCGGCCTCGTCGGTGTCGACGCCGACGCCCCGGGTGGCGACCGGGCCGGACACACCGCCGGCGGCCACCGCCCGCAGCAACAGCTCACCCCAGCCGCAGCCGAGGTCGAGCACGCGCGCGCCCGGGCGGACGTCGAGCCGTTGCAGCAGCAACGCGGCGTGCTCCGGCGAGAGCGGAGTGTTCCAGCGCATCCGCGCGTAACGGCTGGCGGCGAGGTGGTCGGTTGACTGCATCCGTTGAGGGTGTCAAGCCGTGCGCCGAGCCCGACACCGGGGCGTACGGCAGGATCGGTGGGGTGGACGCGGAGCGCGCGAGGCCGCCGCGGCGGCCGACCCCGCAGGAGGTGGCGGCGGCGGCCGGCCGAGGTCTGCCGGACATCATCGGCCCCGGGCTGCGCGTGCTGTTCTGCGGCTACAACCCGGGCCTCTACTCGGCCGCGGTGGGGGAGCCCTTCGCCCGCCGCGGCAGCCGATTCTGGCCGGCCCTGCACGGGGCCGGCTTCACCGACCGCCAGCTGCACTCGTGGGAACGCGACGAGCTGCTGCGGCAGGGCCTGGGCATCACCAGCCTGAGCAACCGGGCCACCGCCCGCGCCGCCGAACTGACGTCGGAGGAGTTGGTGGCCGGGGTGACCGGGTTGGCGGTAAAGGCCGAGCGCTACCGGCCGCGTTGGGTGGCGATCCTCGGGGTGACCGCGTACCGGATCGCCTTCGCCCGCCCGGAGGCCGCGCTGGGCCCGCGACCGGAGCGGCTGGGCCCGGCCCGGGTCTGGGTGCTGCCGAACCCCAGCGGCCTGAACGCGCACTTCCCCCTGCCGGCGTTGACCGCCGAGTTCGCCAAGCTGAGGCGGGAGCTCGACTCCTAGCCGGCGGCGGCGACCAGCCCCTGGTAGTACGGCTGCATCGCCGGGTGGTACTCGTCGAACTCCGGGCGGGGTGAGCCGTCCCGGGAGGCGACCAGCAGGTCCAGGTAGTACTCCCAACCGGCGCCCACCTCGGCGATGCCCTCCACGCTGCTCAGGTGCTGCACGAACCGCAGCTCGGTGGTGCCGCCGGTTTCGGTCAGCGACAGCTCCAGCAGCCAGCTGCCGTAGCTGTCGACCATCGACACGGCGAGGCGCTGGAGCGGTTCGCACGCGTCGATGCGCACCTCACACCAGGGCTGCTCCTCCTCGTACGCCATCTGGACCCGGATGGTCCGTCCGGGCCCGGCCTCGCCCTCCCACGGGCCGAACCAGCGGGCCGTGCGTTCGGGCTCGGTCAAGCTGGCCCAGACATCCGCCACCGGGGCGCGGAAGGTCCGAGTGAGGACGAGATCGTGCCCGGTGGCGGTGCGAAACAGGCGTCCGGCGGGTGTGCGGGTCATGCCGTGTGCTCCCTTCGGTGTTCCGCCGGGCCGCGGCTGCGGCGCTCTCGGCGGGTGCGATAGACCTCGGTCTCCAACGCGTCGAGGTGCCGTTCCCACCTGTCGACAGTGGTGAGCGCGGTGAGCCAGTCGAGCAGCGGGGCGAGCGGGCCCGGGTCGAGCCGGTAGATCCGCTGCCGTCCGACCAGCTCGTCACGGACCAGCCCGCTCTCGCGAAGCACCCGCAGGTGGCGGCTGATGGCGGGTCGGCTGATCGTGAACCGCTGGGCGATGTCGCCGGCGGAGAGGGGTTCGTCGCGCAACATGGTCAGGATGTGCCGCCGTACCGGGTCCGCGATCGCGACGGCCACCTCATCCACCCGAGAAGCGTAACCTACAGGTTACGGGTCTGCCGGTTGTGGACCTCGGACACCGCAGAACGCTGCGTCGATGGTGGGCACATGATCACCTGACCTGGCACCCTGGACGGCATGGCCGCCCTGCTTCGCTCCCGCCTGACCGACTGGACCGTCGCCGTACCCGTGCTCGCTGTGCTGGTGTTGATCCTCACCTGGGGGCGGAACCTGCCCGGCCCGATCATCGTGGTGGTCGCGCTGCTGCTGGGCGGTGCCGTGCTGGCGGCCGTGCACCACGCGGAGGTGGTCGCCCACCGGGTGGGGGAGCCGTACGGGTCGCTGGTGCTCGCCGTCGCGGTCACCGTGATCGAGGTCGCGCTCATCGTCACGCTGATGATCAGCGGACCGGAGAAGACCCAGTCGCTCGCCAGGGACACCGTCTTCGCCGCCGTCATGATCACCTGCAACGGGATACTCGGCCTCTCCCTGCTGCTCGGGGCGCTGCGCCGTCGCGTCGCGGTGTTCAACCCGGAGGGCACCGGCGGAGCCCTGGCTACCGTGATCACCCTGGCCACCCTGAGTCTGGTCATCCCGACCTTCACCACGGCCCGGCCCGGCCCGGAGTTCAGCCCGGCCCAGCTCGCCTTCGCCGCCGTCGCGTCGCTGGCCCTCTACGGGCTGTTCGTGCTCGTGCAGACCGGCCGGCACCGCGACTACTTCCTGCCGGTCGACAGCCGGGGTCAGGTGATCGACGCGGAGGAGCACGCCAAGCCGCCGACCACCCGGGCGGCGCTGGTCAGCCTGGGGCTGCTGCTGGTGGCGCTGGTCGCGGTGGTCGGCGACGCCAAGACCGTCTCCCCGACCATCGAGGCCGGCGTCGCCGCGGCGAACCTGCCGCACGCGTTCGTCGGCGTGATCATCGCCCTGCTGGTGCTGCTGCCGGAGACACTGGCCGCCGCCCGCGCCGCCCGCCGCGACCGCGTGCAGATCAGCCTGAACCTCGCGCTCGGCTCGGCGATGGCCAGCATCGGCCTGACCATCCCGGCCATCGCGATCGCCTCGATCTGGCTGGACGGCCCGCTGCTGCTCGGCCTCGGCGGCACCCAGCTCGCACTGCTCGCGCTCACCGCCGTGACCGCCGTCCTCACCGTGGTGCCCGGCCGGGCCAACGTGTTGCAGGGCGGCGTACACCTGGTGTTGCTGGCCGCCTTCGTCTTCCTGGCCGCCAGCCCCTGACCCGCACCGCCGCCAGCTCAGCCCCTGCCCGCTCAGCCCGTGACCCGCATGGCCTGCCGGCCCGCGTGGCCCACACGGCCCGCCGGTCAGCCGGCGGGCGGCGGGTCGCCCGCGAGGCGCTCCGCGCGGGCGTTCAGGTAGCGCTGCTGCGCCAGGTTCGTCGAGCGCGTCGCAGCCATCCGGTACGCCTCCCGCGCCGCGACCCGATCACCCTCCAGCTCCCACAGGTGAGCGCGGGCGGCCGGCAGTCGCGGGTCGTCGGCGAGACGGGGATCGTCGGCCAGGTCGGCGAGCAGCGCCAACCCGGCCGGCGCGCCCCGGCTCATCGCCACCGCCACCGCGTGGTTGAGCGCCACCACCGGGTTGTCGGACATTCCGAGGAGCACCTCGTACAGCGCGGTGATCTGCGCCCAGTCGGTGGCCGCCGCGCTGGTTGCCTCGTCGTGCACGGCCGCGATGGCCGCCTGGAGTTGGTACGCCCCGACCACCCCGCGCGGCAGCGCCCCGGTGATCAGCTCGACCCCCTCGGCGATCTGGTCGGCCCGCCACCGGGCGCGGTCCTGCTCGGCCATCGGCACCAGCTCGCCGTGCGGGCCGATCCGCGCAGGCGCCCGGGCGTCGGTGAGCAGCATCAACGCGAGCAGCCCGGTGACCTCCGGGTCCTCCGGGACCAGCCGGCGCACCAGGCGGGTCAGCCGGATCGCCTCGGCGGTCAGGTCGGCGCGCAGCAACCCGGGCCCGGCCGTGCGGGCGTACCCCTCGGTGAAGATCAGGTAGAGCACGTGCAGCACGGCGGCGAGCCGGTCGGCGCGCTCCGCGCCGGTGGGCGGCGCGAACCGCAGCCCACTGTCGCGGATCCGCTGCTTGCCCCGACTGATCCGCCGGGTCATCGTCGCCTCCGGCACCAGGAACGCGCGCGCCACCTCGGCGGTGCTCAACCCGCCCACCGCCCGCAGGGTGAGCGCGATCTGCGACGCCGCCGACAGCGCCGGGTGGCAGCACAGGAACAGCAGGATGAGCGTGTCGTCGGCGTCCGCCGGTGGGCGGTCGGCGGCGGGGGCACGCCACTGCTCCGGTAGCACCCACCGGGCCACCGTGTCCTCCCGCCGCATCCGGGCCTGCTCGCGACGCAGCAGGTCGGTCAGCCGACGGGACGCCACGGTGATCAGCCAGCCACGAGGATTGTCCGGCACGCCGTCGCGCGGCCAACGGTCCGCCGCGGCGATCAGCGCCTCCTGCACCGCGTCCTCGGCCGTGTCGAAGTGCCCGTAGCGGCGGACCAGCGCGCCGAGGACCTGCGGCGCCAGCTCGCGCAGCAGGTCCTCGGCGGGATTCTCCGGCACTGGCTCAGCCGGCCAGGTCCTCGACACCGTCGAGCACCGGCCGCACGTCCACGTACCCGCCGGGGGCGTCCGGGTCGACCAGGCCGGCGGCGATCTCGGTGGCCCGGTCGAAGCTGGCGCACTCCACGATGGTGTAACCGGCGAGGACCTCCTGCGTCTCCGGGTACGGGCCGTCGGTGACCACGGGCGCCCCCTCGCGCACCTGCACCCGGCGGGCGTGCACCGGCTCGCTCAGCCCTCGGGCGTCGACCAACTCCCCGGACTCGGCCAGCGCCTGGTGGAACGTCTCCATGTGCTGGTGCATCGCCGCGATCTGCTCGGCCGACATCGCCGGCCGCTCGGAAGCCCGCCCCGACAGCACGTCATAGTCCTGCTGCGACCCGTAGAGCAAAATCATGTACTTCACGGTTCTTCCCTCCTCCTGCCAGGAGCGCCACCCCGACGCCCCCACAGGAAACGTCGAACCCCAACCCCCCCACCCGGACACACCCCCGGGCCTACCTCCCCCACCCGAACCGTTGATCATGAAGTTAGCGTCACGACACGCCGAGTGGGATGACGCTAACCTCATGATCAACGGGATGCGGCCCACCCGGGGCCAGGGCGTGAACCGTGCGGCAGCGCCGTGCGTGGAACCGGTGACGGGCGTTTCGGTCGTGTCGTCGGGGTACTACCAGCACGAGCACCAGATGTCTGGGGAGGCACAGTGGGCGCACGGTTCGGACGCGACGCGCGGGGCCCGTTGGCGGGACTGCTGATCGCCGCCCTGGTCTCCCTCGCCTGCGCCGGCGGTGGGCTGGCCGAGCCGGAGGCCGAACGCCCCGGGGCTAAACCCTCGGCCGCCTCGCCGGGGCCCAGCACCACCCGGGCCGACAGCACCACAAGCGTCGCCGAGTTCAAGCAGGACGTCGCCGACGCGCAGGAGGTCGCCGAGCGGTACTGGGCGGCCCAGTTCAAGGAGTCCGGGCAACGGTTCCGACCGATCCGGCGGATCACCCCGTACCAGCGTGACGGCGAGGTGTCCTGCGGCGGCCAGCCGTTGCCCCGCAACAACGCCGTCTACTGCTCGCAGGGCGACTTCATCGCGTACGACATCGCCTGGTCGGTGGCGGCGTTCCGCCAGGTCGGCGACGCGTTCGTGTTCTACCTGCTCGGGCACGAGTACGCGCACGGCATCCAGGTGCGCCTCGGCATCAACTACAGCTTCACCATCCAGCAGGAGTTGCAGGCCGACTGCATGGCCGGGGCGTACCTTGGCGACTCGGTGCGCTCGCGTGCCCTGACCCTCGCCGAAGGCGACCTGGACGAGTTCCGGGAGGGGGTGGCGGCGGTCGGCGACGACCCGGACCAGCCGTGGTTCGCGGAAGGGGCGCACGGCACCGCCGAGCAGCGCACCGACATGTTCTTCCGGGGTTACGAGGGCTCCCTGAAGGAGTGCGACCTGGGCTGAGTGAGGTTGCCCGGATCACCCTGGCGCCCGTTGCCGCCACCGGCCACCGGCGCTGCTGGCAGGATCGCGGTGTCGGTCACGACCCTGGAGGTTCCGCTGAGCAGCCATCACCCCGCCGCTGTGCTCTTCGACATGGACGGCACGCTGGTCGACAGCGAGAAGCTGTGGGACGTCGCGTTGCAGGAACTCGCGAAGGAGTACGGCGGGAAGCTCTCCGACGACGCCCGCCAGTCGATCATCGGCACCGCCATGGCCGAGTCGATGCGCATCCTGCACGACGACCTGGGGCAGCCCGAACGGGATCCGGAGATCAGCGCGGCGTGGATCAACGCCCGGATCCTGGAACTGTTCCGGACCGGTCTGCGCTGGCGGCCGGGGGCGTTCGACCTGTTGCGCGCGGTCCGCACGGCGGGAATCCCCACGGCGCTGGTCACCTCCAGCCCTCGGGCGCTGGTCGAGATCGCCCTGGACACCCTCGGTCGGGACAACTTCGACACGGTGGTCGCCGGCGACGAGGTGGTGGCGGCCAAGCCGCACCCCGAGCCCTACCTGACCGCGGCCCGGCTGCTGGGTGTGCCGATCGAGCGCTGCGTCGCGATCGAGGACTCACCGACCGGGGTGGCCAGCGCGCTCGCCTCCGGCGCGGCGGTGCTGGCCGTACCGGCGGAGGTGGCTTTGCCGAGCACTGTCGGCGTACACCAGGTGGAGAGCCTGACCGGCGTGGACCTGGAGCTGCTCGCGGCGCTGCTGACCGATCGGGCCGCGGCGACCGGCTGACAAGCCCGGCGCGGTCACTGGCGCTCGGCGAAGACCGCGGCGACCACCTGATAGCTGTCGAATGCCCGCGCGGCACCCGCGTACGCGGCCAGGTGGATGAACAGCTCGACGATCTCCTCCCTGGTCACGCCCGAGGTCAACGCGATGCGCAACTGCCCGCGCAGCGGCTCGTGGGTGCCGAGGGCGGCGGCGATCGCCACCGAGACCAGGCACCGGCTGCGCAGGTCCAGGCCCTCGCGGGGCCACGCCGCGCCGAAGGTCTGCTCGGTGGCGAGACGACGAAAGTCGTGCCCCACCGACGGCTCACCCTCGCCGAGCGGCAGGACCAACGGCTGGCCGAGCAGCCGCTCGGCGTTGTCGAGTGCCCGCTGGTACGCGTCCTGATCGGTCATGTCACCGGCCCCGGCTCTGCGGCCGCCCGGGTCGCGGGCGGGCCGGCGCCCTGCCGGCAGCACCAGCCTGACAGTCGCCTCCGGGCGGCCGAGGGCGAATGGGACAGGCCGAGGCCCCCAGCCGCGCGGATGGCGACCGGGGGCCTCGGTAGTGCCGATCAGTCGTGGGCGATGGCGCCCAGGACGTTGATCCGGGCCGCCCGGACGGCCGGGAGCACCGCGGCCACCACGCCGATGATGGCGGCGAGACCGAGGAAGACACCCATCTGCCCCCAGGGCAGGATCAGGTCGGTGATGCCCTCGTCCTTGAGGGCCTCGACCACCGCGGCGCCGAGGCCGGTGCCCACCGCCACGCCGAGCAGTGCGCCGAACACCGAGATCACCACCGCCTCCACGGTGATCATGCCCATGGTCTGCGACCGGCGTAGGCCGATCGCCCGCAGCAGACCCAACTCGCGGGTCCGCTCCAGCACCGACAGGGCCAGGGTGTTGATGATGCCCAGAACGGCGATCACGATGGCCAGCGCGAGCAGGATCTGGATCATCGTGAGCAGTCCGTCGAGCGAACTGGTCTGCTGCTTGATGAACGCGTCCCGGTCGGCCACCGACACCTCGGGGCTGTCCGCGAGCAACGCTTCCACCTGCGGCTGAACGTCGGACACCCGGGTGCCCGGGGCAAGCTGGATGAAGCCCTGGATGGGCTGCGGGATGGCGAAGTCCTTCGCCGCGGTCGCCGGCAGGGTCACCGGGTTGGTCAGCTGCGACGACTCGTAGATGCCGCTGATCGTGTAGGTGCGTGCCTCGCCCCGGGTCAGCTGCACGTTGACCGTGGAGCCCACCGACCAGCCACGGGAGGTGGCCGTGTCGGAGCTGGCGAGCATCTGGGTCGGCCCGAGCCGGTCGATGTCACCGGCGGTGGGCTTCGCGCCGAAGATCTGCCGCAGCGACGCGATGTCGCTGCTCGCGGCGACCCAGGTGCTCTCGCCGTCGATCCGCCCCATGTCGCCGTACTCGCCGTCGACCATCCGCACACCGGGCAGGGCCTTGGCCCGGTCCAGTACCCCCGGGTCGAAGGTCGGCGGACGCGGGCCGCCCTGCTGGCCAGCGATCACCAGCTCCGCCTTGATGGTGTCCTTGGCGAGCGCGCTGATGCTGCCCTTGGCCGAGTCGAGGATCACCGTGACGCCGGTGACCAGCGCGATGCCGACCATCAGCGCGGCGGCCGTGATCGCCGTACGGCGCGGGTTGCGCCCGGAGTTGAGCCGGCCCAGCTTGCCCGGCACCGACCAGGAGAAGATCGCGCCGAGCAGGCTCACCACCGGCCGGCTGATCAGCGGGGTCAGCAACGCCACCCCGATGAAGGCGAACAGCACCCCACCGAGGATGGTGGCCAGCGTCTGACCGCCGGCGTTGCCGCTGAGCCCGAGGAACAGCAGCACCGCACCGACGCCGGTGACCAGCGACCCGGCCACGGTGACCTTGGTCAACGGCCGGTCCGGGGTGGCCACGTCCTGCATGGCCGCGATCGGCGGGATCCGGGACGCCCGCAGCGCCGGCAGCAGCGCCGCCACCACGGTGATCACCAGACCGACGCCGAACGAACCGATCACCGCGGCCGCCGGCACACCGATCCCGGCCAGGGTGAGCCCACCGGCGAGCTTGCCGAACAGGAACGCCAGCAGCGCGCCCACCCCGATGCCGGCCGCGAGGCCGAGCACCGACGCGATCAGACCCACCGCGATGGCCTCCAGTACCACCGAACCGATGATCTGCCGGCCGCTGGCCCCGATGGCGCGCATCAGCGCCAACTCCCGGGTCCGCTGCGCCACGATGATCGAGAAGGTGTTGAGGATCAGGAAGGTACCCACCAGCAGCGCCACCGCGGCGAAGCCGAGCAGGATCTTGTTGAAGAAGGACAGGCCCTCCTTGAGGCTGGCCGAGGCGTCCGCGGCCACCTGCTCGCCGGTCTTCACCTCGAAGTCCGCGCCCAGGGTGCGGGCCACGTCGTCGCGCAGTTTCTCGTCGGAGACCCCGTCGGCGGCCTGCACGGTGATGCTGCTGAACACGTCCGGCTCGCCCAGCATCAGCCGCTGCGCCACCGGCGTGGTGAAGAAGACCTCGTTGACCCCGCCGATCGAGTCCCGGTCACCGCTGTAGCCGAACACGCCGACCAGCGTGAAGTCCCGCTTCTTCGACTCGAACGCGGTGAGCACGCCGACCTTCTGGCCGACCTGCACCTTCGCGGCCGTGGCCAACGCCTTGTTGATGACGATCTCGTCCTCGGCCTGCGGCGCGCGCCCCTCACGCAGCTGCAGCAGCTCACTCTCGCCGGTCCAGTTCTCGCCCAACTGCGGCGGGCCGAACGAGGTGACCACCTTGCCGTTGCTGCCGATCACCCGGGCGCCGTCGGCGTTGACGACACCCGTCGCCGAGGCCGCCCCCGGCACCTGCTTCACCCGGTCCACCAGGGCGGCCGGCAGCGGGGCGACGGTCTGCTCGCCCTCCATCTCGTTGACCTGCACCTTCGGCTTCGCCGCGACGTTCACGTCGATCTCGGAGAAACCGTCGGCGAAGACCGAGTCGAAGGAGCGCCCCAGCGTGTCGGTGAGCACGAACGCGCCGGAGACGAACATCACCCCGAGCACCACCGCCAGGCCGGACAGGATCAGCCGGACCTTACGGGCCAGCAGACTCTTCAGCGTCGCGCGGAACATCAGTTGCCCACCTCGGCCGGAGTGTCCAGCTTCTTCATGGTGTCCAGCACCGTCTCGGCGGTCGGCTCGATCAGCTCCGAGACGATCTCACCGTCGGCGAGGAAGACCACCCGGTCGGCGTACGCGGCGGCCGTCGGGTCGTGGGTGACCATCACGATGGTCTGGCCGTGCTCCCGCACCGAGTTACGCAGGAAGTTGAGCACCTCCGCACCGGAGCGCGAGTCCAGGTTGCCGGTCGGCTCGTCCGCGAAGATCACCTCGGGGCGGGAGACCAGCGCCCGCGCGCACGCCACCCGCTGCTGCTGCCCGCCGGAGAGCTGCGCCGGCCGGTGGTCCAGCCGGTCCTTCAGACCCACCGTCTCGATCACCGTGTCGTACCAGGCCGGGTCCGGCTTGCGCCCGGCGATCGACAGCGGCAGCAGGATGTTCTCCTTGGCGGTCAGCGTCGGCAGCAGGTTGAACTGCTGGAAGATGAAGCCCACCTTGTCGCGTCGCAGCTTCGTCAGCCCCGCGTCGCCCAGCCCCGTGACGGTCGTCTCACCGATCGCCACCGTCCCCCGGGTCACCGAGTCCAGACCGGCCAGGCAGTGCATCAGCGTCGACTTACCGGAACCCGAGGGGCCCATGATCGCGGTGAAGCGGCCACGTTCGAACTCCGCGCTGACCCCCCGCAGCGCGATGACCTGAGCCTCGCCGCTGCCGTACACCTTCCACACGTCGTTCGCCCGGGCCGCGGCCTGCGCCTGCTGGCCTACCGTCGCGGTCACGTCATCTACCTCTTCCGTCTGTCCGAAAATGCACGCCGCCCCCCGATGGTCCGGCGCGACTGTTCAATCATCGGTGCTGCGTACGCCCGTTCCGTCCAACCCTGGGGGGACCCGGCGCGGATTTCCCGCTGCGGGTGCACCCCCATGTCTGATCAGGGTTGCCCCTGAGTCGACGGCCGGTCGACCGCTTTTCCCCCGGCGTCCGGCGGCAGCACCGACACTTGCACCTGACGCCACAGGAGGGTCAACCGAACCAGGCCGTCTCCGGTCACGGTAGGTGACGACGGCAACGGCGGCCGTCCCCCCACGGAGGGATCTTCGAGTACGCCGAGTGAGGTACCCGGGCCGCTGCGGCTACGCCCGAGGGCGGACCAGCCCCGACTCGTACGCCAGCACCACCGCCTGCACCCGGTCGCGCAGCCGCAGCTTCGTCAGCACGTGTCCGACGTGCGTCTTGATGGTGGTCTCGCTCACCGACAGGACCGTCGCGATCTCGGCGTTGGACAGCCCCCGGGCGACCTGCACGAGCACCTCGCGCTCGCGGTCGGTGAGCGCGTTCAGCGCTGCCGACGGTGTCGCCGCCGGGTCGGGCAGCAGCTCCGCGAAGCGGTCCAGCAGGCGCCGCAGGATCCGAGGTGTCACCACCGCGTCCCCGCCGGCGACCGTGCGGATCGCCGCGATCAGATCCTCGGCCGGCACGTCCTTGGCCAGGAACCCGCTGGCGCCGGCCCGCAACGCGCCCACCACGTACTCGTCCAGGTCGAAGGTGGTGAGCACCAGCACCCGCACCGGCAGTCGGGCGTCGACGATCGCCCGGGTCGCCGCCACCCCGTCCATCCGGGGCATCCGGATGTCCATCAGCACGACGTCGGGCAGCAACCGGCGGGACAGCTCCACCGCCTCCACGCCGTCACCGGCCTCGGCCACCACGTCCAGGTCGCTCTCGGCGCCCAGCACCATCCGGAACCCGGTCCGCAGCAGCGGCTGGTCGTCGGCGAGCAGGATCCGCACCGGCCGCGCCGAGGGCGCCTGATCGCTCATTCCGTCTCCCGTCCCGCCGACGTCGTGACACGCACCGGTCATCCTCGCGTACGGGAGCCGGTGCGTCGCGGATCACCGTAGAGGCCGGCCGGTCGCCCTGTCCCGACCGCGACGGCACCGCTGCGGTCGGGTCTTCAGCGGTGTCGGCGTGCGGCCGGCGGTCCCGGCGGCCTGAGTCGCCGCGCCGGGCGTGCACGTCGGTCAGGAGGCCGTCACTCGTCGGCGCCCGGCGCCACCGGGGTGGAGCGGGAGTCGCGCAGCGGGTCGGCGCTCGCCGCGGCGACCGGGAACGGCGGCGGCGTGCCGCCGAAGCTGGGGCAGAGCGCCTGGTGGCTGCACCAGTCACAGAGCCGGCTCGGCCGGGGCCGAAAATCCTGCCGGGCGGTGGCCTGCTCGATCGCCCGCCACAGCGCCACCACGGTGCGCTCGAAGCGGACCAGCTCGTCGGCGTCCGGGGTGTAATCCAACACCTCGGCGTCGCGCAGGTAGAGCAGCCGCAGCACCCGGGGCACCACCCCCCGGGTGCGCCACAGCACCAGGGCGTAGAACTTCAGCTGGAACAGCGCCCGCGCCTCGAACGCCTCCCGTGGAGCGCCGCCGGTCTTGTAGTCGACCACCCGCAGCGCGCCGTCCGGAGCGACGTCGAGCCGGTCGAGATAACCCCGGATCAGCAACTCCTCGTCGACGACCGCGGAGATCAGGCTCTCTCGTTCGGCCGGCTCCAGCCGGGTCGGGTCCTCCACCGCGAAGTAACCCTGCAACAGCCCGGCGGCGGAGCGGAGGAACTCCACCGGGCCGGCCGGCTCCGCGCCGTCGAAGATCCCGGCCAGCTCCGGCTGCTCGGTGACCAGCCGGTCCCACTGGGGGGCCACCAGGTCGCCGGCCGCCTCCGGTGTGCGGCCGGTGGCGGGCAGGTCGAACAGGCGCTCCAGCACCGCGTGCACCAACGTGCCCCGGGCCTGCTCGATGGTGGTGCGCTCGGGCAGCCGGTCGATGCTGCGGAACCGGTAGAGCAGCGGGCAGGTCTTGAAATCCGCCGCCCGCGACGGGGACAGCGAGGCCCGCACCGTCGGCGGCGCCTGCACCGCGGGGGAGGGTTGGGAGGTGGTGACCGATTCCGCCGTCATGTCGGCAAAGGTTAGGGCACCGGTGTGACACCGACCGCCGCCCGCCCCACACAGCGACGGTCCGTAGCATCGTGGCGATGGAGCAGACAACCCGGCCGCCGCGCCGACCAGACCGACGCCTCGGCCTGAACGTCGGCCGGGTGTTCGGGGTGCCACTGCACCTCAACGGCTCCATGGTCCTGCTCGCGGTGCTCATCGCGGTGCTGTACGGCGAGTTCGCCCGCCGACAACTGGACCTGCCGCAGCTCAGCGGCTACCTGATCGGGTTCGGGTTCGTCGTGTCGCTGCTCGGCTCGGTGCTGCTGCACGAGCTGGGCCACGCCCTCACCGCCCGGCGCTACGGCATCGGTGTGCGCGGGATCACCCTGGAGCTGCTCGGCGGCTACACCGAGATGGACCGGGACGCCCCGTCGCCCCGCGTCGACCTGCTGGTCTCGCTGGCCGGCCCGGCGGTCTCCGCGGTGCTCGGCGTCGCGGCCGTCGCCGCCACGCTGGCCCTGCCCGAGGGGACCGTGGCGCACCAGCTCGCCTTCCAGCTCGCGGTCAGCAACGTCATCGTCGCGCTGTTCAACAGCCTGCCCGGGCTGCCGCTCGACGGCGGCCGGGCGCTGCGCGCCGCCGTCTGGGGGCTGACCCGCGACCGGCACCTCGGCACCGAGGTCGCCGGGTGGGCCGGCCGGGTCGTCGCCGTCGCCACCGCGGCCCTGGTCCTGCTCCTCACCGTCGAGCGGCGGCTGGCGCCGCTGGCACTGCCGCTGATGCTGCTGGTCGCCGTCACCCTCTGGCGCGGCGCCGGTCAGTCGATCCGGGCCGCCCGGGTCAGTCGCCGGTTCCCGCTGATCGACCTCGCCCGGCTGGCCCGCCCGGCCTGGCCGGTGACCACCGGTACGCCACTGGCGGAGGCCCAGCGCCGACACGCCGAGAGCGGGCAGCCCGGCTCCGCGCTGCTGGTCACCGACTCCACCGGTCGACCGGTGGCGCTTGTCGACCCGGCCGCCGCCGACGCGGTGCCCGTCGAGCGCCGACCGTGGCTGGCGGTGGACGCCGTCGCCCGGTCACTGGGCACACTTCCCACCTTGCCGGTCGGGTGGGACGGCGAGCGGGTGATGGAGGCCGTACAGACCCACCCGGGCGCGCAGTACGTGGTGACGTCAGGCGAAGATGTCGTCGGCATTCTGCACATCGCGGACCTGGCACAGCTCCTCGAACCCAACCGGAAGATGACACCGTGACCGCAACTCCCTCCACCGTCGCCGCCGACCCCGCCAACCCGGCGCTGACACCCGTGCACCGGGGCCCGTTCCGGCCCGGCGACCGGGTCCAGCTGACCGACCCCAAGGGGCGGATGCACACCGTGACGCTGGAGCCCGGCAAGGAGTTCCACACCCACCGCGGCATCCTGGCGCACGACACGCTGATCGGGCTCCCCGACGGCAGCGTGGTGACCACCGCCGGTGGCGGCACCGCGTTCCTGGCCCTGCGGCCGCTCCTGTCGGACTACGTGCTGTCCATGCCGCGCGGCGCCCAGGTGATCTACCCGAAGGACTCCGCGCAGATCGTCGCGATGGGCGACATCTTCCCCGGCGCGAAGGTCCTCGAGGCCGGCGCCGGCTCCGGCGCGCTGAGCTGCTCCCTGCTGCGCGCCGTCGGCACCGAGGGCGAGCTGCACTCGTTCGAGCTGCGCGACGACTTCGCCCAGATCGCCAAGCGCAACGTCGAGGCGTTCTTCAACGGCCCGCACCCCTCGTGGAACCTGCACGTCGGCGACGTCGCGCAGTGCCAGGAGACCGGCTTCGACCGGATCATCCTGGACATGTTGACCCCCTGGGAGACCCTCGACATGGTCGAGCGCGCGCTGGTGCCCGGTGGGGTGTTCATCGGCTACGTCGCCACCACACCGCAACTCTCCGAGCTGGTGGAGGCGCTGCGTGAGCGCGGCGGCTGGACCGAGCCGCGGGCCTGGGAGTCCCTGGTGCGCGACTGGCACGCCGAAGGGCTCGCCGTCCGCCCGGACCACCGGATGATCGCGCACACCGCCTTCCTGGTGTCCGCGCGCAAGCTGGCCCCGGGGGTCACCGCGCCGCCGCGCCGGCGCAAGCCCAGCAAGGGCACCGAGGCGTACGCGCAGCGCCGCCAGGACCTGCGCGAGGCGGAGGCCGCCCGACAGGCCGCGGCCGCCCAGGCGGCAGGCGCGCAAGCCAACGGTGCGGGGGAGATGGACAGGCCGTGACCATCGAGCTGGGTGTCGGCACCGCCGACCAGGGGGAGACGCTGGCATGAGCCGACCGGGCTACGGCGGTGGAGACCTCCCCGCGGTCTTTCCCGACTGGTCGCCCTACCAGGACCTGGAGTCGGCGGCGCGGGCCTACCTGCGCGACCCGGACGTCGCCCTGGAGGCGCTCGGCGGCGTGCTGCGCGGCGCGTCGGTGCTCGGCTTCACCCTGGAACGCTTCGTCAACGAGGTCAACGGGGTGTGGCAGGAGGTCGTCGTCTGCGACGGCAGCCGGCTCATCCTCTGGCACGGCGAGGACGTACCGCCGGAGGAGGGCCCGCCGGGCTCGATGACCTCGTCGCTGCGGGTGGTGCCGGTCTCCACCGTCACCGAGGTGGGCTGCCGGCGGCGGCTCAACCGTGCCGAGAGCGGCGAGATCCGGGTCGACAGCATCGACGTCTACCTGCTGCTCACCTCGTTGGACGAGGCGCCGCCGAGCGAGGAGATGGCCGGCACACCCCGGCACGACGCGCTGCGCTTCGGCAAGACCCTCGACGACGGCGGGGCCGGGCAGATCGCCCGGTTGGAGGAGTTCGCGCGGTTGGTCGCCTCGGTCGTCGGCCGTCCGATGCTCTGAGGCGTACCCCGATCTGGACCCGGCCGGGCCGTGCGGCCCGGCCGGTGGGTCAGTCTTCCTCGGCCTCCGGGCCGGCGACCTCGACGCCGTCGCCGCGCACCACGTGGATGCAGTCGCCCGGGCACTCCTTCGCGGAGTCGATCACCTCGAGTCGTAGGTGCGCGGGGACGTCGACCCGGCTGCCCGGGGCCATCCGCAGCTCACCGTCGACGCCCTTGACGTAGGCCAGGCCGTCGATGTCGAACTCGAAAACCTCCGGTGCGTACTGCACGCAGAGCCCGTCGCCCGTGCAGAGATCCTGGTCGACCCAGACCTGCAACTCGTCGGTCGCGACCTCCGCCACCTGTGCACCCCCCATGTTCTCCCGTGCCACGCCTCGACGGTACCCGAACGCCGGTAACGGCCCGTCAGGCCACCCTTGGCGATCAAGGTTCGGTGACGAGGGTGTTGCGTGGGACCGAATCGGCCTCATAGCGGCTAGTGTTAGGGCAGAACGTTCAAGCCCCCCGGGGAGGTGGGACGTGGCAGCACGTAGCGACGACGCGGACTCGCGCGCCGCACGGTGGGAGAAGGAAGCCCACGATCTCTCCACGCAGGTCGCGTTCCTGCAAGAGGAACTCGCCCTGGTGCGGCGCAAGTTGACCGAAAGCCCCCGACACGTCCGGCAGCTCGAAGAGCGGCTGGCGGCCACCCAGGCACAGTTGGCGCGGCTGACCGAGAACAACGACCGGCTGGTGAGCACCCTCAAGGAAGCTCGCACGCAGATCGTGACGCTCAAGGAGGAGATCGACCGGCTCGCGCAACCGCCGAGCGGTTACGGAGTCTTCCTGGCCAAGCACGAGGACGGCACGGTGGACGTCTTCACCGGCGGCCGCAAACTACGGGTCGCGGTCTCGCCCTCGCTCGACGTGGGTGACCTGCGGCGCGGCCAGGAGGTCCTGCTCAACGACGCGCTCAACATCGTCGACGCGTTCGGCTACGAGCGGGTCGGCGAGGTGGTGATGCTCAAGGAGATCCTGGAGGGGCCGAACGGCGGGCCGGGCGACCGGGCGCTGGTGGTCTCCCACTCCGACGAGGAGCGCATCGTGCACCTCGCCGAGACGCTCATCGGCTCGGCGATCCGGGCCGGCGACTCGCTCATGATCGAGCCCCGCTCGGCGTACGCGTACGAGCGGATCCCGAAGAGCGAGGTCGAGGAGCTGGTCCTGGAGGAGGTGCCCGACGTCGACTACGGCGACATCGGCGGCCTCCAGTCGCAGATCGAGCAGATCCGCGACGCGGTGGAGTTGCCGTTCCTGCACGCGGACCTGTTCCGTGAGCACCAGCTCCGCCCGCCCAAGGGCATCCTGCTCTACGGTCCGCCCGGCTGCGGTAAGACGCTCATCGCCAAGGCCGTGGCCAACTCGCTGGCCAAGAAGATCGCCGAACGCCAGGGCAAGGAGAAGCACACCAGCTTCTTCCTCAACATCAAGGGCCCGGAGCTGCTCAACAAGTACGTCGGTGAGACCGAGCGGCACATCCGGCTGATCTTCCAGCGCGCCCGGGAGAAGGCCGGCGAGGGCACGCCGGTGATCGTGTTCTTCGACGAGATGGACTCGATCTTCCGGACCCGCGGCTCGGGTGTCTCCTCCGACGTGGAGAACACCATCGTCCCGCAGCTGCTCAGCGAGATCGACGGCGTGGAGGGGCTGGAGAACGTCATCGTCATCGGCGCCTCCAACCGGGAAGACATGATCGACCCGGCGATCCTGCGCCCCGGTCGCCTCGACGTGAAGATCAAGATCGAGCGACCGGACGCCGAAGCGGCCAAGGACATCTTCTCCAAGTACATCCTCTCCGGGCTGCCCCTGCACCCGGACGACCTGGCCGAACACGGCACCGACCCCCAGGCCACCGTCGCGGCGATGATCGACGCCGTGGTGCTGCGGATGTACTCCGAGACCGAGGAGAACCGGTTCCTCGAGGTCACCTACGCCAACGGTGACAAGGAAGTCCTCTACTTCAAGGACTTCAACTCCGGCGCGATGATCCAGAACATCGTCGACCGGAGCAAGAAGATGGCCATCAAGGAGTTCCTCACCTCGGGCCGCAAGGGGCTGCGCCTGCAGCACCTGCTCGATGCCTGCGTCGACGAGTTCCGCGAGAACGAAGATCTCCCCAACACCACCAACCCCGACGACTGGGCGCGCATCTCCGGCAAGAAGGGCGAGCGGATCGTCTACATCCGCACGCTCGTCTCCGGCGGCAAGGGCGCCGAGGCCGGGCGGTCCATCGAGACCGCCAGCAACACCGGCCAGTACCTCTGACCCCAACAGCGAGGGTGTCCGCCGTAACGGCGGACACCCTCGCTGCGGGTAGGTCAGGAGCCGGTCACGCAGCGAAGATCCACCGCTTCGACACCACGTAGTTCGCCGCCGACAGCGACGCCGTGACCAGCAACTTCGCCAGCAGGTACGGCGTGCCCGCCCAGGTCAACGCGGACACCAGCACCACGTTCGCGGTCAGGTTGGCGAGGACCAGCGCGAAGTAGCGCCCCACCTGCGGCACCATCTGCGCGGACGAGCCGAACGACCACGCCCGGTTCAGCCCGAAGTTGACCCAGAACGAGGTCAGGAACGACAGGGCGGCCGCAACCGGTAGGACAATCCGGAGAACTCCGTGGTAAACGAAGAGTGACCCCGTGTCCACGGCAACGCTCAGGCCCCCGACGACCAGGAACCGCACAGCACTGTGTCGGGACAGGTGGCGGACGGAATCGGCAACAGGTGACAGCAAAGAGTTCTCCAAGGGGGGACCCGGAGCGGTGAGGACGACGAGGGAGTCTATCGTCTGTCCATCCACCCAGCGGGGCCTGCCCGCGCGAGCCGCGAGGTTGACGTGCCTGATCCCGGAAGAGTGACGCCGCCGGCCACCGCCGCAAGCCCGGCGGCCACCACGAGCGCAGCCCGCCGACACTGGGCCCTCGCCTTCGCCGCGTTCTTCCTGATCATCTTCGCCTGGTCGATGGCCGCCCCCTACGACGGCACCCCGGACGAGCGCGAACACATCGTCCGCGCGGCCGGCGTCGCCGCCGGGCAGATCGCGCCCCCGCCGGCCGCCGCGAAGAAGGGCACCGGAGCCTTCCAGACCGTCCCCGGCGGTCTCGTCCGCGAGCAGTGCTGGCAGTTCAAGAAGGACGTCTCCGCGGCCTGCGCCCAGCCCCCCGGCAGCGACGACACACCCACCCGCGCCGGCACCGGAGCCGGTCGGTACTTCCCCGCCTACTACGCCCTCGTCGGCGCGCCGACGGTGCTCTGGCCCGGCTGGTCCGGTGTCCTGCTCGCCCGCATGATCAGCGCCCTGTGCTGCGCCGCGCTGCTCGCCTGCGCGTACGTCGTGATCCGCAACCGATCCCGCCGCGGCCTCATGATGGGCGCACTGGTCGTCGTCACCACCCCGATGGCCGTGCACATGGCCAGCGCGGTCAACCCGAACGGCCTGGAGATCGCCGCCGGCATCGCCTTCTTCAGCGCGGTCATCCCCCTGCTGCTCGGCCCACCCGGCCCACGACGCGGCCTCATCCTCCTCGTCGGGATCAGCGCACTGCTCCTGGCCATCCTGCGCCAGACCGGCCCGCTCTGGCTCGCGACCGCCTTCGTCGCGTTCGCCTTCCCACTGCGCCGCGGCAACCTCGTCGGCCTGCTACGGGACCGGGCCGCTCAACTCTGGGCGGGCGGCATCGTCCTGTCCACCCTCGTCGTGCTCGCCTGGTCCGTCCGCCAACAGACCTCCGACCTCGGCAACTACTCCGCCGACCGGCTCACCTACGGGCAGGCGGCCCTGCGCGAGGCCGACCGGTGGCGGGGATACCTCGACCAGATCGTCGGAGTCACCTCCTGGCTGGACACCCGGATGCCCGCCCCGCCGTACCTGATCTGGCAGCTCGTCGCCGGAGCACTGCTGCTCATCGGCGTCGTCTGGGGCAGCACCCTCGACCGGTGGCGCCTGCTCGTGCTGCTCGGCGGCGGCGTGGCCGTCCCCTCCCTCATGCAGATCGCCCTGGTCAACGAGAGCGGCTTCGTCACCCAGGGCCGCTACATGCTGCCCATGCTGGTCGGCGTTCTGCTCTACGCCGCGTGGACCGCCGAACAACGCGGCTTCGAAACCGCCCGGGCCCGCTCGTTCACCCGACTCGCCGTGCTGTTCCTCCTGCCGATCCAGCTCTTCTGCCTGGCGTACACGATGGTCCGCTGGCAGAACGGCCTGCCCGCCAACATCGGACTGAGCAGCCTCAACCCGCTCGCCGGCGACTGGCACCCGGTGGTCGGTTCGGTGATCCCGCTGCTGAGCGCCAGCGTCGGCCTGGTGCTGTTCGGGTGGCTCGTCTGGACCACGCGCTCCGCCGCGAGCGACGATCCGACGCCGACCGCCGAGCGTTCTGACCCGGAATCCACCGAACTGTTCCGGCCCGCCGGCACTCACCTACAGAGTGCAGGTGCCCAGGGCGGACTACGCTCGACCTGACGGTGGACCGGGTCGGGCGAGCGAAGCGGGTAGGTCGATGAGCGTAAGACGGATCATGGGCACCGAGGTCGAGTACGGCATCTCCGTGCCCGGGCAGGCCGGAGCCAACCCGATGGTCACCTCATCGCAGGTGGTCAATGCCTACGGGGCACGTCCGGAACTCAACCGGGGCGGCCGGGCCCGATGGGACTACGAGGAAGAATCGCCGCTGCGCGACGCCCGCGGGTTCACCTACTCCGGTGCCGCGTACGACCCCGCCGAGGCACTCGCGGACGAAGACCTCGGCCTGGCCAACGTGATACTCACCAACGGCGCACGGCTCTACGTCGACCACGCCCACCCCGAATACTCCACCCCTGAGGTCACCACCCCCCGCGACATCGTGCGCTGGGACAAGGCCGGCGAGCGGGTGATGGCCGAGGCGTCCCGCCGCGCCGCCACCATCCCGGGCACCCAGCCGATCCACCTCTACAAGAACAACACCGACAACAAGGGCGCCAGCTACGGCGCCCACGAGAACTACCTGATGCGCCGGCAGACGCCGTTCGCCGACATCGTGGCGTACCTGACGCCGTTCTTCGTCACCCGGCAGATCGTCTGCGGCGCCGGCCGGGTCGGCATCGGCCAGGACGGCGGCCAGAGCGGCTTCCAGATCTCCCAGCGTGCCGACTTCTTCGAGGTCGAGGTGGGCCTGGAAACCACCCTCAAGCGGCCGATCATCAACACCCGCGACGAGCCGCACGCCGACGCCGACAAGTACCGCCGGCTGCACGTCATCATCGGCGACGCCAACCTCTCCGAGATCTCCACCTACCTCAAGGTCGGCACCACCGCGCTGATCCTCACCATGATCGAGGAGAAGGCGCTCGGCGGCGACCTCGGCATCGCCGACCCGGTCAGCGAGCTGCGCGCCGTCAGCCACGACCCCGCCCTGACGCACCGCATGCGACTGCGCGACGGCCGCCGGCTCACCGCACTCGACCTGCAGTGGGCGTACCTGGAGCGGGTCCGGTCCTTTGTCGACGACCGGTACGGCACGGACGCCGACGAGCAGACCATCGACGTGCTCGACCGCTGGGAGAGCGTCCTCGACCGGCTCGGCCGGGACCCGATGCTCTGCGCCGACGAACTGGACTGGGTGGCCAAGCTGCGGCTGCTGGAGGGCTACCGGGAGCGGGAGAAGCTCGGCTGGGGCTCGCACAAGCTCCAGCTCGTCGACCTCCAGTACTCCGACGTCCGGCCGGAGAAGGGTCTCTACCACCGGCTGGTCAGCCGGGGGGCGATGAAGACGCTGCTCACCGACGACGAGACCCGTAGCGCGATGACCGAGCCGCCGGAGGACACCCGGGCCTACTTCCGGGGACGCTGCCTCGCCCAGTACGCCTCCGAGGTGGTCGCCGCGAGCTGGGACTCGGTGATCTTCGACGTGGGCCGGGAGTCGCTGGTCCGGGTGCCGATGATGGAGCCGGAGCGGGGCACCCGCGCGCACGTCGGTGCCCTGTTCGACCGTTGCGCCAGCGCCAAGGACCTGCTGGAGACCTTGACCGGGGGCTGAGCCCGGCTGCGATTGCCCGCCGTGTGCCGCAAGCCGGCGCGCGGCGGGCTTTTCGTCGCCCGCGCGAGGTAAGTTCATCGCAGACGATCGTGGAGGAGGCAGCAATGGCCACTCATGACAGCGGCGGCCAGTCGCAGTCCGGCAAGTCCCGTCAGGGCGAGGAAATCGAGGACGTCACCACCGAGGCCAACCCCGAGGTGGCCGAGCGGCACGCCGAGATCACCGAGGACGTCGACGACCTCCTCGACGAGATCGACTCCGTCCTCGAAGAAAATGCAGAGGAGTTCGTGAGAGGTTACGTACAAAAAGGAGGTCAGTGAGCATATAGGGTCAATTCGGACATGCCTAAAGCTGGCGATGATCGGGACGGACTCCGCCGCTGTCGAGATTGCAGCGAATGGAAGGCGCTCGATCAGTTCTGCGTGAGTTCCAAGCGGCCGCCACCTACTGCAAGCCCTGCCACGACACGAAGACCAGAGAGAACAAAGTGCGCCTCTACGGAGGCAACCGCGAGTATCACCTGCGGCGGCGGTACGGCGTGGGTGAGAAGGAGTTTCAGGAGCTCCTGGCCGAGCAGGGCGGGGTCTGCGCGATCTGTGGCGGTGCCGACCCGCAACATCTGGACCACGATCATCGCACCGGATGGGTGCGCGGGATACTCTGCTTCAACTGCAACGGTGGTCTTGGCCAGTTCCGTGACAGTCCCATGAGGCTGGCCAGGGCGATCACGTACCTGAGAGGAACCACGTGGCAGCGGGCTTTGATCCATCCGGGCGTCTACCAGATGTGTTCACCAACGCGGGGACGTCCTCCTTCACGACGTTTCTGAGTCGGGTGGCCCCCGAGATGTTGCCCGGTCGGCGACCGCTGCCGCCGGGCATGGCAGCCGACCTGGCACCGCACGCGACCACCATCGTGGCCATCGCGGCCGCCGAGGGTGTGGTCATGGCGGGCGACCGACGGGCCACCATGGGCAACCTGATCGCCCAGCGCGACATCGAGAAGGTGCACCCCGCCGACGCGTACTCACTGGTCGGCATCGCAGGCACGGCGGGTATCGGCATCGAGCTGATGCGACTGTTCCAGGTGGAGTTGGAGCACTACGAGAAGATCGAGGGCGCGATGCTCTCGTTGGACGGTAAGGCCAACCGGTTGGCCTCGATGATCCGGGGCAACCTGGGGGCGGCGATGCAGGGGCTGGCCGTGGTGCCGCTCTTCGCAGGGTTCGACCTGGCCGCCGCCGACCCGTCGCGGGCCGGTCGGATCTTCAGCTTCGACGTGACCGGTGGCCCGTACGAGGAGACCGGCTACGACGCGATCGGGTCCGGGTCGCTGTTCGCCAAGTCCGCGTTGAAGAAGCGGTTCCGGGCCGGGCTGTCCGTCGAGGATGCGACGCGGCTGGCGGTCGAGGCGCTCTACGACGCGGCCGACGACGACACCGCGACCGGTGGGCCGGACCTGACCCGCCGGATCTACCCCGTGGTGATGACCGCGACCGCCGAGGGCACCCGCCGGTTGACCGACACCGAGACGGCGGCGATCGCCGAGGGTGTGGTTGCCGGCCGGATGGAGAACCCGGGCGGTTGAGACCCGCACCTCACCAGTCAGCAGTCGTCAGCACAGCGCCGTAAGGAGAACCGCCGACGTGGCCATGCAGTTCTACGCCTCTCCCGAACAGATCATGCGCGACCGCTCCGAGTTGGCCCGCAAGGGCATCGCTCGGGGTCGCAGCGCGGTGGTCCTCAGTTACTCCGGCGGGGTCCTCTTCGTCGCGGAGAACCTCTCCAGCGCCTTGCACAAGGTCAGCGAGATCTACGACCGGATCGGGTTCGCCGCGGTGGGCCGGTACAACGAGTTCGAGAACCTGCGCCGCGCCGGTGTGCGGATGGCCGACCTGAACGGGCTCAGCTACGACCGCCGGGACGTCACCGGCCGGGCCCTGGCCAACGCGTTCGCGCAGACCCTGGGTGCGATCTTCACCGAGCAGTCGAAGCCGTTCGAGGTGGAGATCTGCGTGGCGGAGGTCGGTGCCACCGCGGACGCGGACGAGCTGTACCGGCTGACCTATGACGGCTCGGTCAACGACGAGCCGGGTCGGATGGCCATGGGTGGTCAGGCCGAGGCGATCACCGGTGTGTTGAAGTCGCAGCACCGTGCGGACATGTCCCTGGGTGAGGCGGTCAGGGTGGCGGTGCAGGCGTTGAGCACCGTGGGTGGTGAGGGCGGTGCCGCCCGGACGATCGCCGCGAACCAGCTTGAGGTGGCGGTCCTGGACCGTCACCGGGTGGGGCGGACGTTCCGGCGGATCACCGGTGCCGCGTTGACGGCTCTGCTGGACGGGGACGCGGCGGCCGAGGCGCAGTCGACGGAGGCGGCGGGCGGTCCCGATGAGCCCGTCGTGCCGACCACGGAGGCGCACAAGCCGACGACGTCGGCCGGCTCCGCGGATCTGGAGGACCGGCCCGCGGAGGGCGGCGAGCGTTAGGGTTTCGCCCGCTGGTGCCGGGCCCGTGTTCGGGGCCGGGCACCAGCGGTCATCCTCGGCGCAGCAGGGGTTTGGTCAGGGCCCAGTAACCGCCGGCGACGGCGTTGAAGGCGCCCAGGCCCGGCGTGGTGGGCACCCCGGAGGGGGTGACCCGACCGGTCATCAGCTCCGCGATGACCCCGTCCGGCACTCGGCGTTCGGCCTGTAGCTGCCGGCGACGGCCGCGTACCCAGCTGCGATTGCGCCACAACCAGCCCCAGCCCTGCAGTTTCTGCCGCGACCAGCCGCCGACGACCGCGGCGGTGAGCATGGCGGCCTCGGTGAGCAGCAGCGCCGGGGCGAGCACGACGAGTGTCCGCGCCTCGTACGCGGTGAGCAGGGTGACCAGTCGGTTCCGCTCGACCAGGTAGAGCTTGAGGGCGTTGCGGGAGAACTCGTAGTGGTGACGCACGATGGCGTCCGGCACGTACTCCAGCCGTAGTCCGCGCTGCCACAGTCGCAGGCTGAGTTCGGTGTCTTCGTGGTAGGCGAAGTACTCGGCGGCGAAGCCGTCGAGTTCGCGCCAGAGCTGCCGGCTGATCACGAAGCAGCAACCGCTGAGGGAGGGCACGACTCGCCGCTCGGCGTGGTTGCTGGCCGGTTCACCGTTGCCGCCGGCCCAGGAGAGCCCGGTGAAGTGCAGCGGGTTGCCGCTGGTGTTGATCAGTTCGGGGGTGTCGGCCAACCGGATGGACGCCATGGCGGCGCCGACGCCCGCCTCGGCGGCGACGGCGGTGGTCTTGGCCAGGGCGTCGGGTGCGACGACGGCATCGGAGTTGACGAACGCGAGCCAGTCACCGGTGGCCTCGGCGGCGCCGACCCGGCAGCCGCCGGAGTAGCCGGTGTTCTCCTCCGGTCGGATGACCCGCACACCGGGGAGGCCCTTGACGATGTCGATGCCGTCCCCGGTGCAGCCGTTGTCGACGACGATGAGGTCGATCTCGACGTCGGCGCTGGCCAGCACCGCCCGTGCGGCGTCGACGAGGTAGGGCTCCGGGCCGTAGGCGAGCATGACGGCGCTCACCCGGGGTCGGGTCATCGGATGCCTCCGGGTACGGCAGGAGCGACGGCCTCGGCGAGCGGCCGGGTGGGGGTGGTGGGTCGACGGACACCGCCGCGCAGCAGTATCGCCATGGTGGCGGCCACGATGACGGAGCCGATGGTGTACGCCAGTTCGACTCGCAGGGTGACCGGCGCCGGGATCAGCGTCACGGCGATCAGGGCGGCGACGCCGGCGGTCCAGGCGAGGGCCTGGGCGCGGTGCCGGTCGAGGGCGAGGAGAGCTTGGCCGAGCACCATCGCCCACAGGTAGGCCAGCGTGGCGGCCCCCAACCAGGCGAAGTCGCCGTGGCCGAGGACGCCGGGTGCGTCGAAGAGTGTGCCGACCAGCCACGGGCCGAGCAGCACGGCGCCGAGGGCGCCGGTGAGGCCGAGCGCGGTGACGATGCCGAGCGCCCGGCGCAGCAGGCTGTGGAAGCCGGCCTGGTCGCCGGTGGTGGCGGTGGTGGCCAGGCCGGGCAGCAGTGACGCCTGGAGGGAGCCGAAGACGAACAGGGGGATGCGGACCAGCACGAGGGCGGAGAGGAGCGCGCCGGCGGCTGCCGCGTCGGAGGGGGCAAGCAGTTGCACGTTGATCACGCCGATGTTCACCACGACCTGGGAGAGCAGGCTGGAGGCGGTGAGCAGGCCGAGGCCGCGCAGCAGGGTGGCCCAGGCCACCGGTGGGCCTCCGCCGATGGTGCGCAGCACCGGCGGCAGGGTGAGCAGGACGCTGACCAGTGGGGCGGCGACGAGCACGAGCCCGTACCAGACGGGGGAGGTCACCCCGGCCATTCCGAGCAGGGCGACCATGATGATGCGCAGGCCGCCGTCGATCCCGAGTTGGGCGCCGTACCAGGGGAACAGTTGCAGGCCGGAGAGGACGCCGCGGGTGGCGTAGGCGACGGCCATCGCGGCGAGTGCGCCGATCAGCACGGTGACCAGGTCGTCGTCACCGGCGAAGAGCTTGTCGGCGAGCGGCTGACGGCCGATCGTGACGGCCAGCACCAGCACCGCGAGCAGCACGGCGGCGACGGTGACGCCGCGGGCCAGCACCGGCCCGGGGGGCAGCCCCTGGCTGTGTCGGGCGGCGACGACCCGGGCGACCTCCTGCTCGATCGGCATGAACACGCCGATGCCGAGGGTGAACACGATCGACCAGAGCACGGAGAGGGACGAGTAGTCGGCCTTGCTGAGGCTGTGGCCGGCGACGGCGAGGTGAACGTAGGAGGCGAGCCCGAGAAGGGCCAGCCCGGCACCGACAGCGACGGTGCCGGGCGGGACCAGGCTCAGTAGCCGTCGGATCACCGGCGGATGAGCGCCAGCGTGAGGACAGCGAACGCGCGGCCGAGGTAGACCATCGCCTTGGCGGGGGAGTGGCTGGGTGTGCCGGCCATCCGCTTGCGCATGGCGACCGGCACCTGGCGGATGCGGTAGCCCCGGCGGGCGGTGTGCACCAGGGTCTCCACGGTGTCGCCGAGGTACTCGGCCGGGTACCAGCCGGCGAACATCTCGATGACCCGCCGGTTGGCGGCCCGGAAGCCGGAGGTGGTGTCGGTGAGTTTGGTGTGGGCGACCCGGGACAGCACGGCGGAGAGCATCACCATCGCCCAGCGGCGGGGGCCGCGGACGTTGTAGTCGCCCTCACCGGCGAAGCGGGCGCCGATGACGAGGTCGTTGTCGTCGAGCAGGTCGACGAGCTTCGGCACGTACCGGGGGTCGTGCTGGCCGTCGGCGTCGATCTGGATGGCGACGTCGTAGTTGTTGTCGCGGGCGTAGCGGTAGCCGAGGCGCATGGCCCCGCCGACGCCGAGGTTGTACGGCAGTTTGGCGACCTTCGCGCCGGCGGCGGCGGCGACGGCGGCGGTGCGGTCGGTGGAGCCGTCGTCGACGACGAGTACATCGACGCCGGGCAGTTCGCCGCGGACCTCACCGACGACGTCGGCGATCGAGCCCGACTCGTTGAGAGCCGGGATGATGATCAATGTGCGCTTGCCGTTAACCATCGGTCGACACCAGTTCGTCTCGGGCTGCCCGGTCCGCGTCGATCTGCGCGCGGAGCAGGGCGAAGTCTTCGGCCAGGGTGCGGGTCTCTTCTTCCAGGGCGCTGACCTCCCAGCTGAGGTGTACGCACACCAGCAGCAGGAAGACGATGCCGAGGAAGAGCACCAGGCTGACACCGGAGGCGACGCCGAGGAGTTCGGCGACGTTGTCGAGCAGCCGGGGGAACAGGGACAGCGGGATCACGATGATCAGTACGGCGAGCCAGAGCATGCCGTACTTCTCGCGCAGCTGACGGCGGCGCAACAGCTCGACGATGGTGCCGAGGAGCAGCAGGCCGGTCAGGCCGGTGACGAGGGTGAGCTTCATGCGACCTTCCACGGGGCGGGTGGAGCGGGGGAGTGGAACGCGTCAACCAGGGCGCTGTGCCAGTCTGGAAGCGGGGCCAGACCCACGGCTGCCCAGCGGCTGTGCCCTAGCACACTGTACGCAGGCCGCGGGGCGGGACGCGGATACCGGTCGCTGGTGGTGGGTCGGATCCGCTCCGGGTCCAGCCCGGCCAGCGTGAACGCGGCGCGCGCGAGCCCGTACCACGTCGTCTGGCCGGCGCAGGTGCCGTGGTAGACGCCGGGCGCCGCAGAACCGGCCAGCGCGGCGTCGGCGAGCGCGACGAGCCGCTCGGCGAGCGCGTAGGACCAGGTGGGCTGGCCGTGTTGGTCGTCGACCACGTCGAGGTGCTCGTGCTGGGTGGCGAGTCGGAGCATGGTGGCCACGAAGTTCGGGCCGTGCGCGCCGTACAGCCAGGCGGTGCGTACGACGTACCCGGTGTCGGGCAGCAGCCGCGCGACGGCCTGTTCGCCGACGAGCTTGCCGCGGCCGTAGGCGTTGACCGGCGCGGTGGGCGCGTCCTCCGGGTAGGGGGTGTCCGCGTTGCCGGCGAGGACGTAGTCGGTGGAGACCTGGATGAGCCGGGTTCCGTCGGTGGCGCAGGCCGCGGCCAGGTTGGCCACGGCGTCGCCGTTGACGGCGGTCGCGGCGGCCTCGTCGGTCTCGGCGGCGTCGACGTTGGTCCACGCGGCGGCGTTGATCACCAGGTCGTGCCCGGCGACGGCGGCGTCCACCGCCGCGCGGTCGGTGATGTCCAGGTCGGCACGGGTGGCGGCGGTCACCTTGAGGTCGGGCCGTGCCCCCAGCACGGTGACCAGGTCCCGGCCGAGCATCCCGCCCGCGCCGGTGACGAGTAGTCGGGTCATGCGCTCGGCGCGGACTTGAGGGGTTCCCACCAGCTGCGGTTGTCCCGGTACCAGCGGACGGTGTCGGCGAGGCCCTGGTCCAGGCTGATGCTGGGGTGGTAGCCGAGCTCCTCGCTGATCTTGGTGATGTCGAGGGAGTACCGGCGGTCGTGGCCCTTGCGGTCGGTGACCGGGACGACCCGGTCCCACCCGGCGCCGCAGGCGTCCAGGAGCAGGCCGGTGAGTTCCTTGTTGGTCAACTCGGTGCCGCCGCCGATGTTGTAGACCTCGCCGGCGCGGCCCTTCTGCTGCACGAGGGCGATGCCGCGGCAGTGGTCGTGCACGTGCAGCCAGTCACGGATGTTGCCGCCGTCGCCGTAGAGGGGCACGGTGCCACCGTCGAGCAGGTTGCTGACGAACAGCGGGATGACCTTCTCGGGGAACTGGTACGGGCCGTAGTTGTTGGAGCAGCGGGTGACCACCACGTCCATGCCGTGGGTGCGGTGGTACGACAGCGCGAGCAGGTCGGAGCCGGCTTTGGACGCCGAGTACGGCGAGTTGGGGGCGAGGGGCCAGGTCTCGGTCCAGGAGCCCTCCTCGATCGAGCCGTAGACCTCGTCGGTGGAGACGTGCACGAACCGGCCGGTGCCGTGGCGCAGCGCCGCGTCGAGCAGCGTCTGGGTGCCCAGCACGTTGGTGGTGACGAACGGCGCGGCGCCGGCGATCGAACGGTCGACGTGTGACTCGGCGGCGAAGTGCACGATCACGTCGTGCTGGGCCACCACCTCGTCGACGACGACCGGGTCGCAGATGTCGCCCTGCACGAACCGCAGTCGCGGGTCGTCCCGGACGGGCTCGAGGTTGGCCAGGTTGCCGGAGTAGGTCAGTTTGTCCAGCACGGTCACGACGGCCGGCTCGAGCGGCGGCACGCCGTCCGCACCGCCGAGCGGCTTGCCCAGCAGCAGACGAACGTACTCCGACCCGATGAATCCGGCTCCGCCGGTGACGAGGATCCTCACGGGTCCGGAAGTATACGCGACGGGCGACGCGACACCTGGGATGCGACCCCCGCACAATGTGCCGGGGTGCGGCTAGGCTTCCCCGGTGCGTGGAATCCTACTTGCCGGCGGCACCGGATCCCGGCTCTGGCCGATCACCCGGGCGGTCTCGAAGCAGCTGATGCCGGTCTTCGACAAGCCGATGATCTACTACCCGCTCTCCACCCTGGTGATGTCCGGGGTCCGGGAGATCCTGGTGATCACGACGCCGGACGACCAGGACCAGTTCCGTCGGCTGCTCGGCGACGGCAGCCAGTTCGGGCTGCGGCTGGAGTACGTCAGCCAGGAGCGCCCGGAGGGCATCGCACAGGCGTTCATCCTCGGCGCGGACTTCATCGGCACCGAGTCGGTGGCGCTGGTCCTCGGCGACAACATCTTCCACGGCGTGGGTCTGGGTCGGCAGCTCGCCGACCACGGTGACCCGGTCGGCGGGCGGGTCTTCGCCTATCAGGTCGCCAACCCGCAGGAGTACGGCGTGGTCGACTTCGACGCCGATGGTCGGGTGCTCTCGATCGAGGAGAAGCCGGCCCGGCCGAAGTCCCGCTACGCGGTGCCCGGCCTCTACTTCTACGACAACCGGGTCGTGGACATCGCCCGCAAGCTCACCCCGAGCGCCCGCGGCGAGCTGGAGATCACGGCGGTCAACGAGGTGTACCGGGAGACCGGGGAGCTGTCGGTGACGGTGCTGGACCGGGGCACCGCCTGGCTGGACACCGGCACGTTCACCTCGATGATGCAGGCCGCCGAGTTCGTCCGGGTGGTCGAGGAGCGGCAGGGGCTCAAGATCGGTTGCGTCGAGGAGGTCGCCTGGCGGGCCGGCCTGATCGACGACGCGCAGCTGCGCGCGCTCGCCGAGCCGCTGACCAAGAGCGGTTACGGCGACTACCTGCTCCGTCTGCTCACCGAGCAGGCCGGCGACGGGGGTTCCTGGTGAAGATCCGGGAGTTGAGCATCGAGGGCGCCTGGGAGATCACCCCCCAGCAGCACGGTGACCCGCGCGGCATGTTCATGGAGTGGTACCGCTTCGACAAGCTCGCCGAGGCGGTGGGGCACCCGCTGCGGCTGGCCCAGGCCAACCTGTCGGTCTCCGCGCGGGGCGTGGTGCGCGGCGTCCACTTCGCCGACGTCCCGCCCGGGCAGGCCAAGTACGTCACCTGTGTGCGCGGCGCGGTCCTCGACGTGATCGTGGACCTGCGGGTGGGTTCGCCGACCTTCGGCCGTTGGGAGGGCGTCCGGTTGGACGACACCGACCGGCGGGCGGTCTACCTCAGCGAGGGGCTGGGCCACGGGTTCTGCGCGTTGACCGACGACGCGACGCTGAGCTACCTCTGCTCGGCCACCTACAACCCGACCGGCGAGCACGCGGTGCACCCGCTGGACGACGAGTTGGGCATCGAGTGGCCCGCCGATGTTCCGCTGTTGTCCGCGCGTGACGACGCGGCGCCGACTCTGGCGCAGGCCCGCGAGCGGGGCCTGCTCCCGGAGTACGACAGCTGCCGGCGGTTCGTGGCGAGCCTCGGTCCGGACGGAATGTCGCACTCAACCGGTATGTGACCGCGCTCGGAGCACGACCTGTGGTCTGACAGTGACGAACCGGGCCTCCGGGCGGCTAATGTCACATCATGGAGCGGCGAATCTTCGGCCTCGAGACCGAGTACGGCGTCACCTGCACCTATCGCGGGCAGCGGCGGCTGTCCCCGGACGAGGTCGCGCGGTATCTGTTCCGTCGCGTGGTGTCCTGGGGCCGGTCGAGCAACGTCTTCCTGCGTAATGGAGCCCGGCTCTACCTGGACGTCGGGTCGCATCCGGAGTACGCGACACCGGAGTGCGACTCGGTGACCGATCTCGTGGCCCACGACCGGGCCGGCGAGCGGATCCTGGAGGGCCTGCTCGTCGACGCGGAGAAGCGGCTGCACGACGAGGGCATCGCGGGTGAGATCTACCTGTTCAAGAACAACACCGACTCGGCCGGCAACTCGTACGGGTGCCACGAGAACTATTTGGTCTCCCGGCACGGCGAGTTCGGCCGGCTCGCCGACGTGCTCATCCCGTTCCTGGTCACCCGGCAGTTGATCTGCGGGGCCGGCAAGGTCCTGCAGACCCCGCGCGGCGCGGTCTACTGCCTCTCGCAGCGGGCCGAACACATCTGGGAGGGCGTCTCCTCGGCGACCACCCGCAGCCGCCCGATCATCAACACCCGCGACGAGCCGCACGCCGACGCCGAGCGCTACCGGCGGCTGCACGTGATCGTCGGGGACTCCAACATGAACGAGGTCACCACGCTGCTCAAGGTCGGCACCGCCGACATCGTGCTGCGGATGATCGAGGCCGGGGTGGTGATGCGCGACCTGTCCCTGGAGAACCCGATCCGGGCCATCCGGGAGGTGTCGCACGACATCACCGGCCGGCGCAAGGTGCGGCTGGCCAACGGCAAGGAGGTCAGCGCGCTGGACATCCAGCAGGAATACCTCTCCAAGGCCACCGAGTTCGTCGAGCGACGCGGTGGCGACCAGGCCGCGAAGCGGGTCGTCGAGTTGTGGGGCCGGGTGCTCAACGCGGTGGAGACCGGCGACCTGGAGCCGGTCTCCCGGGAGATCGACTGGGTCAGCAAGCTGCGGCTGATCGAGCGCTACCAGCGCAAGCACGACCTGCCGCTGTCGCACCCCCGGGTGGCGCAGATGGATCTGGCGTACCACGACGTGCGCCGTGGGCGGGGCCTCTACGGGCTGCTGGAGCGCCGCGGCGACGTGGACCGGGTGGCCACCGACCCGGAGATCTTCGAGGCCAAGGAGACCCCTCCGCAGACCACCCGGGCCCGACTGCGGGGCGAGTTCATCCGGCACGCCCAGGAGAAGCGCCGGGACTTCACCGTCGACTGGGTGCACCTGAAGCTCAACGACCAGGCGCAGCGCACCGTGCTCTGCAAGGACCCGTTCCGGGCGTACGACGAGCGAGTGGAGCGGCTGATCGCCAGCATGTGAGCGGGTTGCCGGCCCCGGCGGTGCGCTGCGCCGACGGGGCCGGTCAGCCCGGCGTACTGAGCGGTTAAGCTGAGCTCGCCATGACGACTTCTGGACCTTCCGACCGCTCCGAGCGCGGCACCGAGCGGCAGAACTGGGTCGAACGCCGGCGCGAGAAGATCCGCGCCGAGGTCGACCGTAACCGGCGCGGTGAATACACGGTGCCGACGTGGGTGCTGGCCCTGGCCCTGGTGCTCATCGTGGGCGGCTGGCTAGCCCTCATCTTCCTGGCCTAACCCCCACCCCACCCCCGTGCCCTGCCCCCACCCCAGCGCGCGTCGATCATGAAGTTGTTGCCATGACACACCGAGGCGGCGGGCAATAACTTCATGATCAACCGGGGTGGGCAGCCCCGGACCGGGGGCGGGTTAGGGGAGGAGGCTTACGGCGTGCCGGCCGGCGGCGGCTGCCGCAAGGAAGTACGCGCGGTCGGCGTCGAGGCCACGGCCCATGGTGGACAGCGGCACGGAGCTTGCCCGAAGCGCGGCGTCGAGACCGTCGGTGAGCACCCGGACGATCCGGTGCCGGGCCGAAAGGGGAGCCAGCGCCGCGTGCACCTCGGCCGCGAGGGACGGCGCCAGGTCCTCGGGCACCACCAGCTCCGCCGGGGCGAGCGCCACCCGGCCGTACGCGGTGAGGCTGTGGTGTGACACGCCGCGGTGCCGGGGGCGGGGGTCGGCGTCGGAGATGCGCAACGAGCCGACCGGCTTCCCGCCCAGCGTGGCGATCGCGTTGACGGCCTCGCCGACGGCGACGCCGGAGAAGCCCCAACGGGTGCCGGTGCCCAGGTTGCCCGGTCCCTGAGCCACGATCGCCACGTCCGCGTGGAGCACGTACCGGGCGGCGAGCAGACCGCCGTGCAGGGTGGTGGCCTCCAGGTCGCCACCGAACGCCTGCCCGACGGTGATCGTGCCGGCCAGCTCGGCCCGCAGGCCGGCGAGGGTGCGGGAGAACCAGGCGGGCAGCGCCCCACCGTCGGTGAGCAGGTACGCCACCCGCGCCTGCGGGGCGTCGGCCCGGATACCGGCCAGGATCGCCGGGAGCGCCGAGTGCAGGTCGGCGGTGACCACCGGCAGGCCGCCCAGGTCGTCCGCGTCGGCCAGCACGTCGCGGTGCGGGGACGCCTCCTCGTCGACGCCGAGGAGGATCGGCTGCAACGGCGTGTATCGGGCCTTGACCAGGTGCCCGGCGTCGCGGGTGTCGGCGACGTCCGGCGGGTCCGGCGGCAGCCGGTCCGGCAGGGCGACCACCAGGGCGTACCCGCCGGTGCCCAACCCCATCAGCAACGCGCCGGCGTTGAGCAGCACCCGGTCGCCGGGCTCCGGCGTGCCGACCAGCTCCGGGTAGGCCAACGCCCGCATCCGCGTGCCGTCGGGCAGGTCGACGTCCAGCTCCACCGCCCCGGTCCACTGCCGTCGCAGCGTCGCCACCGTCCCCGTACGCCATCGCACCATGACGGGCACGCTAGCCGCGCGGGCCCGGCGGCCCGCGCCGGGGTGTGGTTCAGGTCGGTTCGGGGCCGCCGGCGTCCGGGCTCGGCCCGGCCTGGGTGCCCCGGGCGGTGCCGGTGGCGCCCGGGAGCGAACGGGTGGGGTCGAGGAAGACGAACCGGATCTCCGGGTACCGGTCGGTGAGCCGCCGCTCGGCCTCGTCGGCGGTGGCCTCGATCTGCGCGCCGGTGGCCTGGTCGCGGAAGTCGACCTTCGCGGCGACCAGGATGTCCTGCGGGCCGAGCTGCATGGTCAACAGGGTGTCGATGCGCTCCACCTCGGGCAGCCCGGCCAGCTCCCGCTCGATCTCGCGGCGCAGCCGCTCCGGGACGGCCCGGCCGACCAGCAGCGACAGGTTGTTGCCGGCGAGGACCCCGGCGACCGTCAGCAGCAGCAGCCCGATGAGGATCGACGCGACGCCGTCCCACACCTCGTCGCCGGTGGCGTGCGACAGGCCGACGCCGAGCCCGGCCAGCACCAGACCGACCAGGGCCGCGCTGTCCTCCAGGAAGACCGCCTTGACGGTGGTGTCGGCGGTCAGCCGCAGGAACCGCCGGGGCGTGGTCTCCCAGCGTCGTGACTCGCGGCGGACCTGCCGTACGGCCCGGGCCAGTGAGACCGACTCGATGGCGAACGACACCCCGAGCACGATGTACGAGATCAGGTAGTCGCCGCTGTGCTCGTGCACCAGGATCGTGGTGACGCCGTGGGTGACGGCGAAACCGGCGCCGGCGACGAACGTGAACATGGCCGCGAAGAACGCCCAGACGTAGCTCTCCTTGCCGTACCCGAAGGGGTGTCGTTGGTCGGCCGGACGGGCGCCGCGGCGCAGCGCCTGGAAGAGCAGCACCTCGGTGGTGGTGTCGGCGACCGAGTGCGCCGCCTCGGAGAGCATCGCGGCGGATCCGGAGATCAACCCGGCGATCAGCTTGGCGACCGCGATGGCGAGGTTGGCGGCACCGGCGACGACGACCGTGCCGACGCTCTCGCTCTCGGGCCTGGCGTCCGCTTGCGACATGAGGATCACCCTATGACCGGGAACGGCGGCGCGCCGGGGGAGGCCCGATCCGAACAAGTGTGCGGCACGCCCGCGTGGGTGCACGGTGTGAGCGTGTCGGCTGCTAGCGTCTACCGCGTGTCGCGGACCCGCACCGAACGCCTGGTCAACCTGGTGATCTGCCTGCTGTCCACGCGACGGTTCCTGACCGCCGCGCAGATCGCCGCGACCGTGCCCGGTTACGAGCACGATCCGGACGACGCGCGCGACCACGAGGCGTTCCAGCGCAAGTTCGAGCGGGACAAGGCCGAGCTGCGCGAGCTGGGCGTGCCACTGGAGACCGGCACGGCGAGCGCCTTCGACGCCGAGCCCGGCTACCGGATCGCCCACCGCGAGTACGCGCTGCCCGACATCCTCCTCGAACCGGACGAGGCCGCCGCGGTCGGCATCGCCGCCCGGCTGTGGCAGCACGCCGGGCTGGCCGCCGCCGCGTCGTCCGGGCTGGCCAAGCTGCGAGCCGCCGGGGTGGACGTGGACCCGCAGGCGACCCTCGGCCTGGAGCCGATGGTCACGGTCGACCCGGCGTTCGCGCCGCTGACCGCCGCCGCTCGGGACCGCCGCGAGGTGGGGTTCGACTACCGAGTGCCCGACCGCGACGCGCCCAGCCGGCGGCGGCTGCAACCGTGGGGCGTGGTCTGCTGGCGCGGCCGGTGGTATGTGGTCGGCCACGACCGGGACCGGGAGGCGACCCGCTGTTTCCGGCTGTCCCGGGTCGTCGGCGCCGTCCGGGTGACCGGTGCACCCGGCGCGTACGAGCCACCGGCCAACGTCGACCTGATCAGCCACGTGGCCCGTTGGTCGGGTCCGGTGGAGCGCACCGGCCGGGCCACCGTGTTGGCCGCCCCGGGGCGGGCCGCCGGGCTGCGCCGGTGGGCGGTGGAGGTGACCGCCGGGCCGGACGGCGACCGGCTGGTCCTGCCGTACGCGGACCCGGACGGGCTGGCCGGTCACCTCGTCGGCTACGGCCCGGACGTGCGGGTCCTCGACCCACCGGAGGTCCGCGAGGCGGTCATCCAACGACTCAAGGAGATCGCCGTGCGACACGACGAGCTGGCCGCCAGCGGGGGCGCCCGGTGACCCGCCCGGCCTCCCGCAACGGTTCCCGCGCGTCCGCCGACCGGCTGGCCCGACTGCTCAACCTGGTGCCCTACCTGCTGGCCCGGCCCGGCATCGAGATCGCCGAGGCGGCCGGTGACCTGGGCGTCACCGAGCGGCAGCTCCGGGAGGACCTGGAGCTGCTCTGGGTGTGCGGGCTGCCCGGGTACGGCCCCGGTGACCTGATCGACATGGCGTTCGACGGTGACCGGGTGACCATCACCTACGACGCCGGCATCGACCGGCCGTTGCGGCTGACGCCCGACGAGGCCCTCGCGCTCGTGGTGGCGCTGCGGATGCTGGCCGAGACGCCCGGGGTGGCCAACCGGGAGGCCGTCGAACGGGCCCTCGCCAAGATCGAGGACGCGGGTGACCTGGTGGGCGCCCCGGTGGCGGTCCGGTTGCCCGGGGACACCCGGCGGGTCGAGGCGCTGCGCGCCGCCGTGGAGGGCGGCAAGGCCCTGCGGATCACCTACTACACGGCCGCCCGGGACGAGACCACGGAGCGCGTCATCGACCCGCTGCGGGTGCTCATGGTCGGCGGCCGGGCGTACGTGGAGGCGTGGTGTCGGCGTGCCGAGGCCGTCCGGCTGTTCCGCGCCGACCGGATCGACGCGATCACCGAGTTGGACGAGCCGGCCACGGTGCCGCCGCAGGCCGTCCCGCACGACCTCACCGAGGGCGTGTTCCGCCCGTCGGCCGACCTGCCGCTGATCACCCTGCGTATCGGTCGGGGCGAGCGGTGGATCACCGAGTACTACCCGTGTGAGCGGGTGGAGGCCGGCGACGGCGACCAGTGGCTCGTCTCCCTGCGGGTGACCGACCTGGGCTGGGCCCGCCGGTTCGTGCTGGGCCTCGGCCCGGAGGTGACGGTGGTCGCCCCGGTCGAGTTGGCCGAGCAGGTGCGGGCGACGGCGGCCGCCGCACTGGACGCGTACGCCGTGCCCGCGCCCACGGCCGTGCCCCTGCCGACCGAGGTCGACCCGCGGCGCGCCCCGTCGGGTGACCCGGCGGTGGCCGGCCGCACCCAGTAGGCTGACCGCCGTGCTGATCTGGATCGTGCTCGCGGTGGTGCTGCTACCCCTCGTGGCGCTGGCGCTGGCCGTGCGCCCGGTGCTGGCCCGGCTGCCCCGACTGCGCCGCGCCGCCGTGGCGTTGCAGCGGCGGGCCGTCGAGGCCGAGGCGCTGCGGGAGACCGCCGAGGCGCTGCAACAGCGTGCCGAGGACGTTCAACGTCGGGTCGACACCACATCCCGGCGGCTCGCGGTGATCAAGGCCAAGCGCGGCTGACCGAGCACGCGCCCGGCGGTGGTTGACGGATCATCGCGGGTTGGTCAAGACTTCACCCCTTCGCCCAGACCACCACCACCCAGCGGGTGGCGGGCAGCCGATCCGCACGTACGATGGGCTGCGTACCACCCCCCGGACACAGAGCGACTGGAGCTTCTCATGGGTGCCCTCAAGCCGTGGCACATCGCTGTTCTCGTGGTTGTGCTGATCCTGCTCTTCGGTGCGAAGCGGCTCCCCGACGCGGCCCGTTCGCTGGGTCGGTCGCTGCGGATCATCAAGGCCGAGACCAAGAGCCTGCAGGACGACGACCGCGACCTCGCCGAGAAGGCCGACGCGCAGGCCGGCTACCAGCCGCTGCCGCCGCACGTCGGGCAGCAGGCGCCGTACGCTGGCCAGCCGCAGCAGGCCCCGTACCAGCAGGCGCCGCCGCAGCAGCCGGTCGTCGACCCGGTGCACCGCGTCCGCGACAACTGACCGAAGGGCCCCACTCCCGTGGCCTTCGCACTGCGTAAACGCGGCCCGAGCACGTTCGAACGGGCCGCCGACGGCTCGATGACGCTCATCGAGCATGTCCGTGAGCTGCGTAACCGTCTCTTCCGTGCGTCCGTGGCGATCCTCATCGGCTTCGGCTTCGGTTTCTGGCTGGCGAAGCCGGTGCTGCACCTTCTCCAGCAGCCCTACTGCAAGCTGCCCCAGGCCAGATTCGTCGACGGCAAGTGCGAGTTCGTGCAGCTCGGCCCGGCCGACCTGTTCCTGCTCAACCTGAAGGTCGCGCTCTGGGTCGGGTTGATCGTGGCCGCGCCGATCTGGCTCTACCAGCTCTGGGCGTTCATCGCGCCCGGCCTGCACCGGCACGAGCGGCGCTACGCGTACTTCTTCACCGCCCTCGCCGCGCCGCTGTTCGCGGCCGGCGCGGTGCTGGCGTACTTCGTCACGGCCAAGGGCCTGGAGTTCCTGCTCAGCATCTCGGACAGCGAGATCAGCACGACACTGGAGATCACCAAGTACATCTCCTTCGTCACCAACCTGATCCTGTTGTTCGGTGTGGCGTTCGAGTTCCCGCTCGTCGTGCTGATGCTCAACTTCGTGGGCATCGCCAGCGCGAAGCGGTTGCTCAGCTGGTGGCGGGTGGCGATCTTCGTGTTCTTCGCGTTCTCCGCCGTGGTCACCCCCACTCCGGACCCGTTCGGGATGACCGCGCTGGCGATCTGTCTCTCCGCGCTCTACTTCGGCGCGGTGGGCATCGCGTTCCTCAACGACCGGCGGCGTGGGCGGGGCAAGGAGATCTACGCCGGCATCGACGACGACGAGGTGTCGCCGTTGGAGTTCGACGCGGACCCGGTCGTGGCCGGGCAGCGGGTCGACTCGACCGCGCCGATCGGCGTACCCGAGCCGATCGCCAAGCCGGCCCCGATCGAACGCCGCTACGACGACATGACCTGACGGCCCCGCGCCGCCCGGTCCACCGACGCCGTCCCCGTTTCCGCGGGGGCGGCGTCGTCGCGTCACGTCGAGCGCCGGCGGCGGAACCGATGGTGACGGCGCCTGCCCCTGGTGAACGGCGGGTGTCCGACCGGTACGGTGCTGCCCGTGACCGCAGACGATCACCGGCCCGGCCCGGTCGCCGTGCTCGCCAACCCGACCGCCGGTCGCGGACGGCACCGCGCCCTGCTGCCCCGGCTGCTGGACGCCTTGGCCGCCGCCGGGCGGCCGGTCCGGCTGTTGCCGGCGTCCAGTCCCGCCGAGGCGGAGGCGGCGTGCCGGGCCGCCGTCGCCGACGCCGCCGGCGCGTTGGTGGCGGTCGGTGGGGACGGCACCGTGCACCGGGCGTTGCAGGCGGTCGCCGGCACCGACGTGCCGTTCGGCCCGATCCCGGCCGGCACGGGCAACGACTTCGCCCTGGACACCGGTTTCCCGGCCGACCCTCTGGAGGCGGCGGCGGTGATCGCCGAGGCGGTGCGCGACGGCCGCAGTCAACCGATCGACCTGGCCCGGATGGTCGGGGTCGACGGCGTCGAGCGCTGGTTCGGGGCGGTCCTCGCGGCCGGGTTCGACGCGATCGTCAACGAGCGGGCCAACCGGATGCGCTGGCCCCGCGGCCCGCGCCGGTACGACCTGGCGATCCTCGTCGAGCTGGCCCGGCTGCGCCCACGGCGTTACACGCTGCGCCTCGACGGGGTGCCGCACGACCTGGACGCGGTGCTCGTGGCGGTGGGCAACTGCCCCACGTACGGCGGTGGGATGCGGATCTGCCCCGACGCGGACCCGACCGACGGGCTGCTCGACGTGGTGGTGGCGGGTCGGGTCAACCGGCGGACCCTCATCCGGGTGAAGCCGCGCATCTACCAGGGCACCCACGTCAGCCACCCGCTGGTGCGCAGCTTCCGGGCCCGCACCGTGGAGTTGGCCGCCGAGGGCATCACCTCGTACGCCGACGGGGAACGCTCCCTGGAGCTGCCGGTGACGGTCAGCGCGGTTCCGGGCGCCCTGCGGCTGCTGCGTTGACCCGTACCGCGCCGATGCTCGCCGCGATGACCAGCACGATGGCGGCGCACTCCAGCAGGGTCAGCGCCTGCCGCAGCACCAGCCACCCGGCGAGCGTGGCGATGGCGGGGCCGAGGCTCATCAGTACCGCGAAGGTGGCGGTGGGCATCCGCCGTAGCGCCAGCAGCTCCAGGGTGTAGGGCAGCCCGGAGGCGAGCACCGCGAGGGCGGTGCCGAGCGCCAGCACCGGCGGGTCGAGCAGCACCGCACCGCCGTCGACGATGCCCAGCGGCAGGGTGACCAGCGCGGCGAGGGTCAGCGCCAGGGCCAGTCCGTCCGCGCCGGGAAAGCGGCCGCCGACCCGGGCGCTCAGCACGATGTACGCGGCCCACATGGCGCCCGCGCCGAACGCGAAGGCCACCCCGACCGGGTTCAGCCGGTCGAAGCCGCCCTGCCCGAGCAGCGCCACCCCGGCCAGTGCGAGCCCCGCCCAGCCCCAACTGGCCAGTCGGCGGGCGGAGAACACCGACAGCGCCAACGGGCCGAGCACCTCGAGCGTCACCGCCGGGCCCAGCGGGATGCGTTCGATGGCCTGGTAGAACAGCGAGTTCATGCCGGCCAGCGCCAGCCCGAACGCGCCGGCCGCGAGCCAGGCCGACCGGTCGTGCCCGCGTAGTCGGGGCCGGCACACGACGAGCAGCAGCACCGCCGAGATGGTCAGCCGCAGGGTCACCGCGCCGGCCACCCCGGTGCGCGGGAAGAGCAGCGCGGCCACGGCGGAGCCGAACTGCACCGACAGGGCCCCACCGAGCACCATTCCCACGGCGGCGACGCCACCGCGCCCGGCCGGTCGTGTCTCGCCCGACCGTGGCGTGGGCAGCAGGGTGTCGGTCACGGGCACGACGGTAGGCGCTCCGACGCTGCCATCCTGCGGCGGTGTCCACCCGTGTGACCAAGAACGGGCACGGGACGCGCCGGGGTCGCTCAGGCCGGCAGGGCGAGGTCGAGCACGGCGCCCAGCCCGTTCTCCCGGCCCGGCTCGGCCGCCGGGAGCACCAGCACCGAGCAGCCGGCCGCCACCGCGCCCGCGTCCGCCGGGGTGTCACCGACCATCAGCGTCTGCTCCGGGTCGACGCCCAGCATCCCGCAGGCCCGCCAGAAGATCGCCGGGTCGGGTTTGCAGCGCCCCACCTCGTACGAGAGCACGAACGCGCCGACCAGGTCGGTCAGCCCCCAGGCGTCGAAGTGTGGCCGCAGGTCGAAACCGATGTTGCTGACCACCGCCACCGGCACCCCGGCGTCGCGCAGCGCGGTCAGCGTGGGGGTGGTGTCGGCGTACGGTAGCCAGCCCTCGGCGGTCAGCAGCCGCTCGTAGAGCGCGTCGGCGAAGCCGTCGATGCCGGCGTCGACGGTCTCGGCCAGCCCGGTGTACGCGCCCCGGTGGGCGTGTTGGTAGAGGTCCCGGTCGGCCCACAGTTCGGCCAGTCGGGGTGGCACCCGCGCCGGCAGTGGCCCGCCGGCGCGGCCGGCGGTCAGCAGCCGGTCGGCCAGCGAGGTGGCGCGGACCCGGTCCAGGGTGACACCGCACGCCGCCGCGGCCTCCAGCACCCACTGCCGGGGGTCCTCCACCTGGGCCAGGGTGCCGTGGAAGTCGAAGAGCACCGCCTTGACAGGGCGTCGGGACGCCCGGCGGGCGGCGGGCGCCTCGGAGGTGCCCGGCGGACTGGTCTGGGGCGGTTCGGCATGGTCCGGCACGCCGTGCACCCTACCGACCGCCCCCGACCGCGCCTCCGGACGGCCTTGTGGGGTGGTGTGACTCGGCACGCACTAATCTTGGAGTCATGTCGAGCCCCGCCGAGCGGTACGCAGCGGCGCGCCGCAAGGCCGCACAAGCCGCACAGTTTCCGGCGCTGAACGAGTTCGCCCTCGAGTTGGGGTTCGACCTCGACGACTTCCAGCGGGAGGCGTGTCAGTCGCTGGAGCGGGGCAGCGGTGTGCTGGTCTGCGCCCCCACCGGTGCCGGTAAGACGGTGGTCGGGGAGTTCGCCGTCCACCTGGCGTTACGCGGGCGGCCCGACGACCCGGTGCCCGCGGCCGACGCGACGACCCCGCCGGCGCGGCGCAAGTGCTTCTACACCACGCCGATCAAGGCGTTGTCCAACCAGAAGTACCACGACCTGGTCGCCCGGTACGGCGCCGAGCAGGTCGGCCTGCTGACCGGCGACAACGCGATCAACGGCGACGCCCCGGTGGTGGTGATGACCACCGAGGTGCTGCGCAACATGCTCTACGCGGGCTCCAGCACCCTGCAGGGTCTCGCGTACGTGGTGATGGACGAGGTGCACTACCTGGCCGACCGGTTCCGCGGTGGGGTGTGGGAAGAGGTGATCATTCACCTGCCCGCCTCGGTCACCCTGATCTCGTTGTCGGCGACCGTCTCCAACGCCGAGGAGTTCGCCGACTGGCTGGTCACCGTGCGCGGCGAGACCGCCGTGGTGGTCAGTGAGCACCGGCCGGTGCCGTTGTGGCAGCACATGCTTGTCGGCAAGCGGATGTTCGACCTGTTCCACGACGCCGACGCCGCCCGCAAGCACGACGTGCACCCGGAGCTGCTGCGTTACACCCGGGAGACCGCGCGGCGGCTGGAGTTGGGCGAGGGGCGCAGCGCGGGGCCGGGTGCCGGCCGGCGTGGCCCGCGCTGGCGTGGCCCGTCGCGCCCGGACATCGTCGACCGACTGGACCGGGAGGGTCTGCTACCGGCGATCCTGTTCATCTTCAGCCGGGCCGGCTGCGCCGCCGCGGTGCAGCAGTGTCTCGCCGCCGGGCTGCGACTCACCTCGGCGGAGGAGCGGGCCGAGATCCGCCGGGTCGTCGAGTCCCGGGTCACCGCCATCCCCGGCGAGGACCTGTCGGTCCTGGGCTACTGGGAGTGGCTGGACGGCTTGGAACGGGGCCTGGCCGCCCACCACGCCGGCATGCTGCCGGTGTTCAAGGAGGTCGTCGAGGAGTTGTTCGTCCGGGGCCTGGTCAAGGCGGTGTTCGCCACCGAGACCCTGGCGTTGGGCATCAACATGCCGGCCCGCTGCGTGGTCCTGGAACGGCTGGTGAAGTACAACGGCGAGGCGCACGTCGACTTGACCCCGGGGGAGTACACGCAGCTCACCGGGCGCGCCGGCCGCCGTGGCATCGACGTGGAGGGGCACGCCGTCGTGGTGTGGTCTCCGGAGGTCGACCCACGGCAGGTGGCCGGGCTCGCGTCCACCCGCACCTACCCGCTGCGCTCCAGCTTCCGACCGTCGTACAACATGGCCGTGAACCTGGTCGGCACGGTCGGCGCGGAGCCGGCCCGGGCTCTGCTGGAGTCCTCGTTCGCCCAGTTCCAGGCGGACCGGTCGGTGGTCGGCCTGGCCCGGCAGGTGCAGCGCAACACCGAGACCATCGAGGCGTACGGCGCGGAGGCGGCCTGCCACCACGGCGACTTCGACGAGTACTTCGCGCTGCGGGTGGCGATCGCCGACCGGGAGAAGGCGATCGCCCGGCAGGGGCAGACCCAGCGCAAGGCCGCCGCGGTGGCCTCGTTGGAGCGGCTGCGGGTCGGCGATGTGATCCGGGTGCCGTCGGGCCGTCGGGCCGGGCTGGCTGTGGTGCTGGACCCGGCGACCGGCGGGTTCGGTGAGCCCCGGCCGCTGGTGCTCACGCAGGACCGCTGGGCCGGGCGGGTCAGCCCCGGCGACTTCACCACCCCGGCCGAGGTGCTGGCCCGCATCCGTGTGCCCAAGCACTTCAACCACCGGTCCCCGGGCGCCCGGCGGGATCTCGCCGCCGAGGTCAGCGGCACCGGCCTGGACCGGCACGGCGGCCGACGCGGGGGTCGTTCCCGGCAGGTGACCGGCGAGGACCACCGGATCACCCAGCTCCGCACCGAGCTGCGCAACCACCCCTGCCACGCCTGCCCGGAGCGGGAGGAGCACGCCCGCTGGGCGGAGCGGCGTCGGCGGCTGGAGCGCGACACCGAGGAGTTGCGCGAGCGCGTCAGTGGTCGTACGGGGTCCCTCGCTCGGACGTTCGACCGGATCGTGGCGTTGCTGACCGAGCGGGGTTACCTGGCCCGCGACGGCGCGGTGACCGACGCCGGTCGGATGCTGGGCCGGATCTGGACCGAGGCGGACCTGCTGGTCGCCGAGTGTCTGCGCCGGGGGGTGTGGAACGGGCTGTCCCCGGCCGAGCTGGCCTCCGCGGTGTCCGTGGTGGTGTTCGAGGCACGGCGTGACGTCGACGAGCGGGCGTCGCTGCCGCGCGGGCCGGTGGCCGACGCGGTGGACGAGACGCTGAAGCTGTGGGGGGAGATCGAGGCCGACGAGGCGGCGCGGGGGTTGACCGCGACCCGGGAGCCGGATCTTGGTTTCGCCTGGCCCGTCTACCGGTGGGCGCGCGGCGAGGCGCTGGCCAAGGTGCTCGGCAGCGGTCACGAGATCGATGGTGAGATGCCCGCCGGTGACTTCGTCCGGTGGGCCCGACAGGTCGTTGACCTGCTCGGTCAGATTGCCGACTCCGGTGGTGCCACAACGGAACTGCGGTCCACCGCGCGACAGGCTATAGCGGCCGTCAATCGGGGCGTTCTCGCGTACCACACGTCAGCCTGATCATTACGCTCGGTTCATCTTCGTCGGGGAATCGACGCAGCTGACGGTCACCGCAATGGCACCCCTCGGATAGCCCCCGGGGGCAGTGTTGCGCCTGATCACGGCACCCCTGATCATTGCCGAGGCGTCTTGTTGACGCGTCGGTAACGAATGGGGAGAAACCCGCCGTGGCGGAGATCAATCACTTTGAGTACGGGTGGATCACGCCCGCGCTGAGCTACGCGCTGTCCGTGCTCGGTTCGATCCTCGGTCTGGTCTGCGCCGGTCGCATCCGCACGGCCCGGACGAGCGGTCAGCGGGCGTGGTGGGGTCTGCTGTCGGCCTGGGCACTGGGCGGCACCGCCATCTGGGCGATGCACTTCATGGCCATGCTCGGCTTCGCCGTCGAGAACACCCGGATCCGTTACGACGTGCCGTTGACCGCGGCCAGCACGGCCATCGCCGTGGTGGCGGTCGGTATCGGCCTGGCCATCGTGGGCACCGGCCGGCTGAACCCGGTCCGACTGATCGCCGGCGGCGTCTTCACCGGTGTCGGGGTGGCCTCCATGCACTACACCGGCATGGCCGCCATGCGCCTCAACGGCAGCCTCGGTTACGACACCGACCGGGTCGTGCTCTCGGTGGTCATCGCCCTGGTGGCGTCCACGGTCGCCCTGTGGCTCGCGATGACCGTCCGGCGGGGGCTGGCGATCTTCGCTTCCGCGCTGGTCATGGGCATCGCCGTCAACGGGATGCACTTCACCGGCATGAGCGCCCTGTCGGTGCACCGCCACGACGGCGCCGGCGAGGTGACCGGCACCGGCGTGAGCACCCTGCTGGTACCCATCGTGCTGGCGGTGGTCTTCGGGGTGGTCGGTCTGCTCTACGCGCTGCTCGCCGCCCCGACCGACGACGACCGGGCCGCCACCGCGTACCTGGACGGGCGGCGGCTCTCGGAACCGGCGGCTCCGACGCCCACCGCTGCGCCCGACCCGGTCGGGTTGCGCGCCCGCTCCGCCCTCGGCCAGCCGGGTACGCCGTTCCCGTCCCGCCGGGACACGCCGCCGCGCTGACACCGTGCGGCGGGCGGGCCGCGTCCTGCTGCGCGAGCACGGTCTGCTCGGGCTGGCCGGCCGGGCGTTGCCGCCCGCCCCATCCGCGCCCGGACCGGGCGGTCAGGACGGTCGGCGGCCGGGCCGGCTGCGGTCGATGGTGAGGGTGACCAGCAGGCCGGGGTGGTCGGTCGCCCCGTGCATGGGCACCAGGGCGCGACAGCAGAGCGTGATGTCGGTCGTCGCCGTGATGTGTTGCAGTCGGCCGTCGTCGATCCGCTGGTGGCCCGGCGGTGTGCAGGCCCGCACGTCGGGGTCGTGGCCGGCGAGCAGGTTGAGGTCGCCGCCCAGCACGGTGGGCTCGTACCCGGCGTGGCGACTGATCCTCGGCAGGATGGTGTCGAGCAGGTGGTCGCACTGGGTCAGCGCGACGCGGTAGCCGGTGGCCGACAGGTGGGTGGTGCAGGCGAGCAGGGCGCCGTCGACGTCGACGCAGAGCCAGGCTCGTTCCTCGGGGTCCGCCAGGTCCTGCGTCGGGTGGGTCCCGGCGTACACGGTGCGCGGGCTGGTCGGCGCCGGCACGTGGGTCAGCAGCCCGATGCCGAACCGTTGACCGTTGCGGCAGCGGGTGTCGTCGCCGCTCGGGCGGTCGCCGGCGGCCTGGAACGCGCTCACGACGGTCCGGCCAGGGTGAACGGTTTCGAACACGTCGTGCAGGGCGGGGAGGTCGTCCGCGCAGATCTCGTTGAGGGTGACCAGGTCGGGTGCCTCGGCGGTGATCACCTCGGCGGCCCTGGTCATCGCCCGGCCGGTGTAGCAGCCGGCGCGGCCACTGTTGCAGAGGTTCAGCTGGAGCATCCGCACGACCGTGGCCTGCGGGGCGTCCGTGGCGTCGGTGGGGAAGGTCGGCGGTGCGGCCGGCAGTGCGGCGGCGACGAGTAGGCAGCCCACGGCCAGGGTTCGACGCAGGAACCGGTACGGACGGGCGGCCACACGGACTCCGGGGGGCGCGAGGCGACGGTCATCGCCGAGGTGCCAGTGATCCTACTGGCGGCCGATCGGCGTTCGAGATCCACAGCGGTGGGCCGAGGGGGTACGCGTGGCGCGTACCCCCTCGGGTCGCTCAGTGGGCGCGGACCGCGACGGCCGTGTACGGCGTGGTGGGGGTCGGCGGTGTGGTGAACCGGGCGTTGGGCAGGTAGAGCCGGCCCGACGCCTTGGCGACGGTGGTGGGCACGTCGAAGTTCGGGTCGGTGATGGTGCCGGTGAGCGCTCCGGCGGTGCCGGCGTTGTTCAGCCGGACCACCGCGATCTGGTTGAGACGGTTCTGCACGACGTAGAGGGTGCGGCCGAGCAGCAACAGTCCGTCGCCGTTGGCGAAGGTGTGGCCCGGCACGTCGACGACGGTGCTCGCGCCGGTCCGCGGGTCGACCCGGTACAGCGTGCCGGTGTTGGACTGGACGACGATCAGCGCCCGGCCGTCCGGTGTGGTGGCGATGCCGTTGAGGTTCACGCCGGTGCCGACCTGCTCGTACGCGCCGGTCAGCGTGATGGTGGTGAAGGCGTCGGTGGGCGGCAGCGCCCCACCGCGACCGAGCGGCAGCCGGTAGAGCACCGGCCGGTTCGAGTCGGTGAAGTACGCGGCGTCGCGGGTCAGGACGACGTCGTTGACGAACGTCGGGGCGGTGGCGAACTGGTAGCGGGCCAGCAGCTCGCCGGTGCGGGTGTCGAGCACGCGGGCGTCGCCGGCGGTTCCGCCGGAGACGAAGAGCCGGCCACGTGGGTCGACCTTGAGACCGAGCGACGGGGTGCCGGTGGCCGCGCCGATCGTCGTGCCCCGGCCGGTGACCAGGTCGACACGGTGGATCTCACCGGTGGCGCGGGAGCCGAAGTAGGCGTACCGGCCGGCGGTGGCGATGCCCTCGGGCTGGAAACCGTCGGGGAGGTCGAGGACGGCCGGCGGCCGCCCGGTGGGGTGCGCCTGCGCCGGCGCGACGGCGACGGTGGCCAGCATGACGGCGGTCAACGCGCCGACGAGCGTGGTGCGGAGGGGGCGGTTCACTGTGCTCCTTCCGGGCGGAAGCGGCACGAGCCGACACGTCCGCCACGTTCACTGGGGCCAGGACCCTCCCCACTGTACGACCGCTCGCGGGCGTCCGCCCGGCGTCACCGGCGCGGCCTTCGGGTGACCGCGCCGGTGAGCCCGTCGAGCGGGGCGGCTGTCAGGCGTTGCGGACCAGCCGCCACCTGTTGTCCGCGCTGCCGTTGTCCGAATCCTGCACGGCCTGCGCACCCATGGCGGTCGACCCGTTCAGGATCCCGAGCAGCTTGTTGCTGTTGACGTTGCGGATCTTGTAGGTCCCGTCGCCGTTGTCCACGAGGATCCACCGGTGGTCGGCGGTGCCGTTGTCCGCCCACTGCAGGACCCGGGCGTTGTCGGCGGTGGACATGTTCTCCACACCCAGCACCTTGCCGCTGTTGACGTTGCGGAACCGGACCGCGTTGCCGTCGGTCACGACCACCCAGTTGTGGTCGGCGGTGCCGCTGTCGCTCCACTGCACGGCCAGACCACCGTCTGCGGTGGACATGTTCTGGACACCGAGGACCAGCCCGGTGCCGACGTTCTGCAGGCGGTAGCTGCCGCTGCCGCCGCCGCTTCCGCTGGTGTTCCAGTAGACCGTGTAGTTGAAGCCGTGGGCGTCGTAGAAGGGGCCGAGGTTCACCGTGGACCCGTTGGCGCTGGCGGTGAACGCGAGCGAGCTGGTGCTGGTCCGGGTGATCGAGGAGACGGTGAGGGCGGGCAGGGTGCTCAGCGACGTGTTGCCGTAGTTGCCGGCCAGCACCGAGGGGCCGTACGTGATCGCGCCGACGTTGGCGTTGTCGTTGGCGGCCCGGACGGCGACCTGCATCGGCAGCCGCACGGTGATGGTGTCGCCGGCGGCCCAGGTGCGGGTGACCGTGGCGTAGCTGCCCGGTGTGGCGGCGACGTTCTCCACCGTGCCGTTGACGGCGATCGTCGCACCGCTGGTCCAGGACGGGATCCGCACCCGGATGCTCCACGAGCCGCTCATCGAGCCGCTCAGGGTCAGGGTGCTGGTGTCACTGACCGGGAAGCTGGTGGTCTGGGTGACCGTGATGCCGCGCTGCGTCCAGTTCAGCACGGATGGCGCGAACAGGTTCACGCTCAACGTGGTGCCGTTGTAGAAGTAGATGGAGTCCATCAACCTCGTGTTGATTTCCAGGCCGGTGCCCTGGCAGCACCAGAACGAGTTGTAGTCGGTGCTCCAGGTGCCGCCACCCCACGCCGGGCCCACGCCCCGACGACCACCCGGCCGCAGCGGGGTGAAGTAGGTGATGTGGCCGTGGCTGTCGGCCGGGTTCTGGCCGCCGATCAGGTGGTTGATCAGCGCGCGCTCGTAGAAGTCGAAGTAGTCCGCCCGGCTCGGGTCGAGCAGCCACAGCTCCCGGGTCAGTTTGAGCATGTTGTACGTGTTGCACTGCTCGCAGGTGTCGTTGCTGAGGTACCCGGCGATCGCGTTCGGCGCTCGGAAGTGCTCCGCCTGGCTGTTGCCGCCGATGGCGTACGTGTGCGCGCCGACGGTGATCCGCCACGCGTTGCTGGCGATGTCCCGGTAACGGGTGGTCCCGGTGGCCTTGTACTCGCGGGCAGCCCCGATCCACTTGGGCACCTGCGTGTTGGCGTGCAGCCCGTTGAGCTGGTCCTGGTTGGAGGCCAGGGGGTTGAACACGGAGTTGTGGTCGAACCGCTGTGCGGTGGCGAGCCACCGGCTGTCGCCGGTCTGCTGGTAGATGTCGGCGAGCACGTCGTTCATGCCCCCGAACTCGGTGCCGAGCATCGACTGCATCTGGCTGGAGCTCAGTCGGCTCGTCCGGGTGTCGACCCAGCCCGCCAGCGACAGCAGCACCGTACGGGCCTGCGTGTTGCCGATGTAGCGCCAGACGTCGAGCAGACCGGCGAGGGTCTTGTGGATGCAGTAGTAGGGCACGTTGCCGTTGGACAGCGTCCGTGCCTCGAGCGCGGTGAAGTCGGACTCCGGGAAACCGGAGAGGTAACCCGCGCCGAACCCGGCGGCGCCGTTGTTGGCCTGGCACTTGGCCAACTCGGCCACCATGTAGTTGGCCTTGTCCCGGCAGGTGGTGTCGCCGAGCACCGCGTACGCGTACGCCCACGCGCTCAGGAAGTGGCCCTGCATGTGGGTCCGGAACGGGAAGTTCGGCGCGTCCCAGCCGCCGTTGGTGGCGGCGCCGTTGGTGGACAACCGGTGGTTGGCGCGGAAGTTGTAGAGCATCCGGTCGACGTCGACGAACCGCAGGTAGTTCAGCGTCCGGGTCTGGTTGTCCATCCAGCGACCGGAGGTGAGTCGTACCTGACCGGGGTCGAATGCGTACGCCGAGACGCCGATGTCGGACCGGGCCGGGGGCACGACCGCCGCGGACGCGCTGGCGGGGGAGACGACGGCGCCGGTCGCGGAGACCACCACGGTGGCTCCGGCGGCCTGAAGCAGGTGGCGGCGGCTGAGGGGCGGGGGTGGCATGGGGAACCTCCAGGTGGCCGGGTACGTCGGGGCCGCCATCGATGGCGGTGGGGGCGTCGGCGGCGCAGGGCCGACGACGGGTGGGTGGTGGGTCGCGCTCGCGGTCGCCGTGGACGCCGGGTGCCCACCCCTGGCGCTTATCGCGGCACATCGATGTGATCGCTAACATAGTTCGTCGTTAACACGCCCGCAACCCCCGGGGCACCTCGCCGACCCGACCGGTGGCGACGTGACCGGGCCGGTGCCGCGTCCGGTGGCAGCTCTGGTCCGAAACGGACACCTGCTGGGCTCGTGATCGTTGGATCGTGACGGTGGGTGACCGATCCCGATGGTCGCCCTCCCGTTGACGCCCGACCGGTCGCTCAGTACGGTGCATCGTAAATCTTCGATGTCAACGTCGATACACCAATGCTGCGATGTGGTTACGACGGTCATCCCGCACCTCACAAAAATCCAGGTCAGATAGGGGAGGGGGCGTCCGCCAAGAGCTGTTAGCGCTAACACCACCACCGGTCACTGCTGGCATGCGAATGGCGAAGCCCGTTCGGGCGGCAGTCAGGACAGCGGTGGCTCGGCCAGTCAGACATCGCGCACCGCGCACTCTCTGTGGGAGTAATCGTGAAGGTGAAAGATCGAACGACAACCCGGGCCACCAGCCGGGCCAGGCGCGCCGTCGCCTGGCTGGCGAGTCTGGCCTGCGTCCTCGCACTGGTCCCGGGCACGGCCAAGGCCGACAACCCCATCGTCCAGAACATCTACACCGCGGACCCGGCACCATTGGTGCACAACGGCCGGGTCTACCTCTACACCGGACATGACGAGGACGGGTCCACCTACTTCACCATGCGTGAGTGGCGGGTGTACTCGTCCGCGGACATGGTGAACTGGACCGACCACGGCTCGCCGATGAGCCTGGCGACCTTCGCCTGGGCGGACGCCAACGCGTGGGCCGGCCAGGTCGTCGCGCGGAACGGGAAGTTCTACTGGTACGTGCCGGTGCGCCAGCGCTCCAACGGGCAGATGGTCATCGGCGTCGGGGTGGCCGACAGCCCCACCGGGCCGTTCCGCGACGCGCTCGGTCGACCACTTGTCGGCAACAACGAGATCGACCCGACCGTCTTCGTCGATGACGACGGACAGGCGTATCTGTACTGGGGAAACCCGGGCCTGTGGTACGTGAGGTTGAACCCGGACATGATCTCTTTCTCCGGCAGCGCGACGCGTATCCCACTCACGACGGCGGGGTTCGGTACCCGTACCGGAAACGCGAGTCGGCCGACGTTGTACGAGGAGGGGCCGTGGGTGTTCAAGCGCAACGGCCTGTATTACAACGTGTTCGCGGCGGAGTGCTGCTCGGAGTTCATCGCGTACTCCACGGCGACGGGACCGACGGGGCCGTGGACGTACCGCGGCACGATCATGCCGCGGCAGGGCGCCAGTTTCACCAATCACGCGGGTGTGATCGATTTCCAGGGTGGTTCGTATTTCTTCTATCACAACGGGGCGTTGCCCGGTGGTAGTGGTTACACCCGCTCGGTCGCGGTGGAGAAGTTCAACTACACCAGCGGTGGCCTGTTCCCGACGATCACGATGACGAACACGGGTGCCCCGCAGGTGGGCACGCTGAACCCGTACGTGCGGCAGGAGGCCGAGACGATCGCGTGGGGCTCGGGGATCGAGACCGAGGTGTCCGGCGAGGGCGGGATGAACGTCGGTTGGATCGAGAACGGCGACTACATCAAGGTCAAGGGCGTCGCGTTCGGCGCGGGTGCGACCTCGTTCAGCGCCCGGGTCGCGTCGGCCACCAGCGGCGGCCGGATCGAGGTACGCCTCGACAGCGCCAGCGGCCCGACCGTGGGCACCTGCACCGTGGGCGGCACCGGCGGTTGGCAGACCTGGACCACCACCACCTGCGCGGTGAGCGGAGCGACCGGCACCCATGATCTCTACCTGCGCTTCGCCGGCGGCAGCGGCAACCTGTTCAACATCAACTGGTGGCAGTTCAGCGGCACTGGCGGCGGCAGCGGCAACCTGATCACCAACGGCGACGTGGAGAACGGCACGACGGGCTGGGGTGTGCACGGCAGCGGCACGCTCGCCAGGAACACCACCGTCGCGCACGGCGGCAGCGGGTCGCTCTCGATCACCGGCCGGACCGGCGCGTGGAACGGCCCGAGCCAGGACGTGACCGCCAAGCTCACCAACGGCAAGAGCTACACCACAAACGTCTGGGTACGCGCACAGAGCGGCACCCCGTCGGCGAAGGCGACGCTGTCGCTGACCGCGAATGGCACGACGAACTACCTCCAGCTGACCCCGGCGGTGGGGGTGAACGTCAACGGTTGGACCCTGCTCACCGGCACGACGACCGTGTCGTGGAGCGGCACGCTGTCCGGTGCCGCCTTCTACGTGGAGACGGCCGAGGGCACCGACGGTCTCCTCGTCGACGACGTCTCGTTCCAGTGACGGGTGCTGCCGGAGCCGTGCTCGTACGGCTCCGGCAGCACGACGACGTGCCCACCACGGCGGCCGGAGCGACAGGTGCCCGGGCCGGATGGTTACGACTTGACGAACGGCATGTTATCGCTCACAGTCGATGGTTGAGGGCGGCCGCACCTGTGGTTCACCGGGCGAACCTGCTGTGGCCCCTCGGAGCGCGACGTCCGCCCAGGGCATGCCGGACGTCGGGCCAGGACTTCCCCCGCACTGCTGCCGCGACGGCGACCGGCGCTGCCGTTTCCCATGTCGCAGGAGCAGATTCGGGCGTGCGCCTCCATCGCTGCACCACCACAGAGAAGGAATCCGCATGAATCACAGAAGAGCCCTGCGAGCGGCGGTGACCATCGCAGTTACCGGCGTTCTCGCCGCCGGGATGACGATGGCGCTGACCTCCACGGCCAGCGCCGGCACGACCCTCCGGGCCTCGGCGGCCGAGAAGGGCCGCTACTTCGGCGCGGCTGTCGCGACGGGCAAGCTGTCCACCAGCGCGTACACGACGATTCTGAACCGTGAGTTCAACAGTGTCGTGGCCGAGAACGAGATGAAGTGGGACGCCACCGAGCCGCAGCAGGGTCGGTTCAGCTACACCGGTGGTGATCGTCTGGTCAGTCACGCGCAGGCCAACGGCATGAGCGTGCGCGGGCACGCGCTGCTGTGGTACCAGCAGCAGCCGGGCTGGGCGCAGGGCATGTCCGGCAGCGCGTTGCGTAACGCGGCGATCAACCACGTCACGCAGGTCGCGACGCACTTCCGGGGCAAGATCTATGCCTGGGACGTGGTGAACGAGGCGTTCGCGGACGGCAACTCCGGGGCCCGTCGTGACTCGAACCTGCAGCGCACCGGCAACGACTGGATCGAGGCGGCGTTCCGGGCGGCGCGGGCGGCGGACCCGGGTGCGAAGTTGTGTTACAA